>NZ_JBEXQW010000046.1:0-59282 GCF_040612775.1 Streptomyces sp. NPDC006339
CTTTCCCTCCACGCCGCTCTTCCGATCTGGTCGCAGGTTCAAATCCTGTCCCCGCTACTGAAGACGAGGGCCCGGATCCATCAGGATCCGGGCCCTCGTCATGTCCTGAACGGCGGTTCGGAGGGGGCGAGTTGGCGTGAGACGTGTTTGACTTGTCACTCTGTGGGCATGTCGACAAAACGCTGAAGTGACCTCACTGGCTGCGGTATACCAGGTGTACGCGGGTTGCAGGTGGTGCGACGATGGTATTTATGGGGGACAGGGCAACTCTGTTGGAGACAGGGCGGTTTGTGCAGCGGTATGCCGGAAACGCCGCAGACGAGATCATCGAGGCCGCGGCAGCCGCCGTCGCCGCTGCCGTCGACGCCACCACCGCCGAGACCGAGACCGAAGCCGAGACCGAGGCCCGCCACCGGCGCGCCGCCGAGCAGGGCGACGCCGCCGCGATGAGCGCCCTCGGCGCCCTGCTGCTGCGCCGCGGCGACCTGGACGGCGCCGAGCCGTATCTCCGCGGCGCCACCGCCCAGGGCGACCGCGCCGCCGCCAACAACCTGGGTGTCCTGCTGCACCAGCGGGGCTACCCGGACGAGGCCGCCGGCTGGTGGCGCATCGCCGCCGTCGCCGGTTCCGCGCCGGCCGCGCACGCCCTCGGCCGCCACCACCGCGAGCGCGGCGACGAGCCCGCCGCCGAGTACTGGCTGCGCCAGTCCGCCGAGCAGGGCCACGCCCTCGGCGCGTACGCCCTCGCCGACCTCCTGGAGCACCGCAGCGACGTCGGCGCAGAGCGCTGGCTGCGCGCCGCCGCCGAGCAGGGCCACCGCGAGGCGGCCTACCGGCTCGCCCTCGCCCTGGAGCGGCGGGCGACGGCACCGACCCGCGGCCCGCACGCCTACGACACGGGCACGGGGCTGCGCACCGCGGCCGCGCCCGACGCCACCGCCGGCGCCCCGGGCGACACCGCCGGCCGCAAGAAGGCGCCGACGGCGCCCAAGGACTCCCTCGCGGAGGCCGAGCAGTGGTTCCGGCAGGCCGCCGCGCGCGGCCACCGCCGTGCCGCCCTGCACCTGGGCGCGATCCTGGAGAAGCGCGGCGAGCTCAAGGAGGCCGGCCGCTGGTACCTGACCTCCGCCAAGGACGGCGAGGCCAAGGCCGCCTGCGCGCTCGGCTTCCTGCTGCGCGACGCGGGCGACGAGGAGAGCGCCGCCGTGTGGTGGCTGCGGGCCGCCCAGGACGGCGACGGCAACGCCGCCAACGCGCTCGGCGCCCTGCACGCCGCCCGGGGCGAGCACCAGACCGCCGAGCGCTGGTACCGGGCCGCCATGGACGCGGGCGACGTGAACGGCGCCTACAACCTCGGGCTGCTGTGCGCCGCCCAGGAGCGGACCGCGCAGGCCGAGCAGTGGTACCGCCGCGCCGCCTACGCCGGGCACCGGGAGGCCGCGAACGCGCTGGCCGTCCTGCTGCTCCAGGCCGGCGACGCCAACGGTGCCGAGCCCTGGTTCTCCAAGGCCGCCGAGGCCGGCAGCGTCGACGCCGCCTTCAACCTCGGCATCCTGCACGCCGGCCGTGACGACGACCGCACCGCCCTCGTCTGGTACGAGCGGGCGGCCGCCGCCGGGCACACCGAGGCCGCCCTCCAGGTCGGCATCGCCTGCCTGCGCGACGGCGACGAGCAGGCCGCCGAGCGCTACCTGCGGTGCGCGGCGGGCGGCGGCAGCGCCGAGGCGGCCTTCCGGCTGGCCACGGTCCTCGACGCCCGGCGCCCGGCGCCCGGTCCTCCGGCCCTCGGCGCCTCGCGCGAGGAGAAGAGCGAGTGCGAGGAGTGGTACGAGCGCGCCGCCGAGCAGGGGCACCGCCGTGCCCAGGTCCGGGTCGGCATGCTCGCCGCCGCCCGAGGCGACGTGGCGCAGGCCGCCCGCTGGTACCGGGAGGCGGCCGAGGCCGGGTCCCGCAACGGGGCCTTCAACCTGGGGCTGCTGCTTGCCCGTGAGGGCGGCGAGCGGGAGGCGGCCCTGTGGTGGACGCGTGCCGCCCACGCCGGTCACGGCCGGGCCGCGCTCCGGCTCGCCCTGCTCGCCGCCCGCCGCGGTGAGCTGACCGAGGGACGCCGCTGGTGCGCCCGCGCGGTCGAGCTCGGCCCGGCCGAGGTCGCGGAGCGGGCGGCGCGGCTCAGCGAGGCGCTGCACCAGGAGCTCACGGCGTGACGGCGGCTCACGCGGCGCGCCGCACGCGACGCGGCCCGTGTCACGCGGGTCACACGGTTCGCTCGACCTATCGATTTGCTCTGGTCCGAACGGTCCCGTAAGGTTGGGTTCACCGACGCGGGGTGGAGCAGCTCGGTAGCTCGCTGGGCTCATAACCCAGAGGTCGCAGGTTCAAATCCTGTCCCCGCTACTCAGTAGCACGAAGGCCCGGATCCGTCTGACGGATCCGGGCCTTCGTCGATCGTCGTTCGTCGTTCGTCGGATCCCGCGAGGCCCACAGGCCACCACCGCACGCAGAAGGCCCCCGCCCTGAGGGGCGGGGGCCTTCTGTGCCGAACGGGGGACGCCGTCAGGCGGTCGTCGCGCAGTTCGGGCAGATTCCCCGGTAGGTGACCTCGACGTCCGAGATCGTGAAGCCGAAGCGCTCCGAGTCGGGAAGGTCGGCCAGCGGGTTGCCCGCCGGGTGGACGTCCCGGATCGCGCCGCAGCGGCCGCAGACCAGGTGCTGGTGCGGGCGGTGGGCGTTCGGGTCGTACCGCTTGGCGCGGCCGTCCGTCGCGACCTCCATCACCTCGCCGAGCGTGACCATCTCGCCCAGCGTGTTGTAGACGGTGGCGCGCGAGATCTCGGGCAGGCGCTCGACGGCGCGCGCGTGGACCTCGTCGGCGGTCAGATGCACATGATCCCCGTCGAGCACTTCGGCCACGACGCGTCGCTGCGCGGTCATCCGCCAGCCACGGCCGCGCAGTCGTTCCAACAGGTCACTCATGGGAGCCAGCCTAACAGCCGGGCCCAGAATCCCGAACCGGTGTGACTTTGGATGCTCACTTGACTTAGACATTGTCCAGCGTAGGATCGAGTACGGCAGGCAGGACAGGTCTGCGGCAGAACCATGCAGCAGGAGGCGCACGTGACGCAGGGACCGACGCGGGGACCGCTCACCACCGAGGCCGGCGCGCCGGTCGCGGACAACCAGAACAGCGAGACGGCGGGCGCCGGCGGGCCGGTCCTCGTGCAGGACCAGCTCCTCCTGGAGAAGCTGGCCCACTTCAACCGCGAGCGCATCCCGGAGCGCGTGGTGCACGCCCGCGGCGCCGGCGCCTACGGCACCTTCACGGTGACCGCCGACGTCACCCCGTACACCAGGGCCGCCTTCCTCTCCGAGGTCGGCAAGCGGACCGAGACCTTCCTGCGCTTCTCCACCGTCGCGGGCAGCCTGGGCGCGGCCGACGCCGTGCGCGACCCGCGCGGCTGGGCGCTGAAGTTCTACACCGAAGAGGGCAATTACGACCTCGTCGGCAACAACACGCCCGTGTTCTTCATCCGGGACGCCATCAAGTTCCCCGACTTCATCCACACCCAGAAGCGCGACCCGTACACCGGCTCGCAGGAGGCGGACAACGTCTGGGACTTCTGGGGGCTGAGCCCCGAGTCCACCCACCAGGTGACCTGGCTGTTCGGCGACCGCGGCATCCCCGCCTCGTACCGCCACATGAACGGCTACGGCTCGCACACCTACCAGTGGAACAACGAGGCCGGCGAGGTCTTCTGGGTCAAGTACCACTTCAAGACCGACCAGGGCATCAGGAACCTCACCCAGGCGGAGGCGAACCGACTGGCCGGCGAGGACCCCGACTCGCACCAGCGCGACCTGCGCGAGGCGATCGAGCGCGGTGCCTTCCCGTCCTGGACCGTGCAGGTGCAGATCATGCCGGCGGCCGACGCGGCGACGTACCGCTTCAACCCGTTCGACCTCACCAAGGTGTGGCCGCACGCGGACTACCCGCCGATCGAGATCGGCAAGCTGGAGCTCAACCGCAACCCGCGGAACGTCTTCGCCGAGGTCGAGCAGTCGATCTTCAGCCCGGCCCACTTCGTGCCCGGCATCGGCCCGTCCCCGGACAAGATGCTCCAGGGCCGCCTCTTCGCCTACGGCGACGCCCACCGCTACCGGGTCGGCATCAACGCCGACCACCTGCCGGTGAACCGCCCGCACGCCACCGAGGCCCGCACGAACTCCCGTGACGGCTTCCTCTACGACGGCCGGCACGGCGCCGCGAAGAACTACGAGCCCAACAGCTTCGGCGGCCCGCGGCAGACCGGCCGCCCGCTGTGGCAGCCCGTCCCGGTCACCGGCGTCACCGGTGACCACGCCGCCCCCGTGCACGCCGAGGACGACGACTTCCGGCAGGCGGGCGACCTCTACCGCCTGATGTCGGAGGACGAGAAGGGCCGGCTGATCGAGAACCTGGCCGGCTTCATCGCCAAGGTGTCGCGCGACGACATCGCCGAGCGCGCGATCGGCAACTTCCGCAACGCGGACGAAGACTTCGGCAAGCGGCTCGACGCCGCGGTCCAGGCCCTCCGTGGCTGACGGCCGCCTGCCGTAGGGAGAAGAGGGCCGGACTTCCCGTATCCGTACGGGAGTCCGGCCCTCTGCCGTCGACCGGCGTCAGGCGGCCGCGGCGCTGTGCACCGGGAGCCAGCAGCGGATGATGTCGCGCACGGACACGATGCCGACCGGCCCGTGGTCGTCGAGGACGACCAGGTGGCGGAAGCCGCCGCGGGTCATCGCCTCCGCGGCCTCCTCCAGGGTCCAGGTCGGGGCGGCGAAGACGACGTCCCGGGTGGTGTGGGCGTCGGCGGTCTCCAGGTCGGGATTCCGGTCCGATCCGAGCGCGTTGAGGACGTCGCGCTCGGTGAGGATGCCGAAGCCGCCGGCATCGCCGTCCTGGACGACGGCCGCGCCGACGCGGCGCGCCGACATCAGTCGCGCCGCCTGGCGGAGGGTGTGGGCAGGGCCGATGGTGAGGATGACGGTGCTCATGGCGTCGCGGACGAGCATGGAGGGAACCACCTCCGAATCGGTGACTTCGAGAACTCTTTCACAAGTTCACAAAGGGGGGATTCTCAGAGTGGCACCGGGGTGGAGGGTCGACAAGGGGGCGCGCGAAGCTTCCCCGGGAGCGCTGAGGGGCGGTCAGCCCTCCGTGGCGGCCTGCTGGTTGAGGTAGGCGAGCAGCTCGCCGTGGAGCAGGCCGTTCGACGCGGCCGCGTTCCCGCTGTGCGGCCCGTGCCGGCCGTCGAGCCCGGTGAAGGTGCCGCCGGCCTCCTGCACCACGATCGCCGTGGCCGCCATGTCCCACAGCGACAGCTCCGGCTCCGCGCAGATGTCCACCGAGCCCTCGGCGACCATCATGTACGGCCAGAAGTCGCCGTACGCCCGGGTCCGCCAGCACGCGCGCGTGAGGTCGAGGAAGCCGTCGAGCCGGCCGCGCTCCTCCCAGCCGCTCAGGCTCGAGTACGCGAACGAGGCGTCCTCCAGGCGGCCGACCTTCGACACCCCGATCCGGGTCGCCGACGCCAGGCTGCGGCCCGTGTACGCGCCGAGCCCCTTCGCCGCCCACCAGCGGCGGCCGAGCGCGGGCGCCGAGACCACGCCCACCACCGGCTGGAAACCGGTCTCGCCGGCCTCCATCAGCGCGATCAGGGTCGCCCACACGGGCACCCCGCGCACGTAGTTCTTGGTGCCGTCGATCGGGTCGATCACCCAGCGGCGCGGGCCCGTGCCCTCCACGCCGTACTCCTCGCCGAGGATCGCGTCCCGGGGCCTGGCACGCTGCAACTGGCCGCGGATCAGCTCCTCCGCAGCCTTGTCGGCCTCGCTCACCGGAGTCATGTCGGGCTTCGTCTCGACCTTCAGGTCCAGCGCCTGGAACCGGTCCATCGTGGCCGCGTCCGCGGCATCCGCGAGGACGTGGGCGAGACGCAGATCGTCGTGGTAATCGGCCATGGTCGAAACTCTATCCCCCGAAGACGCGTCGGCCCGCGCCGACCCTTGACAGTGCGTGGCCGTCCGTCAACGCTGTGCGCAGAACCGATCCGGCCGGGAGGCGACGATGCCGACTGTCCCGAGGACGCCGAGGACGCCGAAGGGGCCGGGCGCGCGCGAGGCCCTGCTCGACGCGGCCCTCGCGGCCCTCGCCACGCTGCCCTGGTCCGCCGTGCGGATGGTCGACGTGGCCACCGCCGCGCGGGTCTCCCGGCAGACCCTCTACAACGAGTTCGGCAGCAAGGAGGGGCTCGCCCGCGCCCTGGTGCGCCGCGAGGCCGACCTCTATCTGCGGGGCGTCGAGACCGCCCTCGCCGAACCCGCGCCGCCCGCCCGCCGCCTGGTCGCCGTCGCCGAGTGGACCGTCGCCGCGGCCGCCGCCCGGCCCGTGCTGCGCGCCCTGCTCACCGGCGCCTGGGGCGACCGGCTGCCCGCCCCGCGGCCCGCGCGCACCGGGAGCCGCACCGCCGCCGTCCCCGACCAGCGGCGCGCCGACGCCGGAGTGCCGTCACCGGCGGAGCTGCTGGTGCAGGCGCGGGACCGGGCGGCCGCGCTGCTCGCCGAGGACCCGCGGGCCGCCGCCCGCTCCTGCGAACTCGCGCTCCGTCTCGCCCTGTCGTACGTCGTGGCCTCGGCGCAGACGACGCCGCGGAACCCCGCACACGAGGATCGGCGCGGGCCGGGCCGGCGGCCGGATCAGTGCGCGGAGCCCGACAGTTGGAGGCCGATGACCCCCACGATCACCAGCGTGATCGAGACGATCTTGAGCGTGGACACCAGGTCGCCGAGGAACACCATCCCGTAGATCGCCGTCCCCGCCGCCCCGATGCCGGTCCACACCGCGTACGCGGGACCGACGTCGAGCTTGCGCAGGGCCAGCGTCAGCAGACCGAAGCTGCCGAGGGCGAAACACGCGAACGCGATCGTGGGCCACAGGCGGGTGAAACCGTGGGAGAGCTTCAGACAGACCGCGAAGCCGGTCTCGAGCAGTCCGGCGACCACCACCAGCAGCCACGCCATCGTCAGTGCCTCCCACGCCGTCGTGACTGCTTCGTGTCGCTTGGTGCGATTATGCACTTACCAGGCGTCGCGGCCCGCAAACGTGCGCGATCCGGGTGGCGCGTCCCCGCTCAGACCCCGGTCAGACCGTGGCAGTCCCCGGTCAGTCGCCCTCGCGGCGCTCGCGTGTCGCCAGCAGCCGGCGCAGGGAGTACAGCCGGGCGGGATCCGCGTGGCCCTCCGCGACCCAGGCGTCGAGAGCGCAGTCGGGCTCGTCGTGGCTGCACGCGCGCGGGCAGTTCTCCGTACCCGACTCCAGGTCCGGGAAGGCGTGGATGACCCGGGACGGGTCGACGTGGTGCAGGCCGAAGGAGCGCACGCCGGGGGTGTCGATCACCCAGCCGTCCGCCTTGTCCAGCGGCAGCGCGAGCGCCGAGGTCGTGGTGTGCCGGCCGCGGCCGGTCACCGCGTTCACAAGACCGGTGCTCCGCCGCCGCTCCTCCGGCACCAGCGCGTTCACCAGCGTCGTCTTGCCCACACCGGAGTGCCCCACGAACGCGGTCACCCGGTCGCCCAGGTGCTCCCGCACCCGGTCGGCCGCGCCGCCGTCGTACAGCTCCTCGCGGTTCACCACCACGTACGGGATGTCCAGCGCGCCGTACAGCTCCAGGATCTTCTCCGGCGGCGCCAGGTCCGACTTCGTCAGCACCAGGAAGGGCGTGAGCCCGCCGTCGAAGGCCGCGACCAGACAGCGGTCGATCAGGCGCGGACGCGGCTCGGGGTCGGCGAGCGCGGTGACGATCGCGAGCTGGTCGGCGTTGGCGACCACCACCCGCTCGTACGGGTCGTCGTCGTCGGCCGTGCGCCGCAGCACCGAACTGCGCTCGCCGATCCGCACGATCCGCGCCAGCGTGTCCTTCTCCCCGGACAGGTCGCCCACCAGGGAGACCCGGTCGCCGACCACGGCGGCCTTGCGGCCCAGCTCGCGCGCCTTCATCGCCATCACGACCCGGTCGTCCACCAGGCAGGTCAGCCGGCCGCGGTCCACGGTGAGGACCATGCCCTCGACGGCGTCCTCGTGCTTGGGACGGATGGTCGTACGGGGACGGTTGCCCTTGCGGTTGGGCCGCTGGCGGATGTCGTCCTCGTCGGTGTGCTTCCCGTAACGCCGCATGGCTCAGACTCCGAGCATTTCGGTCCACATCCTCGGGAAGTCCGGCAAGGTCTTCTCGGTCGTCTTCACGTTCTCGATCTCCACACCCTCGACAGCCAGGCCGATGATCGCGCCCGCGGTCGCCATCCGGTGGTCGTGGTACGTGTGGAAGACGCCGCCGCGCAGCGGGCGCGGGCGGATGTGGAGGCCGTCCTCGGTCTCCGTGACGTCCCCGCCGAGACCGTTGATCTCCTTGGTCAGGGCGGCGAGGCGGTCGGTCTCGTGAAGCCGCAGATGGGCGACGCCGCGCAGGGTGGAGGGGGAGTCGGCCAGGGCCGCCACGGCCGCGATGCCGGGGGTCAGCTCGCCGACCTCGCCGAGGTCCACGTCGATGCCGTGGATCCGGCCGGTGCCGGTGAAGGTCAGGCCCTGCTCGGTCAGCTCGCAGGAGCCACCCATCTCGGTGAAGATCTCCCGCAGCGCGTCACCGGGCTGGGTGGTCCTGGCCGGCCAGTCCGGCACGGTGACCCGGCCGCCGGTGACCAGCGCGGCCGCCAGGAACGGCTGCGCGTTCGACAGGTCGGGCTCCACGACCAGGTCGCGGCCGAGCAGCGCGGACGGCGCCACCCGCCACACGTCGGGCCGGCCGCCGTGCTCCGGCTCGTCCACCTGCGCGCCGACGGCCCGCAGCATGTCGACCGTCATCCGGATGTGCGGGAGCGAGGGCAGCCGGTCGCCGACGTGCCGCACCTCCACACCGTGGTTGAAACGGGCGCCCGACAGCAGCAGGGCGCTGACGAACTGGGACGACGAGGAGGCGTCGATCTCCACGACACCGCCCTCCACACCGCCGCCGCCGTGCACGGTCATCGGCAGCGCGCCGCGCCCGTCGTCGTCGATCCGGGCGCCCAGCGCGCGCAGCGCGTCGATCACGCCGTGCAGCGGGCGCTCGTGGGAGCGCGGGTCGCCGTCGAAGCGGACCGGGCCGTCGGCGAGGGCCGCGACCGGCGGCAGGAAGCGCATGACCGTACCGGCGTTGCCGACGTCGACGGTCGCCGGGCCGCGCAGCCCGGCCGGGATGACCCGCCACGCCTCACCGGTGCCGTCCGGTCCCACGCCCTCCTCGATCTTCACGCCGAGGGTGCGCAGCGCCTCAGCCATCAGCAGGGTGTCGCGCGAGCGCAGCGGCCGGCGCACCCAGCCCGGCTCGGCGGCCAGCGCCGCGAGCACCAGCGCGCGGTTGGTGACCGACTTGGATCCGGGCACGGTGACGGTCGCGTCGACGGCGCCGCCCGCGTACGGGGCGGGCCAGAGGCCGGTGAGCACATCGGGCTGAGCGGAGCTATCGGTCATGCCCTCACTTTACGGGGGTGTCACCACCGCACGAGCCAGCGGAAGCCGCCGATCAGGGCCGAGAGGGACACCGTGTGGAAGAAGAACAGCCACAGCGCCGCCGGCACATGGGTGAGCCGCGAGAGCTGGTCGGCGTCGGAGTCGCCGGCCCCGCCGTGGCGCCGCTTCGCCTGGAGCTCGAACACCGGCCGCACCCCGCCGAGCAGCAGGAACCAGACCACCGCGTACGCGAAGACGGACTGCACGTCCGGATCGGTCAGCCAGGACACCAGGAGGAACAGCGCGCCGGTGAGCAGGACCGTGAAGATCCCGTACGCGTTGCGGACCATCACCAGCATCGCCAGGAGCAGCGCCGTGGCCAGCCACAGCAGCAGCGTGACGTGGTGCGAGGCGAGCAGGGCGGCGCCGCCGAGGCCGAGCAGCGGGGCCGCGGTGTAGCCGGCCGCGGCCGTCAGGATCATGCCGATGCCGGTGGGGCGGCCCCGCGAGACGGTGAGGCCGCTGGTGTCGGAGTGCAGCCGGATCGACTGGAGCCGGCGGCCGGTCACGAGGGCGATCAGGCCGTGGCCGCCCTCGTGCGCGATGGTGATCGCGTTGCGGGACAGCCGCCAGAGCGGGCGGGGCAGGACCGCGGCGAGCGCGGCGACCGCCGTGGCGATCACGATCCACAGGTCGGGCGCGGGCTGGGTGCCGAGGACGTCGAGTGGGCGGCTCATGGTGCGGACGGGCTCCTCGGTAGCGGTCAGGACCTGGCAGTGTGGCACTCATGTGCGGACGGTATGCAGCGAGCCGGCGGCCCGAGGACCTCGTGGACGCCTTCGAGGTCGAGAAGTGGGAGCCCGAGGAGACCCTGGCCCCCGACTGGAACGTGGCACCCACCAAAGAGGTCCACGTGATCCTGGAGCGTCCTCTCAAAGACGCGGAATCACGGCGGCCGGTTCGCCAGATGCGCACGCTGAAGTGGGGACTCGTGCCGTCCTGGGCGAAGAGCCCGGAGGGCGCGGCCCGGATGATCAACGCGCGGGCGGAGACCGTCCACGAGAAGCCCTCCTTCAAGCGGGCCTTCGCGACCCGCCGCTGCATTCTGCCCGCCGACGGCTATTACGAGTGGGTGACCGGCAGCGACGAGCGGGAACTGGAGGTCGAGGGCAAGCGGAAGCGGCCCCGCAAGCAGCCGTACTTCGTGACCCCCGCCGACGGCTCCGTCTTCGCCATGGCCGGGCTCTACGAGTTCTGGCGGGACCGGACCCTGCCCGACGACCACCCGCAGGCATGGTGGGTGACGTGCTCGGTGGTGACCACGGAGGCCGAGACCGCCCCGCTGGGCGTCGCCCCCGCCGAGGGGCCGCGCTCGCTCGCGGACATCCACCCCCGGATGCCCCTGATGCTCACCCCGGACCGCTGGGACGCCTGGCTGGACCCGGCCCGCACCGACCCGGACGAGCTGCGCTCACTGCTCGCCCCGCCGCCGGGCGGCCTGATGCGGGCCTATCCGGTGGCGACGGCGGTCAGCAACGTACGGAACAACGGGCCCGAGCTCCTGAAGGAACTGGAGGGACCGGAGGAGGCGACGCTGTTCTGAGGGCCCTGCCGGGCGGGTTTCCCCGGCCCGTCCTCGGCTCCTTGGCAGGATGGGGACGTGACGAAGAGCGAGATCGTTCCGACCGACGTCGGGGACGCCCGGATCACCTGGCACGCCGCGAGGAAGCCGTGGACGGTGCTCGCCGTGAGCCACGGCGCCGGCGGCGGCATCGAGGCCCGTGATCTGCGGGCCCTGGCCGGCGCGCTGCCCGCCGAAGGGGTGAGCGTGGCCCTGGTCGAGCAGCCCTGGCGGGTCGCCGGCAAGAAGGTCGCCCCCGCGCCGAAGACCCTGGACACCGGCTGGCGCGGATTGTGGCCCGCGCTCGCGGCCCCGGGCCTGCCGGTGATCGCCGGCGGCCGCAGCGCCGGCGCCCGGGTCGCCTGCCGCACCGCCCGCGAGCTCGGCGCGAGCGCCGTGCTCGCGTTGAGCTTCCCGCTGCACCCGCCGGGCCGGCCGGAGAAGTCCCGGGCCGACGAGCTCCTCGGCGCGGGCGTCCCGACCCTCGTCGTGCAGGGCGGCAACGACCCCTTCGGCAGGCCCGACGAGTTCCCGGCCGGCCCCTACACGCTCGCCGAGGTCCCGTACGGCGACCACGGCTTCGCCGTGCCCAGGCGCGCCCCGCTCACCCAGGACGAGGCCGTGGAGACGATCGTGCGCGCGGTCACGGGGTGGCTCGCGGCCCTTCGCTGACCGGTCCGCCGCCCCGGGAATGCGGGGCGGCGGACCGCTGTTGTGACGGACATCGGTGCTTGAGAGCAAGGAAGAGGGAGTCCGTCGCATGGGATCGACCATCTGCCCGGAGCGCCCGCAGGCCGCTGACCTCGACTGGACGGTGCTGCCCGGGCCCAAGGCCACCCCTATTCGGGCGGCGGGCGGTGCGGTTCCTCGTCTATCCTCCGAAGCGAGCGGGTCCGCGTTCGGATTCGCCGCAGCGCTGGAGGAGGTGGGTCCGGTCACTGGGACCGACACAGGGACCGACGACGGCCCCGAGGAGACGACCGAGGAGCGCAACGCGCGCTTCGAGCGGGACGCCCTCGGCTACCTCGACCAGATGTACTCGGCCGCGCTGCGCATGACGCGCAACCCCGCGGACGCGGAGGACCTGGTGCAGGAGACCTACGCCAAGGCGTACGGCTCCTTCCACCAGTTCCGCGAGGGCACGAACCTCAAGGCGTGGCTGTACCGCATCCTCACGAACACCTTCATCAACTCGTACCGCAAGAAGCAGCGCGAGCCCCAGCGCTCCGCTGCCGAGGAGATCGAGGACTGGCAGCTCGCCCGCGCCGAGTCGCACATGTCGACCGGACTGCGCTCGGCCGAGTCCCAGGCCCTCGACCACCTGCCGGACTCGGACGTGAAGGAAGCGCTGCAGGCGATTCCCGAGGAGTTCCGCATCGCCGTCTATCTCGCGGACGTCGAGGGCTTTGCGTACAAGGAGATCGCGGACATCATGGGGACACCCATCGGTACGGTGATGTCCCGACTGCACCGGGGACGCCGCCAGTTGCGCGGCATGCTCGAGGACTACGCCCGTGAGCGCGGGCTGGTGCCGGCGGGCGCCGGAGAGTCGACGCACGATCTGAAAGGCTCGGGCTCATGAGCTGCGGAGACCCGCACGAGACGGACTGCTCTGAGGTCCTGGACCATCTCTACGAGTTCCTCGACCGAGAGATGCCCGACGGCGAATGCACCAAGTTCGAGGTGCACTTCGAGGAGTGCTCCCCGTGCCTGGAGAAGTACGGCCTCGAACAGGCCGTGAAGAAGCTCGTCAAGCGCTGCTGCGGCAGTGACGACGTCCCCGTCGACCTGCGCGCCAAGGTGATGGGCCGGATCGAGCTGATCCGCTCCGGACACACGGTGTCCGAGCAGGACGTCGCCGCCGCTCCCGCGACCCCGCAGGAGCAGTAGCCGGCACACGGCGCGCCACGCGAACCGGGAGCCGGGCGGGACACCCAGGAGGGTGGCCCGCCCGGCTCCGGCTTTCGCGCCGCCGGTCTGCCTATCGGCTTGTATCACCCGATGGTGCGAATCGGCCGCGCCCGGCCGTCCCGCCGCCCCCGGATCGCTAGCGTGGTCCCGTGATGGTGGTCCCGCGATCGGCACGCGTTCTGATCGGCTGTGCCCTGCTCGTCGCCGCCGCGAGCGTCCTGCCCGCCTTACGCCCCGGCGCGCACACCCCCTGGCACGCCGTCCTGCTGCTCGCCGCCGTCTACGCGGTCTGCGAACTGCCCGGCCGCTGGCCGCCGGCCGCCCGCGCCCTCGGCGGCGGCCCCGCCGAGGGCCCGGGCCCCGGCACGGGCTCCTTCTTCGCGGTCCTGCTCGCCGCCGCGCTGCTCCTGCCGCCCTCCGCCGCCGCGCTCACCGCCCTGCCCGGGGCCGTGCTCGCCCCCGTCGAGCAGCCGCCCGCCGCGCCGCGCCGCGCCTGGCGGGCCGCCCAGCTCGCCCTCGCCGTCTGGGCCGCCGCCCACGTCGGACAGGCCCTCCAGTGCCCCGGCGCCCTCGGCCGCGGACCCGACACCCCGGACTTCCCGTACGTGCTGCTGCCGACCGGCGCCACCGCCCTCACCTTCTGCCTCGTGCTCACCGTGCTTGAGGGCGGCATCCGCGCCACCGCCGAACGGCGCTCCCCGCGGACCGCGTGGCGCGGACTGCTCGGCCGCTCCCTCGCCCCGCACGCCGTGCACGGGCTCGCCGGTCTGATGACGGCCGTGCTGTGGCGCAGCACCCACGGACCGGTCGCCGCGCTCTTCGTCCTGCTGCCCATGTACATCTCCTGCTGGGGCTTCGCCCAGTACCACCGCGAACGCGCCGCCCACCAGGCCACCATCCGGGCCCTCGTCCAGGCCGTCGACATCAAGGACCGCTACACGCGCGGGCACAGCGAGCGCGTCGGCCGCGCCTCCGTCCTGATCGCCCGCGAGCTCGGCATGGACGAGCCCCGCCTGGAGGTCGTCCGCTTCGCCGGGATCCTCCACGACGTCGGCAAGCTGGGCGTGCCGACCCGGGTGCTCCGCAAGGACGGGCCGCTCACCCCCGAGGAGCGCCGGATCATCGAGCTCCACCCCGAGTACGGGCACGAGATGGTCCGCGGCATCGCCTTCCTCGGCGAGGCCCGCACCGCGATCCTCCACCACCACGAACGCATGGACGGCAGCGGCTACCCGTACGGCCTCAAGGGCCACCAGATCCCCGAGTACGCGCGCGTGGTCGCCGTCGCCGACGCCTTCGACGCCATGACCTCCACCCGCTCCTACAGCCGGGCCCGGCCCGTCGAGACCGCCCTCGCCGAACTGGAGCGGTGCGCCGGCAGCCAGTTCGACCCGCGGATGGTGGCCGCGCTCGGCCGGGCGCTGCACCGGCACGGCTGGCAGACCGAGGTCACCGCCGACGAGCCCGCCGTCCCGGCCCCGCGTACCCCGCCCGCCCGCCGGGAACCCGGTCACCCGCCCCGGCCCGAACCGGGGCCCCGGTCCCGAGCCCAGGACCGGGCTCAGGCCCCGAACCGGGCTCAGGCCCCGACCACGGCCCAAGGCCCGGCCCAGGCTCGGCCTGAGGCCCGGTCCCAAGCCCCAGTCCAAGCCCCGGCTCAGTCCCGCGCCCCGTCCGAGCCGCAAGCCCCACCACAACCCCACCCCCAGCCGCACCCCGTCGCGCCCCACCCCGTGGCGCCCCGGCCGCAGGAGCGCACGTGAGCGCCGGGCGCGCCGCCGTCCGCGCCGTCCACGCGACCGCCCTGCTGCTCACCCTCACCGCCCTCGCCACCACCCTCTGGCACGGCCTCGACGAACCCGGCAACGCCCTCGCCTTCGGTCTCCTCATCGCCCTCGGCGAGCTCACCCGCCGGGGCGCCCCGCCGGACGACCGGGAACCCGCCCCGCTCGCCACCGCCGGCTCCCTCGCCTACGCCCTCCTGGGCGAGAGCGGGGGAGAGGCCACCACCCACGGCGTCCTCCAGACCCTCGCCGTCGTCGTCGCGGCCCGCCTCGCCGGGACCGTGCCCCACGTGGCCCGCGGCCGCGGACCCGACCTCGACCACATGGCCCGGCGCATCCTCACCGTCGCCTTCGCCGCCCTCTGCTTCCAGCCCCTCTACAACGCCGGCACCCTCACCGCCCTCCTCCCGCAAGGCCCCTCCTACGCCCTCTTCCTGCTCGTCCTGCTGCTCCTCACCGCCCTGTGCGACGCCGTCCTCGCCGCCCTGCTGCACCACGCCCGCGACGGCCTCGCCTACGGCCCGCTGCTCCGCGACGAACTGCGCGCCCTGCTCGGCATCGGCTCCGCCGTCTGCGCCACCGGCACGGTCATGGCCCTCGGCGTGGCCGCCGCCGGGCTGTGGGCCCTGCCCGTCTTCGCCGTACCGCTGCTCCTGGCCCAGGTCTCCTTCCGGCGATACGCGGCCGTGCGGACGGTCAACCGGGAGACCATCGCCTCCCTCGCCCGGGCCACCGAGGTCGCCGGCTGCACCCCGCCGGGCCACGCCCGCAGGGTCGCCGCGCTCAGCCGGGCCGTGGGCCGCGAGCTCGGCCTGTCCGGGCACGCGCTCACCGTCCTCGAATACGCGGCGCTCATGCACGACATCGGACAGCTCTCGCTGGTCGACCCCGTCGCCGGCGGCGCCACCGCCCTGCTGCCCGCCGAGGAGCAGCGCAGGATCGCCCTGCTCGGCGGCGCCGTGGTCCGTCAGACGGGCGTCCCGGCGGCCGTCGCCGTCGTCGTGGAGCGGCAGGCCGACCCGTACCGCGAGCAGCCCCTGCCCGCCCGGATCGTCCGGGCCGTGAACGCCTACGACGACCTCGCCGCCGCCACCGCGGGCGGCGGTCTGGGCGCGCTCGAACGGCTCCGCCTCGGCACCGCGCGCGACTACCACCCCGACGTCGTGGAAACACTCGCCCGCGTTCTGGCCCGAGGCGGCGTCGCCCCTGCTCCTCCGGGGTAACCCATGGGTAATGAGCGCGTGTCCGACCGGGCATGGTTGGATGCGAACAAGAGGGTGAAGCGACCGGCAGGCGGGAATCGTGAGGATCTTCGGGAAGGTACGGCATCGGCCCTCCGCCTCGTGGCGGCAGGCCACCGACCGCGCGTTCACGCTGATCGGCGACGGCCGGTACGAGGACGCGGGTGCGCTGCTGACGCGCGCGGCGGACCTGGAGCCCTGGCTCTCGGAGTCCTGGTTCAACCTGGCCCTGCTGCACAAGTTCCGGCACGACTGGGAGCAGGCCAGGGCCGCCGGGCTGCGCGCCGTCGCCCTGCTCGACAAGGAGACCGGCGCCCCCGACTGGTGGAACGTCGGCATCGCCGCCACCGCGCTCCAGGACTGGCCGCTGGCCCGCCGCGCCTGGCAGGCGTACGGGCTCAAGGTCCCCGGGGCCGCCTCCGGCACCGGCGAGCCGGCCGGCATGGAGCTGGGCAGCGCGGCCGTGCGGCTCTCTCCGGAGGGCGAGGCCGAGGTCGTGTGGGGCCGCCGGCTCGACCCGGCCCGGATCGAGGTGCTGTCCATTCCGCTGCCGTCCTCGGGCCGCCGCTGGGGCGAGGTCGTCCTCCACGACGGCGTGCCCAACGGCGAGCGCACCACCAGCGCGGGCCCCTCCTATCCCGTCTTCGACGAGATCGAGCTGTGGGCGCCCTCGCCGGTGCCGACCTGGGTGGTCCTCCTGGAGGCCGCCACCGAGGCGGACCGGGACGCCCTGGAGCAGCTCGCCGCCGACGCCGGCTTCGCCGCCGAGGACTGGTCGTCCTCCGTACGGCTGCTGTGCCGGGCCTGCTCCGAGTCGACGATGCCCAGCGCCGAGGGCGAGGGCGAGCACCTGGACCCGCACGACCACAGTGAGCCGGGCCACCCCGGGCCGCTCGGCCACCGCTCGCCCGGCGAGCTGTGGGTGCCGGAGCGCGAGTGCGGCATCGCCGCGCCCGCGGGCCTGGTCCGCGGTCTGCTCGACGGCTGGGTCGCGGACAGCCCGGACAGCCGTGAGTGGCGTGATCTCGAAGAGGTCTGCTGAGCCGGGTGGGTTCGGGCCCGTAGGCTGTCCTCCGACGGAATCGGGTTTTCAGGAAGGCCAAGCCGGACATGGCGCAGCAGGAGACGGACGAGCAGATCAACGACGGCTTCGTCGTGGACACGGAGGACTGCGAGGCGCGTGAGCTCGCCCACCGCGAGCGGGGCACGTCGCGTCCGATCACGGTGGTCGGCAACCCCGTGCTCCACCGGGAGTGCAAGGACGTCACCGAGTTCGACGAGAAGCTCGCCCAGCTCATCGACGACATGTTCGCCAGCCAGCGCACCGCCGAGGGCGTCGGCCTCGCCGCGAACCAGATCGGTGTGGACCTGAAGGTCTTCGTCTACGACTGCATGGACGACGAGGGCGTCCGGCACGTCGGCCACGTCGTCAACCCGGTCCTCCAGGACCTGCCGGCCGACCGCCGGCACCTCGACGACTCCAACGAGGGCTGCCTGTCGGTGCCGACCGCGTACGCCTCGCTGGCCCGCCCGGACTACGCCGAGGTGCACGGCAAGGACATGCACGGCAACGACATCAAGGTCCGCGGCACCGGCTACTTCGCCCGCTGCCTCCAGCACGAGACGGACCACCTGTACGGCTTCCTCTACATCGACAAGCTGTCCAAGCGCGACCGCAAGGACGCCCTCCGCCAGATGTCCGAGGGCACCCCGCGCTACCCGGTCGTCCCGAACGACTGATCGCGCGACCGCCGGGCGAGGCGGCGCGACGCGGCGTACACCGCCCAGCCGACCGCCGCCCCGACCGCGTACCAGAAGAGGTCCGGGGCGTTGAACGACGTCCCGAGGACGAGGGGCGCGATCCTGCTGTGCGCGGCCAGCGCGGCCGGCACACCCGTGAGCTGGAACAGCTCGACCGCCCAGGACAGTCCGAGGGCGACCCCGGCCGCCGCCACCGGCCGCAGCCGCGGCGCGACCAGCACCACCAGGGCGACGACCAGCACGGTGTAGAGCGCGTCCCCGGCGTACGCGGCGGCGCCGCCCGCCGCCGCGGACCTGGCACCCAGGCCCGCGGCGACGGTCAGCACGGCGGCGGCACCGGCCGCGAGCCGGGTGGGCAGCGCCCCCGAGCCGCTCAGAAGTCCTCGTCGAGGTCGACCGAACCCTCCACCGCCACCTGGTAGGCGGACGGCCGGCGCTCGAAGAAGTTGGTCAGCTCCTGGACGCCCTGGAGCTCCATGAAGCCGAACGGGTTCTCCGAGCCGTACACCGGGGCGAAGCCCAGGCGGGTCAGGCGCTGGTCGGCGACGCACTGGAGGTACTCGCGCATGGACTCGGTGTTCATGCCCGGCAGGCCGTCGCCGCACAGGTCGCGGCCGAACTGGAGCTCCGCCTCGACGGCCTCCTTCAGCATGTCGGTGACCTGCTGCCGCAGCTCGTCGTCGAAGAGCTCCGGCTCCTCCTTGCGGACGGTGTCCACGACCTCGAAGGCGAAGTTCATGTGCATCGTCTCGTCGCGGAACACCCAGTTGGTGCCGGTGGCCAGACCGTGCAGCAGACCGCGGGAGCGGAACCAGTACACGTAGGCGAAGGCGCCGTAGAAGAACAGGCCCTCGATGCAGGCGGCGAAGCAGATCAGGTTGAGCAGGAAGCGCCGGCGGTCGGCCTGGGTCTCCAGGCGGTCGATCTTCTCGACCGAGTCCATCCACTTGAAGCAGAACTGCGCCTTCTCGCGGATGGAGGGGATGTTCTCGACGGCGGCGAACGCGGCGGCGCGGTCGTCCGGGTCGGGGAGGTAGGTGTCGAGCAGCGTCAGATAGAACTGGACGTGCACGGCCTCCTCGAAGAGCTGGCGCGAGAGGTAGAGGCGCGCCTCCGGGGAGTTGATGTGCTTGTAGAGCGTCAGCACCAGGTTGTTCGCCACGATCGAGTCGCCGGTCGCGAAGAACGCGACAAGGCGGCCGATCATGTGCTGCTCGCCCGGCGTCAGCTTGGCGAGATCGGCGACGTCCGAGTGGAGGTCGACCTCCTCCACGGTCCAGGTGTTCTTGATCGCGTCGCGGTAGCGCTCGTAGAAGTCCGGGTAGCGCATCGGACGCAGGGTCAGCTCGAAGCCCGGGTCGAGCAGGTTCTTCTCCACGGTCATTACTGGCATGCCTCGCAGGACTCGGGGTTCTCAAGGGAGCAGGCGAGGGCGTCGGCGTCCGGCGTCGCCTGCTGGAGGGGGACGGTGGCGGCCTGGGCGGCGCGGGCGATCCGGGTCGCCGGGCGCGAGCGCAGGTAGTAGGTGGTCTTCAGGCCCTGCTTCCAGGCGTACGCGTACATCGACGACAGCTTGCCGATGGTCGGCGTCTCCAGGAACAGGTTCAGGGACTGCGACTGGTCGAGGAACGGGGTGCGGGCCGCCGCCATGTCGATCAGGCCGCGCTGCGGGATCTCCCAGGCCGTGCGGTACAGCTCGCGGACCTCCGCCGGCACCCAGCCGAAGCCCTGCACCGAGCCGTTGGCCTCGCGCAGCGCCTCGCGGGTCTGCGCGTCCCACACGCCGAGCCGCTTCAGCTCGTCGACCAGGTAGGAGTTGACCTGGAGGAACTCGCCGGACAGCGTCTCGCGCTTGAACAGGTTGGAGACCTGCGGCTCGATGCACTCGTAGACACCCGCGATCGAGGCGATCGTCGCGGTCGGGGCGATGGCGAGCAGCAGGCTGTTGCGCATGCCGACGGCGGCGATCCGCTCGCGCAGCGCGGCCCATCGCTCCGGCCAGTTCAGCTCGACGTCGTAGTGGTCGGGGTGCAGCACGCCGCGGGCGGTGCGGGTCTGCTCCCAGGCGGGCAGCGGGCCGTTGCGCTCGGCGAGGTCGGCGGACGCCTCGTACGCGGCCAGCATGATCCGCTCGGCGATCCTGGTGGACAGCGCGCGGGCCGGGGCCGAGTCGAAGGGCAGCTTCAGCTTGAAGAAGACGTCCTGGAGGCCCATCGCGCCCAGGCCCACCGGGCGCCAGCGGGCGTTGGAGCGGCCGGCCTGCTCGGTCGGGTAGAAGTTGATGTCGACGACCCGGTCGAGGAAGGTGACGGCCGTACGGACGGTCTCGTCGAGCCGCTCCCAGTCGAGGTCGCCGGTGGCGGTGTCGACGAAGGCGCCCAGGTTGACCGAGCCGAGGTTGCACACGGCCGTCTCGCCGTCGTTCGTGACCTCGATGATCTCGGTGCAGAGGTTCGAGGAGTGCACGACGGTGCCGGGCTCGGCGGTCTGGTTCGCGGTCCGGTTGGAGGCGTCCTTGAAGGTCATCCAGCCGTTGCCGGTCTGCGCGAGGGTGCGCATCATCCGGCCGTACAGGTCGCGGGCCGGCATGGTCTTGCGGGCCAGGCCCGCCGCCTCGGCCTTGCGGTAGGCGGTGTCGAACTCCTCGCCGTACAGGTCGACCAGCTCGGGCACGTCGGCCGGGGAGAACAGCGACCACTCGGCGTCCGCGTTGACCCGGCGCATGAACTCGTCCGGGATCCAGTGCGCCAGGTTGAGGTTGTGGGTGCGGCGGGCGTCCTCGCCGGTGTTGTCGCGGAGCTCCAGGAACTCCTCGATGTCCGCGTGCCAGGTCTCCAGGTAGACCGCGGCGGCGCCCTTGCGGCGGCCGCCCTGGTTCACGGCGGCGACGGAGGCGTCCAGCGTCTTCAGGAAGGGGACGATGCCGTTGGAGTGGCCGTTGGTGCCGCGGATCAGCGAACCGCGGGCCCGGATGCGGGAGTAGGAGAGCCCGATGCCGCCGGCGTGCTTCGACAGGCGCGCCACCTGGTGGTAGCGGTCGTAGATGGAGTCCAGCTCGTCCAGCGGGGAGTCCAGCAGATAGCAGGAGGACATCTGCGGGTGGCGGGTGCCGGAGTTGAAGAGGGTGGGCGAGGAGGGCAGGTAGTCGAGCCGGCTCATCAGCCCGTAGAGCGCCGCCACTTCGTCCAGGGCCCGCACGCTGTCGTCCTCGGCGAGGCCGCAGGCGACGCGGAGCATGAAGTGCTGCGGGGTCTCGATCACCTTGCGGGTGAGGGGGTGGCGCAGCAGGTAGCGGGAGTAGAGGGTGCGCAGGCCGAAGTAGCCGAAGCGGTCGTCGGCGGCCGGGTCGATCGTGCCGTCGAGCCGGGCGGCGTGCAGGGTGACGAAGCCGGCGGTGCGGTCGGCGATCAGGCCCTCGCGGTGGCCGACGGCGACGGAGGCGGAGAAGGACACCGCGCCCTGGCCGGCGGCCTCTTCGGCGATGGTGAGGGTGAGCAGCCGGGCGGCCAGCCGGGAGTACGCGGGGTCCTCCGCGATCAGTCCGGCGGCGGCCTCGGTGGCCAGCTCGCGCAGCTCCGCCTCGTCCGAGCCGGCGTGCCGGCCGCGCAGGGCGGCGGCGGCGACCCGGCCGGGGTCGGTGTCCGGGAGGTCGGCGGTGAGATCGGTCAGGGTGCGCAGCAGCGCGGTCCCGGGGCCGTCGTTCGCCGTCTCGGACGGGGTGGCTGAGGCCGGATCGGCGGGCGCGATGGTCACGTGGGGGCTCTCCCTCGCTCGGCTCGGGGCCAGGACGGGGGGAGGGCGGAAGGCGGGCGGCCGTGGGCACGGCGGCACGCGTCCACCGGCCCACTCCGCGAGGCCCGGACGTCTGTGGCACCCGGACGGAAGGACCGGGCGCACTGTCGGCAGGTATTCGGACTCGCCTCGTACGGAAGCGCACGAAGTACACCGTTGCGGGACAGTTCCGGATTTCCACCGGATTCCCCTGCGGCGACAGCGAGCACGAGCATACATGTGGGGGGCGCCGCTCGTGGCACCCCCCACATGTTGTGTCGTACGACCCAACTGTTGTGACGACTTGTGTCGTACGGCCCGGCCGTGCGCTCCGGTCAGTGTCCGGCGCCCACCTTCGGCAGCTCGGTCACGACGCCCTTGTCGCCCGCGTCGGCGGTGTAGTCCCCGGGCTCCGTCTCGTCGACGCCCTCGGGGGCCTTGACGGCCTTGAGGACGACGGTGAGGACGACGGTGACGAGGAGGTTGAGGACGAAGGCGGTGAGGCCGATGTAGCCGATCTCGCCGATGCCCGGGATCGCGGCGGAGGAGCCGCCGAAGTGCTTCTGGGTCGGGCTGGCGACTCCGTACGCCGCCACCGTGCCGTAGATCATGCCGGCGGCCCAGCCCGCCACCAGCGCCCAGCGGTGGAACCAGCGGGTGAACAGGCCGAGCACGAGTGCGGGCATGGTCTGGAGCATCCAGATCCCGCCGAGGAGCTGGAAGTTGATCGCGACGGACTTGTCCATGGTGAGGATGAAGACCAGGGCGCCGACCTTCACCAGGAGCGAGGCGATCTTGGAGACCTTGTGCTCCTGCTCGGGGGTGGCGTCCGGCTTGAGGAAGTCCTTGTAGACGTTGCGCGTGAACAGGTTCGCCGCGCCGATGGACATGATGGCGGCCGGGACCAGGGCGCCGATGCCGATGGCGGCGAAGGCCAGGCCGGCGAACCAGCCGGGGAACATGTCCTCGAAGAGCTGGGGGATCGCGAGCTGGGGGTTGGTCACGCTGACGCCGGCGGCGATCGCCATGAAGCCGAGCAGGGCGAGGAAGCCGAGGAGCACCGAGTACAGCGGCAGGATGGTGGCGTTGCGGCGGATCACCTCGCGCCCGCGCGAAGAGAGGGTGGCCGTGATGGAGTGCGGATACATGAACAGCGCGAGCGCCGAGCCCAGCGCCAGGGTGGCGTAGGCCCACTGGCTCTGCGGTGCGGTCACCAACTGGCCGCGGGGCTTGCCGGTCGCGGGGTTGGGCTGGCTGAAGGCGGCCTCCGCCTTGTCGAAGATCTCGGCGAAGCCGCCGAGCTTGATGGGGATGTAGATGACCGCGACCACGATGACGACGTAGATGAGCACGTCCTTCACGAAGGCGATCAGTGCCGGCGCGCGAAGCCCGGACGAGTAGGTGTAGGCGGCCAGCACGCCGAAGGCGATCAGCAGGGGCAGGTCCTTGACGAACCAGTGGGTGTGCGCGTCGCCGCCGACGCCCATGACGTCCAGGACCGCCTGGATGCCCACCAACTGGAGGGCGACGTACGGCATCGTGGCGAGGATGCCGGTGAGCGCGACGGCCAGCGAGAGGCCCTTGGAGCCGAAGCGCCCGCGCACGAAGTCGGACGCGGTCACATAGCCCTTGCGGTGGGAGACGGACCACAGGCGCGGCAGGAAGACGAAGGCCACCGGGAAGGCGAGGATCGAGTACGGGATGGCGAAGAAGCCGGCCGCCCCGGCCGCGTAGATGGCCGCCGGAATGGCGACGAAGGTGTACGCGGTGTAGAGGTCGCCGCCGAGCAGGAACCAGGTGATCCAGGTGCCGAAGCTCCGCCCGCCCAGGCCCCACTCGTCGAGGTTGTTCGCGTTCTCCACGCGGCGCCAGCGGGCCGCCAGGAAACCCATGACCGTTACGAGAGCGAAGAGCAATCCGAAAACGGCGAGGGCGACTCCGTTGATGCCTTGGTTCATCGCGGCGTTCCTTCGCTGTCGGTCCGCCGGTCACGGCGCAGCAGGACGAGGGCGAGTGCGGTGAGCCCGGCGGCGACCGGAATCCAGAGCATCTGATACCAGTAGAAGAACGGGATGCCGAGCAGGGTCGGCGTGATGCGCGCGTACGAACTCACCCAGAGGATCCCGGCGAACGGGGCGGCCAGGCAGAAGATGGCCAAGAGACGTCTCACCGTGAACGTGGGTGCCGGATTTCCGTTTTCGGGCGGAGCGGACATTTCCGCGGCTCCAATTCTCTCTGTGATGTGCGTACAGGTGGACGAAATTTGGCAGGTTACCGGTGCGTAGCGCAAGCGCTCACACCGAATGATCACTTTGTCCGCCCGCACTGCCTGCGACTTCGGCCCTTTACGTAGGGGGCGAGGTTTGTCAAGAGGGTTTTCCGTGAGGGTCGTTCGCATGCCGGGAAGGGGGTTGACTGGCCGAGAGCGGGATCGTTAGCTTCCATCGGCGGCGAGAACTTCGCCGGACAAAAAGTGAGATCTGTATGGCGGAAAACCTTCGGTGCCGGGCCGGTTCCGAAGGCTCAGCTCAGTGGATGGAAACGCAGCGCGACCTCACGAAGGGGAACCTCGTTCATGGCTCTGCAGATGCCCGCCGACCACCAGCCGCGATACTCCGACTTCAACCTCACGGGACTTTCCGACGAAACCATGCGAGAGGGCGGCGAAAGGGCTCTCTTCGGTGCTGACGACGACCTCAAGTTACAGTTGATCGAGGCGCTGGCGAACGCGGGAATCCGCGATATCGACCTGGGCTCCGGACTCACCGAGCCGGCCTTTCTGCGACGCGTTCTCGATTCGAAGTACCTCCTCGGGCGCATACCGGAGGACACCCAGTTCGTCTTCAATCTGACCCTCAAGACCTGGGAGCCGCTCTCCGAGGCGCTCAAGGTCGTGCCGCGTGAATACCTCTCGCGCATCCAGGTCTCACTCGGAATGGTCGAGTACAAGCAGGAGGAGCGACTCCTCGAGCGTGCTCACGAGAAGCTGACCAGCATCGGCGTCGGCTCTTTCCGGTCCAGCATTCTCAACGCCTTCTCGCACGAGATCGACGAAGAGCGCTATGCGTTCATCAACGAGCAGATCGAGCGGGTGCGCCGGCTCGGCATCAACCTGGTGCGCGTCAACGACTCCATCGGCACGCTGCTGCCGCACGCCACCGGAATCCTCGCGGCCAACCTGGTCCGCGACAACCCGGACGTGACCTTCTACCTCCACGCCCACGACGACATCGGCCTCGGCCTCGCCAATTCCCTCGCCTCCGTCTTCAACGGCTTCAGCATGGTCGAGGGCGGCGTCGCGGGCTTCGGCAACCGGGCCGGCCTCGCCAACGTCGAGGTGATGAGCCACATCTTCGCCGACCGCCGGATCACCGTCGGCGGCCGCACCCTCGACAGCAAGAAGCTCTCCGAGGTCGCGCACCTGGCGGAGCGGGTCTTCATGGCCCTGCCCAACGTCTACCGTCCGATCAGCGGTCTCCTCACCCAGACCGAGAACGCCGGCATCGTCAACGTGCCCGACTATCTCGGCGTGACCCGCGAGGTCGAGTACTTCCTCAACCCGATCGGCCTCTTCCCGGTGACCGTCGGACAGATCCTCGGGAACGCCGGAATGCCCGAGGAGATCGTCACGGACGAGAAATTCCTCGCCGCGGTCTGCGACCGGATCAAGGGCTACATGGAGAAGGACCTCTACGAGCGCAAGCGCGCCCAGTTCGAGGAACTCGTCCGCCAGGTCCACGAGTTCTACGCGGACTTCGTCCGGCTCGACGACGTCCAGACCACCGCCCTCGAGGTCCTCCAGGAGCAGGGCTCCGCCACCGACGTGGCGACGGCCCGCGCCAAGGCCGTGGTCAGGTCCGAGGGCTGATGACCCAGTGGAACTGAGCGCGATCCTGAACGCGATCGTGCCGCTGTTCGCCATCGTGGCGATCGGCTACGGCGCGAGCGCGTTCAGGGTGTTCCAAGGAAACACGGCACAGGCGGTCAACGACTTCGTCTACTGGATCGCCCTGCCGGCCCTGCTCTTCCTCGCGGTGGCGAAGGCGGACCTGTCCGAGGGCGTCCCCTGGCAGTTCGTCGCGGTGGCGCTGGTGTCGATCGTGGTGTCCTATCTCGTCGCCATGGCGGGTGCCCGCGGGATCTTCCGGCGGGACACCAAGGTCGCCTTCACCCTCGGGCTGATGGCGGGCTACGGGAACGTCGCGTACATGGGAGTGCCCCTGCTGCTCGCGGCCCTCGGGCCGCAGGCGGCACTCCCCGCCGCCATCGGCCAGTTGATCCACAACATGTTCAACATGGTCTGCTATCCGGCCGTCCACACCCTGCTCGACGCCAAGGCGCCGCGCAAGGACGGCCCGGGCGCCATGCTGAGCACCGACCGGCCCGCCATCGGGCGGGAGATCGCCAAGAAGGTCCTGCTCAACCCCGTCTTCCTGTCGGTGGTCGCGGGACTCGCCTTCTCGCTCTCGGGCCTGGGCCTGGCCCGGCCGGTGCACGACACGATCGATCTGCTGGGCGGCGCGGCCGCGCCGGGCGCCCTGTTCGCGGTGGGCCTGACGCTGCGCAAGGCGGTGAGCGGGATGCGGGACGGGTCGGTCGGCGTGGCCGAGGTGGGCTTCGCGGTCGCCGTCAAGACCGTGGGCATGCCCCTGCTGGCGCTGTTCCTCGTCACCGTGGTGTTCCCGATGCCTCCGCTGTGGGCCGCCGCGAGCGTCATCCTCGCCGCCATGCCCAACGCGGCGACGGCCTATGTGCTGGCCCAGCAGGCCCGTACCTACGTGCAGGAGGCAGCGGCCGCGGTCGTCGTCTCCACCGCCGTGGCCGTCGTCACGCTGGCGCTCTGGATCGGTGTCGTCAAACCATGAGGCACAAGGGTGAGTCGGTCGGGGAGGCCGCCCGGCCCCGCACGCCGGGGGCCCCCTCGCCGCTGCTGCTGCTCGGGCCCGCCTTCGTCGCGGCCGTGGCCTACGTCGACCCGGGGAACGTCGCCACGAACGTGACGTCGGGCGGCCGCTACGCCTACCTGCTCGTCTGGGTCGTGGTGGTGGCGAACGTCATCGCGATGCTCGTGCAGTACCTCGCGGCGAAGGTCACCATCGCCACCGGCGCCACCCTCGCGGAGCTGTGCAGAACACGGTTCCGCCGCCCCGTGGCCCTCGGCCTGTGGGCCCAGGCGGAACTGGTCGCCGTCGCCACCGATCTCGCGGAGCTGATCGGTGGCGCGGTCGCCCTCGGCCTGCTCTTCGACATGCCGCTGATCCTGGGCGGCGCGGTCACCGGCCTGGTCTCGTGGATCGTCCTGGCCCTCCAGCAACGCGGCGGCTACCAGCGCTTCCAGGCCGTGATCGCGGGGATGCTGCTCGTGGTCGTCGGCGGGTTCTGCTACAGCGCGATCGTGTCCGGACCCGACCTCGGCGCACTGGCGGCCGGTGTCGTCCCGCGCCTGGCCGGCACCGACACCCTGCTGCTCGCCGTCGGCATCCTGGGCGCCACCGTGATGCCGCACGCGATATACCTGCACGGTGCCCTGGTACGCGACCGCCACGGCGCCGCGCTCCGGGACCCCGCGCGGCGGCGCTCCCTGGTGAGCGCCACCCGGCTCGACATCGTCATCGCCATGGGGCTCGCCGGACTCGTCAACCTGTCGATGCTGGTGGCCGCGGCCGCCACGCTGACGCCCAAGGACGCGGAGAGCCTGCAGGGCGCCTACGACGGCTTCGCCCGCGAACTGGGCACGCCCCTGGCGGTGATCTTCGCCCTGGCGCTGCTCGCCTCGGGGTTCGCCTCCACGGCCGTGGGCAACTACGCGGGCGCGGTCATCTTCGAGGGCTTCCTGGGCCGCCGTACCTCGGTCATGGTCCGTCGCGGGGTCACTCTGGTGCCCGCCTTCGCGGTGCTCGCCACCGGGGTCGAGCCCGGCTTCGCACTCGTACTCTCCCAAGTGGTCCTCAGCTTCGGCATCCCGTTCGCGCTGTGGCCGCTGGCCGGCTTCGCGCGTCGGGCCGACCTCATGGGGGAGTTGGTCAACCGCCGGATCACCACGGTGGCCGCGTACGGGGCCACCGTGGTGATCACGGTATTGAACCTGGCTCTCATCGCACTGGTCGTCGTGGGATGAAGTCGTGGAGAGGAAGAGTTCTTGTCAACGCCGGAAAAGGAAGACACGACCGTCGCGCCCCCGTCGGAGCGCAGTCGGTGGCACTGGATCCTGCTGGTCGCCGTCGTGGTTCCGCTGATCCCGTTCCTGTACAACTTCGATGAGCCGCGTCTGTTCGGCTTCCCCGCCTTCTACTGGATCCAGCTCGTCTTCGGCGTGCTGAGCATGGCGGCGACCACCGCCGTCTACCAGCTCACCAAGGGGAAGAGATGAGCGAGCACATCACCGAGATCACCGTCTTCGTCTCGCTGTTCCTCCTGGTGAGCGTCATGGGCTTCGCCGCCTCCCGGTGGCGCAGGCCCAAGGAGCTGGCCTCGCTGGACGAGTGGGGCCTGGGCGGCCGCAGCTTCGGCCCCTGGATCACCTGGTTCCTGATCGGCGGCGACCTGTACACGGCGTACACCTTCGTCGCCATCCCGGCCCTGCTGTTCGGCGCCGGGGCCGTGGGCTTCTTCGCCCTGCCCTACACGGTCGTCGTCTACCCGCTGGTCTTCCTGGTGCTACTGCGCCTGTGGTCGGTCTCCCACCGGCACGGCCTGGTCACGCCGGCCGACTTCGTACGCGTCCGGCACGGCTCGCGGCTGCTCGCGCTGCTCGTCGCGATCACCGGCATCGTCGCCACCATGCCGTACATCGCCCTCCAGTTGGTGGGCATCGAGGCGGTGCTGCGCTCGATGGGCATCGCCGGGCACTGGCCGATCACGGTGGCCTTCCTCGTGCTCGCCGCCTACACGTACCACTCCGGTCTGCGGGCCCCGGCGCTGATCGCGTTCGTCAAGGACATCCTGACGTACCTGGTCATCATCGTCGCGGTGATCTACATCCCGCCCAAGCTCGGCGGATGGGGGAGCATCTTCGGTGCGGCGGAGGAGAAGTTCGGGGAATCGCCCAACCCCGCCGACGGTCTGCTGCTCTCCGGCGGCGGCCAGCTCCAGTACATGACGATCGCGCTGGGATCGGCGCTCGCGCTGTTCCTCTATCCGCACATGGTGACCGGCATCCTCGCCTCGCAGGGCCGCAAGGCGATCAAGAAGAACATGGCCGCGCTGCCGGTCTACAGCCTGCTGCTCGGACTGATCGCGCTGCTCGGCTACATGGCGATCGCGGCCGGGGTGACGCCGCTGACGGGCGAGAACGGCAAGCCCAACGCGAACACCGTCGTGCCCCAGTTGTTCGACACCGTCTTCCCGGACTGGTTCGCGGGTGTGGCGTACGCCGCCATCGGCATCGGCGCTCTGGTGCCCGCGGCCATCATGTCCATCGCGGCCGGCAATCTCTTCACCCGCAACATCTACCGGGAGTTCTTCAAGCCGGGGGCCACGGACGCCGACGAGGCGCGCGTCTCCAAGATCGTCTCGCTGCTCGTGAAGGTCGGCGCGGTCGTGGTCATCGTCTTCCTGGACCCGCAGTTCTCCGTCGACCTCCAGCTCATTGGCGGTGTGCTGATCCTGCAGACGCTGCCCGCCGTGGGCCTCGGCCTGTACACGCGCTGGTTCCACCGGCACGCGCTCACCGCGGGCCTGCTGGCCGGACTCGTCGCCGGTCTGACGATGCTCTACAACATCTCCAACCCGGCCACCGGCAAGAAGCACTTCGCCGGCTCCGCCTTCCCGCTGGAGAAGCTGGGCCTGTCCACCTCGTACACCGTCTACGCGGGACTGCTCGCGGTGGCCGTCAACATCGTCGTCGCGGTGGCCGCCACCTGGCTGCTGCGCGCGGCGCGGGTCGCCGACGGGATCGACGGCACCCTCACCGCCGACTACTACGTCGACGGGGACGGACCGTCCAAGGCGGCCGAGGCCGCAGCCGCACCGGGCGGCACCGCACCGGCCGGCACCGAGGCGGCGCCGCCGCCGACGGACGAGGGCACCGCAGTCGGCGCGAGGTGACCGGAGGGCGTGACCGACCGATGAGCATGAGCAGGGACCGGCTGAAGCGACGCGCGGTGCGCCGCCTGCAGTGGATCCTCGTGTTCTACGCGGTGGTCGGCGCTCTCGGCATCGTCGCCGAGCTGGTCGCGGGCCGCGCGCCCGCGCCGCTGGTGATGGCGTGGACACCGCTGGCCGTGCTCGGCGCGACGGTCCTCGCCGTGCGCCGTCGGCGCGCGCGGCGCTGACACGAGGGCCCGGCACCTCGCCCTTCCCGGCGGGTGCCGGGCCCTCGCGGCCGTTCTCGGCGGCCGGCCGCGGCCGCTCCGGACGCCGCGACGTCAGCCGTTGGGGCGCTGGAGGCGGGCCACGAACTTGTAGCGGTCGCCGCGGTAGACCGAACGCACCCATTCGACCGGTTCGCCCTGGGCGTCGAGCGAGTGCCGGGAGAGCATCAGCATCGGCAGGCCCACGTCCGTGCCGAGCAGGCCGGCCTCGCGCGGGGTGGCGAGCGAGGTCTCGATGGTCTCCTCGGCCTCGGCGAGATGGACGTCGTACACCTCGGCGAGCGCGGTGTAGAGCGAGGTGTACTTCACCAGCGAACGCCGCAGCGCCGGGAAGCGCTTGGCGGACAGGTGGGTGGTCTCGATGGCCATCGGCTCGCCGCTGGCCAGACGCAGCCGCTCGATGCGCAGCACCCGCCCGCCGGGGGAGATGTCGAGCAGCCCGGCGAGGGTGTCGTCGGCGGTGACGTAGCCGATGTCGAGCAGTTGCGAGGTCGGCTCCAGGCCCTGGGCCCGCATGTCCTCGGTGTACGAGGTGAGCTGGAGGGCCTGGGAGACCTTGGGCTTGGCCACGAAGGTGCCCTTGCCCTGGATCCGCTCCAGGCGGCCCTCGACGACCAGTTCCTGCAGGGCCTGGCGCACGGTGGTGCGCGAGGTGTCGAACTCGGCGGCGAGGGTGCGCTCGGGCGGGACCGGCGTGCCGGGCGGCAGGGTCTCCGTCATGTCGAGCAAGTGCCGCTTCAGTCGGTAGTACTTGGGCACGCGCGCGGTACGGGTGGCTGCGCCGCCCTCTGTCTCCGTGCTGCCCGCGTCCGTGGCCATGGCCTGCCTTCCCGACTCCTGTGCTGCTGCCGTCACCGGCTCCTCCGTCTGTCGCGGCTCACATGGTGGCACGGACCGGTCACGGGTCGTCGCCCTCCCTCAGGTGTCGGTCCGATAACGGACCCGACTGCCCTTCTTATACACCCTTGACACCCCTAAAGGTCTAGGCCAAGCTCCCGGTACTGGTCTACACCATTAAAGGCCAGGTCCCAGCCCCACGAGCACTACTCGACGTATGTCTTCGCGCGGTGGGCAGGGGGAGCAGGCATCCCTGAGGAGGGTGGCGTGAAGCGCAAGCTCATCGCGGCGATCGGCGTCGCGGGCATGATGGTTTCGATCGCGGCGTGCGGGGGCTCCGACAAGGGCGGCGACAACGCCGGCGGCGAGGCCAAGGAGCTCACCGTCTGGCTGACGGTCGACGCCCAGAACAACTGGCCCGAGCTGGTCAAGGCCGCCGACGACGCGGTCGCCAAGAAGCACCCGGGCATCAAGATCAAGCACGAGTACTACGGCTGGCCGGACAAGAACACCAAGCTCGACGCGGTGCTCGCGACCGACAAGGCCCCGGACGTTGTCGAGATGGGCAACTCCGAGATGATCAGCTACATGGCCAAGGGCGCCTTCGCCGAGGTCGACCCGTCGAAGTTCGAGAACTCCGACAAGTGGCTCGACGCCCTCAAGGACTCGGTCACCTACAACGGCAAGACCTACGGCGTCCCCTACTACGCCGGTGGCCGCGTGGGCACCTGGCGCAAGGACATCGCCGCCGAGGCGGGCGTCAAGGCCGCCCCGAAGACCTGGGCCGAGCTGACCGCCGCGCTCGACGCCATCCAGAAGAAGAAGGGCGACAAGTTCAGCGCCTGGTACCAGCCGTCGCCGGACTGGTACGCCGCGATGTCCTTCGTCTTCGACGCGGGCGGCTCGATCGCCAAGCAGGACGGCGAGACCTGGAAGGCCAACCTCTCCTCGCCCGAGTCCCTCAAGGGCCTCACCGCGTACAAGACCATCCTCGACAAGTACATGCACGGCGACAAGACGAAGGACGAGTCCGACCGTCCCGTCGTCTTCGGCCAGGGCAACTCCGCGACGATGTTCGCCGCCGGCTGGGAGGGCGCCACCGCCGCCGACCCGAAGACCGACAAGGTCGGCGGGCTCAAGGACAAGCTCGAGAACTTCGTCATGCCCGGCCCGTCCGGCAAGAACCTCCCGGTCTTCCTCGGCGGCTCGGACCTGGCCATCCCGGTCAAGTCCAAGGCGCAGGGCGTCGCCGCCGAGTGGATCGCCGCCTTCACCGGCGCCGAGGGCCAGAAGGGCCTCGTCGCCAAGGGCAACCTGCCCAACAACAAGGCGGACCTCGCCCCGCTGAAGAACGACCCGTCCACCGCCGTCCCGGCGACCGCGGCCGAGTCGAGCTGGTTCGTCCCGACCGCCCCCGGCTGGGGCCAGGTCGAGAAGGCCCAGATCCTCAAGACGATGCTCATCGAGATCGCCAACGGCAAGAAGTCGGTCGAGCAGGCGGCCAAGGACGCCGACGCCGCGATCGACAAGGTCATCAACACCAAGTGACCTGACGCGCGGGGCCCCGTCACCTGACGGGGCCCCGCGGCCCGTACCACGAGAGGGACCGCTGAGGAGCACGGGATGAGTGCCGCAGACACAACCACCGCGAAGGTGCCGCCGGTGCGGCAATCGCCACCACCCGGCTCCGGAGCCGGTACGCCCGCGCCACGCAGCGGGAAGTCCAAGGGCGGGGCCGGGCTCCCATGGCTGCTCCTCGCGCCCTGCCTGCTCGTGCTCCTGCTGGTGCTCGGCTATCCGTTCGTACGCCTGGTCGCCCTCTCGTTCCAGAAGTTCGGCCAGCCGCAGCTCTGGGGCTTCCAGGAGCCCGAGTCGGCCGGCCTGGAGAACTTCACCAGGATCCTCGGCGACGCGGAGTTCTGGACCGTCGTCCTGCGGACCGTGCTCTTCGCGGCCGGCGCCGTGATCGTCACCATGGTGCTCGGCATGGCGATCGCGCTGCTCCTCCAGCGCGTCTCGACCTGGGTCAAGGTGCTGATCAGCATCGTGCTCGTGGCGAGCTGGGGCATGCCCATCATCGTCGCCACCGCCATCTTCAAGTGGATCTTCGACGCCGACTACGGCGTGCTCAACTGGCTGCTCAGCCGCCTCCCCGGCGTCGACATGATCGGCCACAACTGGTTCGCCAGCGGCCCCCAGGGCCTGGCCGTGATCATGCTCTTGGTGGTCTGGGGCGCCGTGCCCTTCGTGGTCATCACCCTGAGCGCCGGCCTCACCCAGGTCCCCAAGGAGCTCGAAGAGGCCGCCCGCCTCGACGGCGCCGGAGCCTGGGGCGTCTTCCGCTACGTCACCCTGCCCATCCTCAAGCCGATCATCGTCATGCTGACGACGCTCTCGGTGATCTGGGACATGGGTGTCTTCCCGCAGGTCTACGTGATGCGCAACGGCCACCCCGAGGCCGAGTTCCAACTGCTCACCACGTACTCCTTCGACAAGGCGTTCGTCGTCAACGACTACGGCACCGGCTCCGCGATCGCGCTCGTCACGGTCCTGCTGCTGCTCGGCGTCGTCGCGGTCTACATGCGCCAGATGCTCAAGATCGGAGATGTGGAGTGAGCGCCGTCACCTCCCGCCCGCAGCCGCGCAAACCGCGCAAGCCGCGCACGTCCAAGCTCGGCTGGAACCTGCTCGGTCTGCTGGTCGTCGTCACCGCCGGCTTCCCGGTCTACTGGATGCTCAACACGGCCTTCAAGCCGGCCAAGGACGCGATCGACCCGAACCCGCACTTCTTCCCGTCCACCTTCACGCTCGAGAACTTCGGGCGCGCCCTGGACATCGCGGACTTCTGGGGCCCGGTCACCCGCAGCCTCGTCGTCTCGGCCGTCGTGGTCGTCATCGGCATCGCGGTCGGCCTGCTCGCCGCGCTCGCGATCTCCCGCTTCGCCTTCCGCGGCCGCAAGATCGTCATCGTCGGCATCCTCGCCGTCCAGATGGTCCCGCTGGTCGCGATGATCATCCCGGTCTTCCTGCTCCTCAACGACCTCGGGCAGTACGACAAGCTCACCGGCCTGATCATCACCTACCTGACCTTCATCCTGCCCTTCACGGTGTGGACGCTGCGCGGCTTCATCGTCAACATCCCCAAGGAGCTGGAGGAGGCCGCCCAGGTCGACGGCTGCACCCCCACCGGCGCCTTCATCCGGGTCGTCTTCCCGCTGCTCGCCCCGGGCATGGTCGCCACCTCGGTCTACGGCTTCATCCAAGCCTGGAACGAGTACCTGTACGCCCTGATGCTGATGAGCCAGCAGAACCAGACGGCCACCGTCTGGCTGTCCAACTTCATCACCAAGAACGGCACCGAGTACGCCCCGATGATGGCCGGCTCGACCATGATGGCCGTCCCCATCGTGATCCTCTTCCTCCTCGTCCAGCGCAAGATGGCCGCGGGTCTGACGGCCGGCGCAGTGAAGGGATGACGACCGCCCCATGACCACACTCGCAACCGGCTCGGACACCCTGACGCGAGACGCGCTCACCGTCCTCCAGCCCGGCTTCGTCGGCACCACCGCCCCCGACTGGCTGCTCCGCCGGATCGGCGAGGGGCTGTCCTCCGTCGGCCTCTTCGGCCGCAACATCGTGGCCCCCGAGCAGCTCGCCGCCCTCACCGCACGGCTGCGCGCCGAACGGGACGACGTCCTGGTCGCCATCGACGAGGAGGGCGGCGACGTCACCCGCCTCGAAGTCAACGAGGGCTCCTCCTTCCCCGGCAACTACGCCCTCGGCAGCGTCGACGACGTCGAACTCACCCGGGCCGTCGCCCGCGAGCTCGGCCGCCGGCTCGCCGCCTGCGGAGTCGACCTCAACTGGGCGCCGTCCGCCGACGTCAACTCCAACCCCGACAACCCGGTCATCGGCGTCCGCTCCTTCGGCGCCGACCCCGACCTGGTCGCCCGGCACACCGTGGCCTACGTCGACGGGCTCCAGGCGGTGGGCGTCGCCGCCTGCACCAAGCACTTCCCCGGGCACGGCGACACCAACGTGGACTCGCACCACGCGCTGCCCCGGATCGATGTGGACCTCGCCACACTGCACGCCCGTGAGCTGGCACCTTTCCGCGCCGCCATCGCCGCGGGTTCCAAAGCCGTCATGAGCGCGCATATCCTGCTCTCCGCACTCGACCCCGACCGTCCGGCCACCCTCAGCCCGCAGATCCTCACCGGTCTGCTGCGCCGGGAGCTGGGCTTCGAGGGCCTGATCGTCACCGACGGGATGGAGATGCAGGCCATCTCGTCGACGTACGGCATCGAGCGCGGATCCGTCCTCGCGATCGCCGCGGGCGCCGACGCCATCTGCGTCGGCGGCGGGCTGGCCGACGAGGACACCGTACTGCGCCTGCGCGACGCGCTGGTGAACGCGGTACGGACCGGTGAACTGCCCGAGGAGCGGCTGGCCGACGCCGCGGCGCGCGTCCGCGCGCTGGCGTCCTGGACCCAGGCGCACCGGGTCAGGGGGGCTGTATCGGGGCCGGGCGCGGCGTCACAGGAGGGGACCGCGCCCGGCACCGAGGTCGGACTCGTCGCCGCCCGCCGGGCCCTGGCGGTGACCCCGGGCGAGCGGCCGTACCCGCCGATGACCGGCGCGCCCTACGTGGCCTCCTTCACCCCCGTCGCCAATTTCGCGGTCGGCGACGAGACGCCGTGGGGCATCGCCGCCGAACTGGAGCGCCTGCTCCCGGGCACCACCACCGGCGCGTACGGGGCGGACGCCACGGCCGCCGACGTCCTGGCCGCCGCCGGGGAGCGGCGCGTGGTCGCCGTCGTCCGCGACGCCCACCGGCACCCGTGGATGACCGGGGCCCTGGACGCCCTCCTCGCGGCCCGCCCGGACACCGTGGTGGTGGAGATGGGCCTCAACGAGTCCTCGCCCCGCGGGGCCCTGCACATCGCCACCCACGGCGCCGCCCGGGTCTGCGGCCGGGCCGCCGCCGAGGTCATCGCGGGCGCCCGCTGAGCCGTTCGCTGAGCCACGCCCGCTGAGTCCCGCCCGCTGTGCGAGAGGGGCCCGGCACCTGAACCAGGTGCCGGGCCCTTCGCGTGCGCCCCGTGCGGGCGGCTCCACGGGCGGAGCTCAGATGCCCTGCCAGGCGGGCTTGTTCGCGAAGGTGTGGCGGAAGTAGTCCGCGAGCTTCAGCTTGGACGCGGCGGCCTCGTCGACGACCACCGTCGCGTGCGGGTGCAACTGGAGCGCCGAGGCCGGCACGAGCGCGGCCACCGGGCCCTCGACGGTCTGCGCCACGGCCTCGGCCTTGCCCTCGCCGGTGGCGAGCAGGACGAGGTGGCGCGCCTCCAGGATGGTGCCGATGCCCTGGGTGATGACGTGGTGCGGCACCTGCTCTATGTCGTTGTCGAAGAAGCGAGCGTTGTCCACGCGGGTCTGTTCGGTGAGCGTCTTGATCCGGGTGCGGGAGGCGAGGGAGGAGCAGGGCTCGTTGAAGCCGATGTGGCCGTCGGTGCCGATGCCCAGGATCTGGAGGTCCACGCCGCCGGCCTCGGCCAGCGCCTTGTCGTAGGCATCGCAGGCCGCCTGGACGTCCTCGGCCGAGCCGTCGGGGCCCATGAAGGCGTCCTGGGAGAGCCCGAGCGGCTCGACGACCTGGCGCAGCACCGTCGAGCGGTAGGACTCGGGGTGCCCGGCGGGCAGGCCCACGTACTCGTCGAGCTGGGCGATGCGGGCGCGCGAGGCGTCCACGGAGCCGGCCTCGACCCGGGCGATCAGGGCGTCGTAGATGGGCAGCGGGGTCGATCCGGTGGCCACGCCGAGCAGCGCGTCCGGCTTGCGGCGCAGGAGGTCGGCGATGCCGTCCGCGATGAGCTCGCCGCCCGCCTTGGCGTCCTTGACGATGACAACTTCCACGCTGTGCCTGCCGATCTGGTGAGGGGCTGGAAAGGAGCCTGGTGGTATAGACCAATCGAGACTCAAATCTAGCAGAGCGAGGGCCGTCCGCCCATGCCCTTCCGCCCCGCGGGACGGGCCCCTCCCATCGTCGGCCGCACCCGCCTCCCCAGCCACTCGAACCCCATCGGCACCGCGCCGTGGCGCCCCTTCGTCAGTCCAGCGAACCGCCCGACGCGTCGATCCACTGCCCGGTCACCCAGCGCCCGTCATGGGAGGCCAGGAAGGCCACCACGTCGGCTATGTCCTCCGGGGCGCCGACCCTCCCCAGGGCCGACATCGCCGCCGCCCCGGCCCACGCCTCCTCGTTCCCCCGTAGCCAGCCCGCGTTGATGTCCGTGTCCACGATGCCCGGCGCCACCGCGTTGACCGTGATCCCGCGGGGGCCCAGCACCTTCGACAGATAGCGCGTGAACACGTCGAGCGCGCTCTTCGACATCGCGTACGCGATGAGGTCCGGCATCGCCGCCGCGTGCGTGAGCCCGGTCGACACGTTCACGATCCGGCCCCCGTCGCGCAGCCGCTCCGCACCCCGCTGGGCCAGGAAGAACGGCGCCTTGGTGTTGACCGCGAAGATCCGCTCGTACTCCTCCTCGCCGATCGTGGCGAAGGGGGCCGTGGCCGCGATCCCCGCGTTGTTCACGAGGATGTCCAGGCCGTCGGCGTGGGCGTCGAAGGCCGCCCACAGCGCCTCCACGTCCCCCGGCACCCCCAGCTCCTGCCCGAGCGCGAACGCCTCGCCGCCCGCCGCCTCGATCGCGGCGACCGTCTCCTTCGCCGCCGCCTCGTTGGTCCCGTAGTGCACGGCGACCCGCGCGCCGTCCCGGCCCAGGCGCTCGGCGATCCCCCGCCCGATGCCCCGGCTGCCGCCCGTGACCAGTGCCGTCTTCCCCTTGAGCACGCCCATGACGACGCCCCCCTCACTTGTGTAGCGGTCGTTACGAAAAGAACCGTACCAAGCTTTCGTAGCGCGCGCTATAGAATTGGCGGCATGACCACCAAGCAGCGCGGCCGCCCCCGCTCCTTCGACCGCCCGACGGCCCTGGAGCAGGCGATGATGGCCTTCTGGGAGCACGGGTACGAGACCACCTCGGTCTCCGACCTCACCCGCGCCATGGGCATCAGCGCACCCAGCCTCTACGCGGCCTTCGGTGACAAGAAGACGCTGTTCGACGAGGTCGTCGCGGGCTATGTGGAGACGTACGGAGCCTTCGGCCGGCGCGCCTTCGATGAGGAGCCGACCGCCCGCGCCGCCGTCGGCCGGATGCTCCGCGAGGCGGCGGGGGAGTACACCGACCCGGCCCACCCCCGCGGCTGCCTGGTGATCGCCGCCGCGCTGAACTGCTCGACCCCCGAGGTCGAGGACGCCCTGCGGGACCGGCGCAACGCGAACCTGGCCTTCTTCGAGGAGCGCATCCGCCGGGACGTCGCCTCCGGCGAGCTCCCCGCCGGCACCGACCCCCGGGCCCTCGCCCGCTTCAGCGGCGCGGTCCTCCAGGGCATGTCCCAGCAGGCCCGCGACGGGGCGACGAAGGAGGAGCTGACGGCCGTGGCGGAGGCGGCGATGCGCGCCTGGCCCGGGGTCGGAGCACCGTCCGGGGCCTGAGCGGCCCCGGAAACACCCGCGGGCCGCGGCGCCCGACGGGACCCTCAACCCGTCCGGCACCGCAGCCCGGAGTTGCCCGGCCGGGGGTGTGCGGTCCCTCGGCCGTGTGGGAGGTCTCGGCGCAGTCAGGGCAGAGAGCGCCGGGTACCTCGTTCCATCCTCCTGTGCGGGGAGGATGGAGGCTCTATGGAAAGCATTGTGGACTAGACCATTCTCGTCTGTCCATCCATGCGACAGCGGTCGTACCGGGCCCATCCTCCAACACGGAGGCCCGGAGATCCAGGTTCACCGCCCGTTAATTCCGCGGGTACGCTCGCACACGTGCCCTCCATGAACGACCTCGTACGCCAGCACACCGCCCTGAGCGAGTCCGACCTCGACTGGCTCCACATGCTGGTGTCGGAGTGGCAGCTCCTCTCCGACCTCTCCTTCGCCGACCTCGTCCTGTGGGTGCCCACCCTGGACGGCACCCGTTATGTCTCCGTCGCCCAGATGCGGCCGAACACCGGGCCCACCTCCTACCAGGACGACATGGTCGGCCACCTGGTCCCGCGCGGCCGCCGCCCGCTCCTCGACGCCGCCCTCGACGAGGGCCGGATCGTCCGCGAGGGCGATCCCGAGTGGCGCGAGGAGGTCCCGGTCCGGGTCGAGTCCATCCCCGTACGCCGCGAGGGCCGCGTCCTCGGCGTCATCGCCCGCAACACCAACCTGCTCACCGTGCGGACCCCGTCCCGCCTGGAGCTCACCTACCTCCAGTCCGCCTCCGACCTGGCGCAGATGATCGCCGCCGGCTCCTTCCCCTTCCCCGGGGAGCAGGTGGACATGGACTCCTCGCCGCGGGCCGGCGACGGACTCATCCGGCTCGACGCCGACGGCGTCGTCCAGTACGCCTCGCCCAACGCCCTCTCCGCCTACCACCGGCTCGGCCTCGCCGCCGACCTGGTCGGCCAGGACCTCGGCCAGATCACCGCCGAACTCGCCCCCTCCCGCGGCCCGGTGGACGAGGCGCTGGCCAAGATGGCCTCCGGCTACGCCCCGCGCGAGTTCGAGGTCGAGGGCAACGGCGGCGTGATCCAGCTCCGCGCCATCCCGCTCAAGCCCAAGGGCACCCGCATCGGTTCGCTCGTCCTGCTCCGGGACGTCACCGAACTGCGACGCCGCGAGCGCGAGTTGATCACCAAGGACGCCACCATCCGGGAGATCCACCACCGGGTGAAGAACAACCTCCAGACGGTGGCCGCCCTGTTGCGCCTCCAGGCCCGCCGGATGGACTCCGACCGGGGGCGCGAGGCCCTCAACGAAGCGGTGCGGCGCGTCGGTTCGATCGCCATCGTGCACGAGACGCTGTCCCAGAACCTGGACGAGCGGGTCGAGTTCGACGAGATCGCCGACCGGGTGATCGCGATGGTGGCGGAGATCTCACCGGGCAAGGTGACCTGCCGGCGCAACGGCCGCTTCGGCATCCTCGACGCCGAGGTCGCCACCCCGCTCTCCATGGTCCTCACCGAGATCCTGCAGAACGCGCTGGAGCACGCCTTCGCGCCGGGCGAGCAGGGCACGGTCGAGGTCACCGCCGTCCGCGGCGAACCCCGCGCCGACGCCCGTCTGCTCATCACCGTCAAGGACGACGGCCGCGGACTGCCCGAGGGCTTCGACCCGCAGCGCGCCGGCAACCTGGGTCTGCAGATCGTGCGGACGCTCGTCGAGGGCGAGCTCGGCGGCAGCTTCGACATGCAGCCGGCCACCGGGCGCGGCACCCGGGTCGTCCTCGACATCCCCGTGCACCCGCAGAAGTAAGGGGAGAACAAGGGGAGTTCGCCTCCCCTCCAGAGCCGCGCCGTGGCCGCTCCGACAGCCGCTCCACAGCAGCGAGCCCCGGACCGAAGGGAATCGGTCCGGGGCTCGAATGCTGTGGGTTACTGCTGCGCGCTGCGGCTCGGGGGGAGCGGTGATTGCGTACGCGATGTACGCGCCGCGTGCCTCAGGCTGTGCAGGTGGCTCAGGCGCTGGCGTTGCGCGCCCGGTTGCGGGCGGCGCGGCGCTTCATCGCGCGGCGCTCGTCCTCACTGAGGCCACCCCAGACGCCGGAGTCCTGGCCGGACTCGAGCGCCCACTGCAGGCACTGCTCCATGACGGGGCAGCGGCGGCAGACGGCCTTGGCTTCCTCGATCTGCAGCAGCGCAGGACCGGTGTTGCCGATGGGGAAGAACAGCTCGGGGTCTTCCTCACGACAAACGGCGTTGTGACGCCAGTCCATGGCTGCTACCTCTCTTGGTTACATGCAGGTGCTTGTGAATGTGAACGCTTTCACGAATCCCCCCGCAAGGGAAGGGCCGACTGCCAGGTGAACTGGTGTGGTCCTGGGTTTTGAGGAGGGGTTCTGGCTCTCAGTGGAGGCCGGTCTTGCGGGCCGTCCCGATCGCCAAGAAGAGACTCGCAAACCTCGGCAGCGGATACAACCCCTTCTGGAAAGTTTTTTTTGATTCCTCGGTGTCGGCTCGGTCACAGCCGTACTTCTGGGGGGTGGATGGCAGCCTAAACGTTCGAGTGGAAGGACTTTCGGTCCTTCTGGTCACACAATCACACGCAGTGCACGGCGTACGCCTGTGAACGTCACGCTCGTTCGCAGTCCCAGGTGGTCTCCGTCCATCTGCAGAGGGAGCGGCACCTTCGAATGCAAGGTGAAGTCGGTCAGGTCGTGCAGGGTCAGCGCGTGCTTGCCGTGCGGCCCGCGTTCGGGTGTCGAGGTGAGCAACTGGGTGGCGTACCGGGCCACCGCGGGGGCCGAGAGCCGGCTCAGTCCGAGCACGTCGAGGGCCGTCTCGAAGGACGCCTCCGGCGACGCGTACACCGGACGATTCCCCAGGTAGGTCCAGGGAGAGGTGTTGCAGATTATGGAGAGGACGAGATCCTCCACAGGATCCTCACCAGGCCGCTCCAGGGTGATCGTCCCGCGCCGCCGGTTCGGCTCGCCCAGGAACTGGCGCACCACCTGGCGGAGATAGAGGGCGTGCGTCGAACGCTTGCCCCGCTCCCGCTGCTGTTCGACCCGTCCGATCACACTCGCGTCGAATCCGAATCCGGCGCAGAAGGTGAACCAGCGCTCCGGCACGGCCTCGTCCTCCGTGCCCGGCGTCCCGGACGCGAGCCCCAGGCTCACCGTCCGTGCCCGCCGCTCACGCAGCGCGTCGAGCAGCGCGCCCGTCGCCTCCACCGCGTCGTTCGGCAGCCCGAGCGCCCGCGCGAACACATTGGTCGAGCCCCCCGGCACCACCGCGAGCCCCGGCAGCCGGTCCGGATCGGGCCCCGCGTGCAGCAGCCCGTTGACCACCTCGTTGACGGTGCCGTCTCCGCCGAGCGCCACCACCAGATCGACGTCGTCCGCCTCGGCGGCCCGTCTCCCCAGGTCACGGGCGTGGCCCCGGTACTCCGTCGTCACCGCCTCCAGCTTCATCTCGCTGGCGAGCGCGTGGATCAGCACATCCCGGGTGCGGGCACTGGTGGTGGTGGCTGCCGGGTTGACCACGAGAAGCGCGCGCATGGTCGCCAGGGTACCTACCCGGGGGTACCCGGCCCAGTCCCGGCCCTGGCCTCGGACCTGGCCCGGCCCGGGCCACCCGTCGGCGGGCGGCCCCCGGCTACCCTTCCTGCATGAGCAGTGCGAGGAGTGCGGACAGGAGCGGGAGCGGGCGTACGGAGGGTGCGGTGGCCACGGAGCGTAAGGATCCCGCCACGACCGAGGACCGGACCCCGCGCCCCGGGCGGCTCACCGCGGCGGCGGCGGTGGCCGGCGTCGAGGGCCTCGCCCTGGTGGCGGGCGGCCTCTTCATGCTGGGGAGCGTCCTCGTCGACCGCCCCGACGACCTGACCTCCGGCCTCATGGGCGGCGCCACCCTGGTCGCCCTCGGCCTGATCCCCCTCGCCGCCGCCCGCGGCCTGTGGCTGCGCCGCTCCTGGAGTCGCGGCCCCGCGGTCATCACCCAGATCCTCGCGCTGCCGGTGGCCTGGCAACTGCTCCAGGCGAACAGCGTCCTGATCCCGGCCGGCATCGCCCTCGCGGCCCTCGCGGTCACCGGCCTGGTCCTGCTGGTCAGCCCGTCGACGACCGAGGCGCTCGGCATCCGGCGCCCCGGCGAGGACACGTAGAAGGACCGGGGCGGGGGAGCGCGGCGCACGGACCGGGCGCGGGCCGGGCGCCCCGCGCCCCCGGGGGCCAGGCGCCCCGGGAGCTCGGCGGGCCCCGGCCTTGCGGCCGGACCCCCATGCCGTGCCTTCCGGTCGGACCCCCGTCCCGCGCGGTGGCTACTCCTCGACGAGGAGCTTCTCCCGGAGCTGGGCCAGGGTCCGGGCCAGCAGCCGGGAGACGTGCATCTGGGAGATGCCGACCTCCTGCGCGATCTGCGACTGGGTCATGTTCCCGAAGAAGCGCAGCAGCAGGATCCGCTTCTCGCGCGGCGGCAGGTCCTCCAGGAGCGGCTTGAGCGACTCGCGGTACTCGACCCCCTCCAGGGCCTCGTCCTCCGCGCCCAGCGTGTCCGCGACCGCGGGCGACTCGTCGTCCGTGTCCGGCACGTCCAGGGAGAGCGTCGAGTAGGCGTTCGCCGACTCCAGGCCCTCCAGGACCTCCTCCTCCGAGATCCCGAGCCGCTCCGCCAGCTCGTGCACCGTCGGCGAGCGCCCGTGCTGCTGCGACAGCTCCGCCGTCGCCGTCGTCAGCGACAGCCGCAGCTCCTGGAGCCGGCGGGGCACTCGCACCGCCCAGCCCTTGTCGCGGAAGTGGCGCTTGATCTCGCCGACCACGGTCGGGGTCGCGTACGTCGAGAACTCCACGCCGCGGTCCGGGTCGAACCGGTCCACCGACTTGATCAGGCCGATCGTCGCCACCTGCGTCAGGTCGTCCAGCGGCTCGCCCCGGTTTCGGAAGCGCCGGGCCAGGTGCTCCACCAGCGGCAGGTGCATCCGCACCAGCCGGTCGCGCAGCGCCGCCTTCTCCGGCGAACCCTCCGGAAGGCCGCGCAGCTCCACGAAGAGCGCCCGCGCCCCGGTGCGGTCGTGCGGGTGGGGCACCTCAGGAACCTCAGAGACCTCAGACGCCTCAGGAGCCTCAGCGGCCTCCGGAGCCCCAGGAGCCTCATCGCCCTCATGCGCCCCGTCGCCCTCATGCGCCCCGGAGGGCCCGTGCGCCCCGTCACCCTCCGTGGCCGTGGCGACCTCGGCGGCCTCGGCGGCGTCGGCGGTCTCGGGGACCGCGGCGCCCCCGGGGACGTCCCGCCCGGCGTGGGCGGCCTGACCCGCCGGACCCGCCGGGGCCCCGTGGGCCGCAGGGGTCACGGGAACCGCCTCGTGCTGCTCGTGCTCGCTCATCTGGTCCGCCTGCTCCGCGTGATCCGTAGCGACCTCGACTCCGGTCTCGACCGGGACCGCCCCGGTCTCCGGCTCCGGATGCGGCCGTGCCTGCTGCTCAGGGATGCCGGCCGTCGCGTCCCCGCTCCTCACGCCGGGCCTGGCCCCGCGCCGCGCTGTTTGTACAGGCTGATGGAGACGGTCCGGTCCTCCGCCACGGACGACTCCACCTTCCCGGCCAGCGCCGAGAGCACCGTCCAGGCGAAGGTGTCCCGCTCGGGCGCCCGGCCGTCCGTCGTCGGAGCGGAGACCGTGACGTCGAGCGAGTCGTCGACCAGCCGGAAGACGCAGCTCAGCACCGACCCCGGCACGGCCTGCTGGAGCAGGATCGCGCACGCCTCGTCGACGGCGATCCGCAGGTCCTCGATCTCGTCGAGGGTGAAGTCCAAACGCGCCGCGAGACCGGCCGTGGCCGTACGCAGCACGGACAGGTAGGCACCCGCAGCGGGCAGCCGGACTTCCACGAAGTCCTGGGTCCCGGGCTCGCCTGCGATCTGGGACACCCTCACCTCCAAGGTGGCACAAGCTCTTTCGGGGTCCGAGGAGGAAGCCCCCGAACCAGGCGGTACGCAGTCGGTTGCGCAGTCCGCCGAGACGCTATCGCGATCCGTCCCGCCGTGTCGCCGGGGGCCGGACGGACCGCCCCCGAGGACCGCCGCGAAGGACACGCCCCGAGGGACACCCCGGCGGCCGCGGCGAACCCGCGGAGGGGTGACGTACCCAACCGTCAGACGATCGAACCGTCCACGAAGCACCAGCGCCAGCGCTCGTTCGGTTCGAAGGTCCGCATCACCGGATGTCCGGTGGCGGTGAAGTGCGCCGTCGCGTGCCGCCCCGCCGAGGAGTCGCAGCAGCCCACGTGTCCGCAACTGAGGCACAGCCGGAGCTGGACCGGGTGCGTCCCGTCGGCCAGGCACTCCGGACAGGTGTCGTGCAGCGGCGCGGGCTCTGGGTGCGGCATTTCGGCAACGTGCGGACACTCGCTCATGATGGCCAGGTTACGTTGCGACGGGAGTGACGTACGGGACAGGACGGGGCCGGTCATGGACGCACTGCACCTGGTGGCGCTGGTCGCGGCGAGCGCCGCCGTGGCGGGCTTCGCCCGCAGGACCCCGGTGCCGGCGCCGCTGCTCCTGGTCGCCGTAGGACTCGCCGCTTCCTATGTGCCCGGGGTGCCCGACTACACCCTCGACCCGCACATCGTGCTGCCGCTGATCCTGCCCCCGCTGCTCTACACGGCCGCCGTCGACTCCTCGTACCTCGACCTGCGCGCCAACATCCGGCCCGTCGCCCTGCTCTCCGTCGGCTACGTGCTGTTCGCGACGGTCGCGGTGGGCTGGCTCGCGTACGTCCTCGTGCCCGACCTGCCGCTGACCGCCGCGCTGGTCCTGGGCGCCGTCGTCGCCCCGCCGGACGCGGTCGCCGCCACCGCCATCGCGCGCAAGCTCGGCCTGCCGAACCGGATCACCACGATCCTCCAGGGCGAGTCCCTGGTGAACGACGCCACCGCCATCACCGCGTACAAGGTCGCCCTCGCCGCCGCCGTCGGCGAGGGCATCGGCTGGTCGGGCGGCATCGGCGAGTTCGCGCTCGCGGCGATCGGCGGCATCGGCGTCGGCCTCCTCCTGATGCTCCCCATCCACTGGCTCCGCCTCCGGCTGCGCGAGGCGCTGCTCCAGAACACCCTCTCCCTGCTCATCCCCTTCATCGCCTACGCCGCCGCCGAGGAGGTCCACGCCTCCGGCGTGCTCGCCGTCGTCGTGGTCGGCCTCGCCCTCGGCCACAAGAACTGGCAGGTCGACTTCGCCACCCGGCTCCAGGAGGAGGCGGTGTGGAAGATGGTCGCCTTCGTCCTGGAGTCCGCCGTCTTCGCGCTGATCGGCCTCCAGCTCCCGTACGTCGTCCAGGGGCTCGGCCGGTACGGGGTGGGGGAGGCCGCCTGGTACGCGGCCGGCGTCTTCGTGGCCGTGGTCGTCGTCCGCTTCGTCTGGGTCTACCCCGCCACCTTCCTGCCGCGCTGGATGTCGGCCCGGGTGAGGGAGCGGGAGCCCGGGGTGGACTGGAAGGCGCCGCTGATCGTCGGCTGGGCCGGCATGCGCGGGGTCGTCTCGCTCGCCATCGCCTTCTCCATCCCCGTCGTCACCCACGGAGAGCCGTTCCCGGCCCGCAACCTGGTCCTCTTCCTCACCTTCACCACCGTCATCGGCACCCTCGTCGTCCAGGGCCTCACCCTGCCGCCGCTCATCCGGGTCCTGAAGCTGCCCGGACGCGACCGCCACCAGGAGACCCTCGCCGAGGCGCAGGCCCAGAGCGAGGCGTCCCAGGCCGCCGAGGAACGGCTGAACGCCCTCCTCGCCGACGAGCGCAACGCCCTGCCCCAGCCCCTCGCCGACCGGCTCCGCACCGTCCTGGAACGGCGCCGCAACGCCGTCTGGGAGCGGCTCGGCGCGGTCAACCAGGTCACCGGGGAAACCGCCGACGACACCTACCGACGGCTCGCCCGGGAGATGATCGACGCCGAGCGCGAGGTCTTCGTACGGCTGCGCGACGCCCGCCGCATCGACGACGAGATGATGCGCACCCTGCTGCGCCGCCTCGACCTGGAGGAGGCGGCGGCCTACCGCGAGGAGACCGGCTGAGGTCCGGAGCGCGCGTACGGCTCGGGAGGCGCGGACGGCTCCGGCGCGCCGGTGACGACCGCGGCGATCCGGGTGCCGGGGGCGAAGGCGCCCTCACCGGCCAGGACCGTCAGCCCGTAGAGCATTTTGGCGACATAAAGTCGCTCGATGGCGAATCCATGCCATGTCCCGAACTCCTGCGCGAACGCGGCGAGTTCCGGGGGCGTACGGGCGTAGCCGCCGAAGTGGAAGCGCTCGTCGAGCCGCCAGTCGCCGCGCGGCCCGCCGAACGCCTCCTCCTGGAGGGCGCGGACCTCGCGGGCGAGGAAGCCGCCCTTGAGGACCGGGACGCCCAGGGTCCGGCCGTCGAAGCCGGCCGCGAGGCCCGCGAGGGTGCCGCCGGTGCCGCAGGCGACGGCGACGACGTCGGCCTTCCCGTCCAGTTCCCGGCCGAGCTCCACGCAGCCGTGGACGGCGAGCGCGTTGCTGCCGCCCTCGGGGACCACGTACACGTCCTCGGGGGCGTCGGCCAGCGCCAGGAGCCGGGACAGGGCCTCGGGCTCGTGCTTCGCGCGATACGTGGCGCGGTCGGCGTACACCAGCCGCATGCCGTCCGCCGCGCAGCGCGCGAGCGAGGGGTTGAGCGGCCGGCCGGCCAGTTCGTCGCCGCGCACGACGCCGATCGTGGCGAAGCCGAGGAGCCGGCCGGCGGCGGCCGTCGCCCGCAGGTGGTTGGAGTACGCGCCACCGAAGGTGAGTACGGGCCGCCCGGCGGCCTCGCGGAGGTTGAGGGAGAGCTTGCGCCACTTGTTGCCGGGCAGGTCGGGATGGATCAGGTCGTCCCGCTTGAGCAGCAGCGTCAGGCCGTGCCGGGTGAAGCGCTCGTCCTCGACCGGCTCCAGGGGGGACGGGAGCCGGGGGCGCAGGCGGGCGGGATCGAACGCGTTCACCCGGCCATTCTCGCCGCCTCCCCGGGGGGCGGCGCAGCCGGTCAGCGCAGCCGGTCGGCGATCCGCCCGCGCATCGACGCCATGGTGAAGCCGCGCGGGTCCACCTTGCCCGGCTGCCACTCCAGGTGGCCGATGACGGAGCGGTGGGTCCAGCCGTGCACGCGGCACACCGCCGCGGCGGCCTTCGCGATGGCCTCGAGCTGCACCTTGGGCCACGGGTCCTCGCCGTCGCCGAGGTTCTCGCACTCGAAGCCGTAGAAGTGGCGGTTGCCGTCCGTGGTGGCCTCGTCGTCGCGCGGCAGGCGCTTCTCGGCGATGACCGCCCGCAGCACCTCGTCGTCCCCGAGGCCCGCGTGGTTGGCCCTGCCGTAGCCGACCAGGTGGACGGTGCCGTCCTTGGCGATCACGCCGTGGCACAGGGGGCCGGGCAGGCCGCTGTGGCCGTCCCGGCAGATGCGGACGGTGTTGCTGGTGCCCCGGGTGACGGTGTGGTGGATCATCACGCCGTGCACGGGGCCCCAGGGGCCCTTGTGGTTGCGGTTGTGGGTCCGCCAGTCGCCGACCTCGACGACCGTCAGACCCTCGTCGCGCAGCGCGTCGAGGAAGCGGCTCGCGGACATGGGTGCGGCCATGACCGGCTCCTTTCAGGCAGGGAATCGCTGTTCCACCGGAGTACCGGAGGGATCGACTCCGCAGCCATCCGTTCGGACCGTGTGCGAGCCGATCCGGACAGAACCCGCGAAACGGATGGGGTCGGAGGGATCGGATGTGCGCTGTTCGCGTGGAAAATCGTGCGCCATGCCCAGGGGAACGGCGCCAACTCCCACTCTTTTGTGTAATGGCGCGGACACGCTCCGTGCTGAAAGGCTTCCCCTCGCAGGTTTGTCGTATCGAGAGGGAGTTCCATGTCCGTTGGTTCGGTTGGCGACGAGGTCCGCGCGGGCCGGGCGGCCCCGCAGCAGAGTCTCGGGACCGCCGCCGCGCGGAACCTCGCGACCACCACCAAGTCGGTCCCGCAGATGCAGGAGATCACCTCCCGCTGGCTGCTGCGGACGCTGCCGTGGGTGCAGGTCCAGGGTGGTACGTACCGGGTGAACCGGAGGCTCAGCTACTCCGTGGGTGACGGCCGCGTCACCTTCGTGCAGACCGGCGAGCGCGTCGCGGTCATCCCCGCCGAGCTCGGCGAGCTCCCGGCGCTGCGCGGTTACGAGGACGAGGAGGCCCTCACGGAGCTGGCGGCCCGCTGCCGCCAGCGCGAGTACGCGGCGGGCGAGGTCATCGCCGTCCGCGGCGAGACCGCCGACCGGGTCCATCTGCTCGCCCACGGAAAGGTCGAGCAGGTCGGCGAGGGACCCTACGGCGACGAGGCCGTCCTCGGCGTCCTCGCCGACGGCGCCCACTTCGGCGACGCCTCCCTCGTCAGCGCGGACGCCACCTGGGAGTGGACCGCCCGCGCCGCCACCGCCTGTACGGTCCTGGAGCTCAGCCGGTCCGACGTGCTCAACCTCGCCGAGCGGGCCGGATCGCTCGCCGGCCACCTCGCGGAGTACGCCGCGCTGTCCCACCAGCGCACCAACAAGTACGGCGAGGCGGCCATCGACCTCTCCGCCGGCCATGTCGGCGAGGCCGTCGTCCCGCACACGTACGTGGACTACGACGCCTCCCCGCGCGAGTACGAGCTGAGCGTCGCCCAGACCGTGCTGAAGGTCCACACGCGCGTGGCCGACCTGTACAACCAGCCGATGAACCAGACCGAGCAGCAGCTCCGGCTCACGGTCGAGGCGCTGCGCGAGCGCCAGGAGCACGAGCTCGTCAACAACCGCGAGTTCGGTCTCCTCTCCAACTGCGACTACGGGCAGCGCCTCCAGCCCCACGACGGCGTGCCCGGACCGGACGACATGGACGAGCTGCTGTCCCGCCGGCGCGGCTCCAAGATGTTCCTGGCCCACCCGCGGGCCATCGCGGCCTTCGGCCGCGAGCTCAACAAGCGCGGTCTGGTCGCCGAGACGATCGACGTCGGCGGCACGCGGATCATGACCTGGCGCGGGGTGCCGATCTACCCGTGCAACAAGATTCCGGTCTCCGCCGCCCGCACCACGTCCATCATCTGCATGCGTACGGGCGAGGCCGAGCAGGGCGTGATCGGCTTGCACCAGGCCGGCCTGCCGGACGAGATCGAGCCCAGCCTGTCCTGCCGCTTCATGGGCATCGACGAGCAGGCGATCATCTCCTACCTCGTCACCGCCTACTACTCGGCGGCCGTTCTGGTCCCCGACGCGCTGGGCGTCCTGGAGAACGTGGAGGTCAGCCGCTGGCGGTGAGCCGGCCGCCCGGGTGCGGGGCGGCCGTGCCCCGCCCCGCACCCGGGCCCCTCATCCCCGTCCCAGGGGAGCACCCCCCAGGGAGAGCCGCCCTACAGCCCGTCGGCGCGCGACCGCACCGCCGCGAGAAAGTGACCTGCGAACCATGACCACCACCCACCCGGACGCCGCCACCGCGGGACAGGGCGCCGTGCTGCTCCTGGACCGGGCGCGCAGCGTCGTCGACCCGCAGTTGCGGACGACCGTCGAATCCCTGCCGGGCTCCATACGGCGCATCGCGAAGTACCACTTCGGCTGGGAGCACGCGGACGGCAGCCCGGCGACGGGGCAGAGCGGCAAGGCCATCCGGCCGGCCCTGGTGCTCGCCGCGGCCCGCGCGCTCGGCGCGGACCCGGCACCGGCCGTGAAGGCCGCGGCGGCGGTGGAGCTGGCCCACAACTTCACCCTGCTCCACGACGACATCGTCGACGAGGACCCGACCCGCCGGCACCGCCCGACGGCCTGGGCGGTCTTCGGCATCCCCGACGCGCTGCTCGCCGGCGACGCCATGAACGCGCTCGCGCTGCGGCTGCTCGCCGAGGACCCGCACCCGGCCTCCACCGAGGCGTCGGCCCGCCTGGCCGCCTGCGTCATCGAGCTGTGCGCGGGCCAGCAGGCGGACTGCGCCTTCGAGCAGCGCGGGCCGTACGAGGTCTCCCTGGACGAGGTGGTGGCGATGGCCACCGCCAAGACCGGCGCCCTGCTGGGCTGCGCCTGCGCCCTCGGCGCGCTGTACGCGGGGGCGGACGAGGAGGCGGTCGCGGCGCTGGACGCGTTCGGCCGGGAGGCCGGTCTCGCGTTCCAGTTGATCGACGACCTGATCGGCATCTGGGGCGACCCGGGCAGGACCGGCAAGCCGGCCGGAGCCGACCTCGTCGCCCACAAGAAGTCGCTCCCCGTCGTGGCGGCCCTCGCCTCCGGGACCCCGGCGGGGGAGGAGCTGGCCGCGCTGTACGCCCGCCCGGTCCTCGACGCCGAGGCGGTACGGGCCGCGGCCGACGCGGTGGAGCGGGCGGGTGGCCGCGACTGGGCGCAGAACCAGGCGGCCGAGCGGATGGCGCGGGCGGTGGAGCAGCTCGCGCGGGCGGTGCCGGACCTGTCGGCGGCCGGGGATCTGCTGGCCCTCGCGGAGTTCGTGACACGGCGGAGTCGCTGACGACCGCATCCCTGTGCGAAAAGGGCTTGCGCAACCACTACGAATGGAGCACTATGGGCGCAGTGGTCAACATGGCCACGCCTCCTACGGAAAGAGATCCGGTTTGCGCAAGCTCACCTACTTCATCGCCTGCTCGATCGACGGCTTCATCGGCGATCCGAAGGGCGATGCCACGTCCACGTACCAGTACGTGGCCGGGGAATACCTGGAGTTCCTGAAGGCGGAGTACCCCGAGACGATCGCCGCCCCCGGGTGGCCGGTCCTCGGCATCGAGCCCGGTACGCCCCACCGCCACTACGACACGGTGCTCCAGGGCCTGAACTCGTACCGCATCGGCCTGGACGTCGGCCTCACCAGCCCGTACGCCCACCTGCGGGAACTCGTCGCGACCCGCTCGCTGACGGAGTCGCCCGACCCCAACGTCGAGCTGATCGCCGAGGACCTCGTCGGTCGCGTCCGCGCGCTGAAGGCCGAGGACAGCCCGCTCGACATCTGGCTCTGCGGCGGCTCGACCATCGCCGGCGAGCTCATCGAGGAGATCGACGAGCTGGTGATCAAGACCTATCCGCAGGTCTTCGGCTCCGGCATGCCGATGTTCGGCGCCGACTTCGCCCCGCGCGACTTCACCTTGGGTGCCGTGCGGAGCTTCGACAACGGCGTCCTGGTCCGGACGTACACCAGGAAGCGGTAGCGGGGGCCGCGCCCTACCCTGGAGGCATGAGCGGCGACCTTCCGCACACGACGAGGGACCCGCAGGCCAAGCACATGTGCCCGGCCTGCGGACAGCCCCTCCAGGTGCTGGCCAAGCGGCACAAGGTCCTCGGGGCCTGGGTTCCGGAGTGGGAGGTGCAGCCGTGCGCCAATCCGGAATGCCCTCGCTACGAGGCCCCCGACGGGGTCCTGGAAGCGGGGGCCGGGCCGCGGGCGCGACCCGGCGCGCGGCGCGGTGCCGGACCGGGTGCGCGACCCGGTACGACGTCCGATACGGGACCGGGCGCCGGACCCGCTGGCGGCGACGGCGCGGAAGCCACTACCACGCACGTGACCGGCAAGAACGGCGAGACCGGGAGAAGTCCGGCCCCTGGGTGACCGGCCGCGCGCAGGAGCCGGTCATACCGCTACAGTCCGCGCATGTCATCGGAGTCGACAGAAGTCTGGACCGGTTGGTACCGGGACCGCCGTGGTGCCGAAGCGATCGTCATCACGGCCGACGGGAGCCATGTGGCCACCCGCATCAGGGGAATCGAGTACACGGGCGCGAGCTTCGACGCCCTGCGCGCCGAGGGCGAGGGCGGGCAGGCCCTCACCGGGTGCGTACTGGAGTGGGACCTGCCGCTCCCCGTCCTCGCGGACGGCGTCACCCAGCAGGCCACGCTCAGTTGCCTGCTCACCCTCGGCGAGCGGGCCGACCTCAGCCTCACCCTCCACTACGGGGGTGCGGCCTTCGAGTCCGGCATCGCCGGCGGTGACTTCGAGGAGGCCCTGAGCCGGGTCCGGCGGCAGCTTCCGCCGGGCACCGAGTTCGGCCGGAGGCTGCCCCAGGCGGCCTGACCACATGACGGGGGCGAGGAGCGGCTCCGTCCCTCACCCCCGTACCGCCCTCAGCCCACCTTGAACGCCGACGCCAGCCCGTAACGCCACAGTTGGTCGACGCGCGCCCGCTCCTGGGAGTTCGGGTAGGCGTTCGTGCAGGACGTGCCGGGCCCGCCGCCGGACATCAGCTCGCTGCACGGGCCGCTGTAGTGGTCGGGGAGGCCGAGCACGTGCCCGGTCTCGTGGGCGGTGACGCGAGTGGAGTTGTACTGCTGGTTCTGCCGGTAGTCGAGGAAGATGTAGCCGTTGCCGTGCCCGTCCGTGCTCGCGTACGAGCCCCGGGAGTCGTTGCCCTCGTAGTAGCGGAAGTCGGGGTTCGACCCCTCCACCAGGCGGACGTTGACGACGGAGCTGTTCCATATCTGCGCCGAGCGCGAGATCTGGGTGCGGAAGGTGGGCGCGTTGGCGGCGCTGTAGACCACGGTGACCGCGGTGGCACCAGGCGTGGCGGCCCGTTTCTTCGCGACCGACGCGACGACGGCTTCGAAGAACGCCTGGTTGGCCTTGGCCTCCTCGGCGGAGCCCGCGTAGGCCACCGCGGGGGCGGGGGCGGGGGCCGCGGCGACGGGAGCGGCTCCGAGGGAGAGGGTGAGGCCGGCACCGAGGGTGGCGGTCAGTAAGGACGTGAGGATCTTCGGGTGTCTCATGGGGGCTCCTCCTGTGGGGTTGAGGAGAGTGTCGGGGGAGCCGGGGCGGGTGGGGAATGATGCCATCCGCCGATAACGCGGCGATATCACCGCCCTGTTGGCGCCCGGAGCGGGCCGATGCGGTCCCGCTCGGGGCGCGCCGCCCGTCTGGTGCGGTGGGCGGCCTCCGCCCTAACCTCGGACCATGGAGCTGGAGGTGAGGCACCTGCGGGCGCTCTGCGCCATCGCGGACACCGGCAGCCTGCACAAGGCCGCCCGCCAACTCGGCGTCAGCCAGCCCTCCCTGACCACCCAACTGCGCCGCATCGAGAACGCCCTCGGCGCCGAACTCTTCTCCCGCGGCCGCACCGGCTGCCACCCCACCCCGCTCGGCCGGTCCGTCCTCAGCCGGGCCCGCCCGCTCGTCGACGGCATGACCGCGCTGATCAGCGAGGCCCGGGCCGCCGCAGCGCGCACCGGCGGGCCCGCGCTGCGCGTGGGCTCCACCGCCAGCCGGGCCCTGCCGGGCTGGCTGCGCCGCCTCCGCCAGAGCCGGCCCGACACCGACATCGCGCTGCGCGTCGACGTCTCCGCCCACGCCCTGCTGCGCACCGTCGCCGCCGGGCAGCTCGACGTGGCCTTCGTCCACGAGGTCGAGGGCTGCCCGCTGCGCGTCCCGGACGGACTGCGGGGACGCGTCCTGGTCGAACGCGAGCCGCAGTTCGTCTCCATGGCCCGGGACCACCCGGCGGCGGCGCGCGAGGTCGTGGACCTGGCCGACCTCGCCCACGACCGGTGGGCCGTCGACCCGGCCGTCGACGGCGAATGGGACGGGCTGCGGCGGGTCCTGGGCGCGGCGGGCCTCGACCCGCCGATGCTGCACGCGGACTATCACACCGCCGCCTCCCTCATCGTCCTCGGCGAGGCCGTCGCCCCCTGCCAGCCCACCTCCGGCGGGCGCGACGACATGGCCGTCCGCCCCCTGCGCGGCGACCCGCTGGCCGTCCGGCTGCTGCTGTACGCCGCCCCGGGCGTGCCGCTCGACCGGCCGTACGCGGACCTGGCCGCCGCGTACCGGGAGGCGGCCCTGAGCGCCGCTCCGTACCGCCGGTGGCTGCGTGCGGGCGGGACGGCGGGTCCGTGCATGATGACGGCATGAGGATCCAAGGGAAGTGGGACGCCGTCATGGCGCTCGGGGAGGGCCACCACGCCCGTACGGTACGGCCGTTCGGCGCGCGGGAACTCGCGGGCCACTACGTCAAGGTGTACGGGATCGAGGCCCCCGGCCGTACGGTCGGCGAGGCGGACGCGGCCCCCGCGCTGGCGCTCGCCGCCGACCACCTCGCCGCCGGCCGCCACCGGGGCTCGCTCGGCCTCGCGGTGGTGCTGGTGCACGCGGGCGGCGACGGTGACTACGTCCTCGTCCACACCTGGATCGAGGGCCACATGTCCGACCTCGCCATCTGGACCGGCCCGGCCGGCCGCCCCGACGCCCTGCGCCCGGGCCGGGCCGGGCTCGCTCCCTGCGTCTGGGAGGCCGCGGTCCTCTCCCACGAGCGCGGGGCCTTCGTCCGCCACCTCCTCGACGGCACGGGCCCGGCCGACGACCGCCTGGCCGCCTGGGCCGCCGACACCCTGGCGGGAGAGGTCCGATGACGGGCGCCGTCGTCCGCCACGCCCGGCCCGGGGACCTGGACCGGGTCGCCGAACTCGCCGCGGAGCACGCCGCCTACGAGAAGGCCGCACCCCCGCCCCCGGACCTGGCCGCCCGCCTCCACCGCCTCCTCTTCGAGCCCGCGACCCCGCGCCTGCGCTGCCTGGTCGCCGAACTCCCCGACACCACCCTCGCCGGCTACGCCACCTGCGCCCCCGAGCTCTCCACCTGGGACGCCGCCGAATACCTCCACCTGGACTGCCTCTACCTCACCGCCCCGGCCCGCGGCCACGGCCTCGGCCCCCTCCTGATGACCGCCGTCCGCGACGAGGCCCGCACCCTCGGCCTCCCCCACATCCAATGGCAGACCCCGACCTGGAACGAGGGCGCGATCCGCTTCTACGACCGCCTGGGCGCCACCTCGAAGGAGAAGCGCCGTTTCACGCTGCGGGTGGACTGACGCGGCGGTAGGGGAGACTCCTCGGGTGATCCTCATAGAGCCCGTCCTGGAGATCTGCGCCACCGACGGTTTCGACCTCTGGCCGGTGGCCGACCCCGGCGGGTATGCCCTTCTGCCGCTGAGCGGGAGGCTGAGCCCCGACCAGGTCGGCGCCGCTGTCATGCGCCTGGCCGACTGCAACGGCGTCCATACGGAACAGGAGCGACCGCAGAGCCCCGCGGATCGCCTGGGTCACTTCCTCCACGGGCTGCTCACGCTGGACTCCCTCCACGCCCCCGGCGGGCTGCGGGTGACCGACACCGCGACGGGCGCCGTCCTGTCGCCGGGCTGCTGCAACGGGCTGGAAGAGCGGCAAGACTGGCGTCAGGTCATCGACGGCGCCGGCTGGGCTCTCTTCGGGCACAGCCCTTCCCCACTCGCCGAACGCCTCGGTGACGTGGTCCGGCTGACCGCGGACACCGAGCAGCCGGAGAGCCCGACCCTCGAGGTGCCCCTCACCGACCTGCCCGGTCTCCTCGCCGACGCGGAACGCGACCTGGCCGCCTTCCTCCGACTGGCCGCCGCTTGGTCCTCCCTCCAGCTCCCCACCTACGCCACCCCCCTCACCACGGCCCTCGCCCGCGCCCTCGCCGTGCCACCGAGGGAGTGGCGTCCGGAGGACCGGGGTTAGGCCGCGACCTCGCCAGGGTCCTCATCTTCGTCGTCCGGGTTCAGGGTGGACCACGGGCGAACACAGGTGTAACCAGGAGGGAGGTCGTAGCCCGTTCGCTCTCTGTACCTCGCGTTGGCCTCCTCGCTGGCGCGCTGGCCGGCGGGGAGCCTGCGGAGGAACGGGTCGCGGTCAGGGTCGAGGAAGGTCTGACGAGGTTCGTCCGTGGCCTCACGATCGGAGAACGACTCGGAATCCCCGATGTCCTCAGTGTCGTACCCCTCGGCGTCCGGCCTCTGGTGGAGATGGGCGGCCACCGCCAGGCCCATTGCCAGAGTCACGCCGAGGGCGACGCGGATTTTCGGCTTGTGCTTCCCGTACCAGTTCCTCGTCTTTTCGACGAAGGAGGTGGGCTCGCGGTCCTCGGGGGGCGTGGAGTCAGTCACAGATCTAGCCGACGCTTCCTCCACCTGTCAGGCAATCACCCAGCCTCGCCCGATCAGGTTCAGCAGCGTTGATGGGGACGGCTGTCGCCGCATGCGCTTGGCGACGCCCGCCGGCACGTCGTCCGGGATGCCGAGGAAGTCGACGACCTGGCCGATGATCACCGTGGCGTATGCCTGGGTCTGGAGCGCCCCGGATCATCGTGGGCACGTACGCCTTGTCACCGCGTCCTCTCCTGATCGCTCGCCGGGACGTATGAGATCACCTGCCTCGGCGGCATGCTCGTCTGCCGTGGGTGATCGGGTCCGCCGTCTCCGCCGTCTCCGCCGTCTCCCGATCATCTCCCAGAGAAGCTTGGAAACGGGGACGGCCCGCGCCGGGGTGTCCGGGCGGGCCGTTCCGTCGTCCTCTGACCTGCGGTGGGCAGGGGAGAGGGAAAGCCTGGGTCAGGCCTTCTTCGTCTCCCAGAAGATGCGGTCGATCTCGGCGATGAGCTCCAGCGCCTTCTCGCCCGTCTTCGGGTCCGTCGAGGCCTTCGCCGTCGAGAGGGCCTTCAGGGTGTCGTTGATGAGCGTGTGGAGCTCGGGGTACTTCTCGAAGTGCGGGGGCTTGAAGTAGTCGCTCCACAGCACTGAGACGTGGTGCTTGGCGAGCTCAGCGCGCTGCTCCTTGATGACCGTGGCGCGGGCCCGGAAGTGCGGGTCCTCGTTCGCCTGGTACTTCTCCTGGACGGCCTTGACGGACTCGGCCTCGATGCGGGCCTGGGCCGGGTCGTACACGCCGCAGGGGAGGTCGCAGTGGGCGCTGACCTTCACCTTGGGGGCAAACAGGCGGGAGAGCATGCTGCTGTCCTTCCTCGTGATCGTCTTCTCAGGTGGGACATTACTCCGTGAGAAGCGTGATTTCGCGAGCGCCCCCTGGGGCTTAGGACAAAAGTCCAGGGTCGGCATGGGACTCGTGGACGATCGGACCGGGAAGGTGCGCATGGTGGAGTCGGGGCGGGAGGCCGGGGCCCCGTTCGGGATCGCCGAGGTCACGGGGGTGTCGATGGTGCCCACGCTGCTGCACGGCGATCGGTTGTTCGTGCACTACGGGGCGCGGCTGCGGCCGGGGAACGTGGCCGTGCTGCGACATCCGCTGCAACAGGATCTGCTCATCGTGAAGCGGCTGATCGAGCGGCGTGACGGCGGCTGGTGGGTGCTGGGGGACAACCCGGACGCGGAGGGCGACAGCCGCGTGTTCGGGGTCGTACCGCCGCCGCTCGTGCTCGGGCGGGTGCGGGCGCGGTACCGGCCCGTCACCCCGGGGCGTCAGCGGTCGGCCGGCGTGATGCTCTCCTGGCTGTTCTCCTCCGTACGGCCGGTCCGCTCGGCCTCCTGGCGCTTGCGGGCCCGGTAGGCGGCCACGTTGGCGCGGGTGGCGCAGCGGTCGGAGCAGTAGCGGCGGGAGCGGTTGGTCGAGGTGTCGAGGTAGGCGTTGCGGCAGGGCGCGGCCTGGCACAGACCGAGGCGGTCGGCGCCGAACTCGGTGAGGTGGAAGGCCAGGCCCATCGCCGCGATGGCGGCGTAGCCCGCGGTCGCGTTCGACGGGTGATCGGCCAGGTGCATGTGCCAGCGGGGCCGGCCCTCCTCGTCGAGGTAGTCGTGGCCGGAGATCTGCGGGCTGACCGGGAACTCCAGGAGGAGCGAGTTCAGCAGGTCGACGGCATGGGTGTGGTCGCCCTCGTCGGCCGCCGTGAAGACCGCGCGCAGCCGGGAGCGGACCGAGCGGAAGCGGGTCACGTCGCTGTCCGTCACCCGCCGGGCCATCTGGGAGGCCGTGCCGAAGAGCTCGCGGACCGCCTCGACGGAGGTGAGGGAGTCCTTGCCGCGGACCGGCTCCTCGGTGTTGACCAGACGCACGGCGTAATCCGAGTAATAGGCCAGTTCCACTTGTAGTCCTTACGGTGGCGGGCTAGGGTCGGGGCGGGGGAAGGGTAAGCGATGCTTCCCCTCCGAGGGTATTACGACGAGGGTGAGGGTGGACCCGATGACGGACACGGCGGCGACCGGAACCGACTGGGCGGCCTGGCAGCAGAGCTGGGACCGCCAGCAGGAGTGGTACATGCCGGACCGCGAGGAGCGGTTCCGCGTGATGCTCGACATGGTCGAGGCGCTCGTGGGGCCGGAGCCCCGCGTCCTCGACCTCGCCTGCGGTACGGGAAGTATTACGGACCGGCTCCTCCAGCGGTTCCCGAACGCGACCAGCACCGGCGTCGACCTCGACCCGGCGCTCCTCGCCATCGCCGAGGGCTCCTTCGCCGGCGACCCGCGCGTCACCTTCGTGACCGCGGACCTCAAGGACCCCGCGTGGACCGCCGCGCTGCCCCACGACACGTACGACGCCGTCCTCACCGCCACCGCCCTCCACTGGCTGCACAAGGAGCCCCTGGCGGCCCTCTACGGGCAGCTCGCCGGCCTGGTCCGCGCCGGCGGCGTCTTCATGAACGCCGACCACATGATCGACGAGACCACGCCCCGCATCAACGCCGCCGAGCGGGCCCAGCGCCACGCCCGCATGGAGCGCGAGAAGGCCGCCGGCGTCCTGGACTGGGCCGACTGGTGGGCCGTGGCCGCCGCCGACCCGGTCCTCGCCGCACCCACGGCCCGCCGCTTCGAGATCTACGGAGAGCACGCCGACGGCGACATGCCCGCGCCCCGCTGGCACGCCGACACCCTGCGCGCGGCCGGGTTCGGCGAGGCGAGGCCGGTGTGGGCCTCGCCCTCCGACACGCTGCTGCTCGCCGTGAAGTAGCGCTCCCACGACGAAGGGGCGGTACGGGCCTCGCGCCCGTACCGCCCCTTTCGCCGTACGGCTCACAGCACCTTGGACAGGAACGCCTTGGTGCGGTCGTGCTGGGGGTTGGTCAGGACGTCCCGGGGGTTGCCGGACTCGACCACGACGCCGCCGTCCATGAAGACGAGGGAGTCGCCGACCTCGCGGGCGAAGCCCATCTCGTGGGTGACGACGATCATCGTCATGCCGGACTCGGCCAGGTCGCGCATGACGTCCAG
>NZ_JBEXQW010000047.1:0-58807 GCF_040612775.1 Streptomyces sp. NPDC006339
CGCGGTCGGGACTTCGGAGCGGTCCTGGTGGGCATCCTCGGGCCATGGCCCTGAAAATATCGTGGCTGAACCACGCGATCGCCGACGCCGGTCTCGTCACCCTGTACTGGTTCCCCGAGGAGGCCGACGAGGCCGAGGGCGCCGTTCCGGGCGGGCTGGACTCCTCACGCGTGTCGCGCACCCGCCTGCGGGTGGCCAGCACCCAGCAGGAGGTGACCGCCTGGAATGCCGCTGCCCTCGCCTACCTGGGTGAACTCGCTCCTGCCATAGCGGAATTGGAGCGGGTCGAGGAGCGTGTCCGGCGATGGCGCAGGCGGTTGGTGAGCCGACGGTGGGCCGAGGCAACGTACGGGCGGGCCAAGGCGGCCTTCCTGGACCGGGTGGAGCCCGCGGCAGCCGCCTACCGGCCGGTGCGGGAGGCGGTGGAGCGGCGGATCGCCGAACAGGAGGCCCAGCGTATCGAGGCGGGCCGACGTGCCTACCGGGAACAGGAACGGCGGCGGTCGGAGGCCCGTGCCCGGTTCGAGGAGTGGGAGTGGCGCCAGGCGGCCGCGGACCGCCCGCTGCCGCTGCCCGGCGGGAGCACTCCGCGGGAACTGGCGGCGCGGGGCGAGACACCGCAGGCATGGCCCGCCGAACTCCGGGAGACGGTCGGTGACATCGACGCGTGGTGGCAGCGCGTCCGCGCCTCGGTCCGCAACGAGCGGGCCCGCGAGGAGGCCGTACGAAAGGTGGCCGGGGTGATCACCGCGACCGCGGCGGCCCTGGAGGCCGCCGGCCGGCCCGGCATCAGCGCGGTCAAAGACAGGCCGTCCGAGGTGCGCCACGGCTGGTGGGTGTACTTCACCTGGTCCGGCCTCCCGGACGCCACCTGGCTCAGGACACCGCCGGACATGCCGATGGGGCACTTGTACGCAGGGCAGTGGCACGACGACTCGTACCAGCCGAGCCGGATCCTCCTCATGTGGAGGCCGTCCGGCGCCTACGGTCTGGCGGGCGTGACCAGTGAGAGGATCGCGAACGGACTGGCCACCCGGCACATGTGGTGGGAATGGGAGATCGAACGGTTCGCGCAGGCGCTGGTCCCCGACGGACTCGTCTACCGCACTACCCACACGTTCGAGGCCGCGGTGCGCCTGCGCGTCACCGACCACGCCGACCCGGCCGTCTTCGTGCCGTACGCCGACGCGGACGCCGCGCAACCGCGGCCTTCCGGGCGGTGGCGGCCGGTTCGGGCCTGGCCTGATCCGGAAGACGCGGCCTAGCCTGAGGGAATGCGGCCCGACGCGACCACGCCCGACGGCACCACCGACGACGCCGGGACGCCCGACGGCGCCCCGGCATCCGGTCCGGACCCGGGGCTCTTCGGCCCCGGGTCCGTCACCTGGCAGCTCCACGGCGACCCCGTCATGTGGATCGGCGGGGTGCGCGCCCTGTACCTCCAGGCGCTGCACCCGGTCGCCGTCCGCGGAGTCATGATCAACAGCGACTTCCGGCGGGACGCCTGGGGCCGCCTCATGCGGACCGCCGCCTTCGTCGGCGCGCTCAGCTACGACACCAGCGAGGCGGCCGAGGCCGCGGGCGCCCGGGTGCGCAGGATCCACCGGCTGCTCGGCGTGGACGACCCGCACCTGCTGCGCTGGGTGCACTGCGCCGCGATCGACTCGTACCTCCACGTCCTACGCCGCTCCGGCATCCCCCTCACCGACGCCCAGGCCGACCGATATGTCGACGAACAGCGCGTTTCCGCCCGGCTCGTGGGCCTCGACCCCGACGAGGTGCCCGGCAGCACCACCGCCCTCGCCCGCTACTTCGAGGACATCCGGCCGGAACTCGCAGGCGGCCAGGACGCGCGCACCGTCGACGCCTTCCTGCGCCGGCCCCCGGTGCCGCCGGTCCTCCGGCCCGCGCGCGAGGTGATCTGGCGGCGCGTGGCGGCCCTCGCGTACGACACCCTGCCTCCGTACGCCCACGCGCTCTACGGCCGGCCGGCGCCGCCGCCCGAGACCGTCACCCACCGGCTCACCGCCACCGCGAACCTGCTGCGCTGCGTGCCGGACCGGCTGCGCTGGCGGCTGCCGCCGCGGCACATCCTGCGCGCGATGGAACGGCTCGGCCCGGAGAGCCGACCCGCGCCGTACAGACTGCGCGCCACGGCCGCCATACTGGACGGGCCGGGGAAGGAGCGGCACGACAACGGGGCAAACGGGGGCGACAGCACGCGATGGCGGACACGGACACCAGGCTGATCCAGGGCCGGTACCGGCTGCACGAGGTGATCGGTCGCGGCGGTATGGGCGAGGTGTGGCGCGCGACCGACGAGTCGCTCGGCCGGCGCGTCGCCGTGAAGTGCCTCCGGCCCCTCGGCCAGCAGCGCGACCCGGCGAACATGGCCGTGCTGCGCGAACGCTTCCGGCGCGAGGCCCGGGTCGCCGCCGCCCTCCAGCACCGCGGCATCACCGTCGTGCACGACTTCGGCGAGTCCGACGGGGTGCTCTTCCTCGTCATGGAGCTCCTCGACGGGCGCAATCTGAGCCAGTTGCTCGCCGACAACCGCAAGCGGCCGCTGCCCGTCGCCGAGGTCGTCGACATCGCCGAGCAGGTCGCCGACGCCCTCGCCTACACCCACCGCCAGGGCGTGGTCCACCGCGACCTCAAGCCGGCGAACATCGTGCGGCTCGTCGACGGCGCCGTGAAGATCTGCGACTTCGGGATAGCGCGGCTCGGCGCCGACATCGGCTTCACCTCCCGCCTCACCGGCACCGGCATCGCCATGGGCACCCCGCACTACATGAGCCCGGAGCAGATCGGTGGCGGCGAGGTCGACCACCGCAGCGACCTGTACTCCCTGGGCTGCGTGCTCTACGAACTGGCCACCGGCGTTCCGCCCTTCGACCTGGGCGACACGTGGGCCATCCTCATCGGGCACCGTGACACCGCGCCCGCGCCGCTGCGCAGCCACCGCGCCGACCTCCCGGGCTATCTCGACCTGGTCGTCCTCGACCTGCTCGCGAAGACCCCCGACGGCCGTCCGTCCGACGCGGCCGTGCTCCGCGACCGCCTCGCCTCGGGCCGCGGCACGGCCTTCCCGGTCTTCTCGTTCCCGACGTCGGCGTCCGTGTCGGCGTCCGTGTCGGCGTCCATGTCGACGCCGATGTCGACGTCGGCGGGCCTGCCCGAGCTCCCGGCCTGGGCCCGCGCCATCGGCACCGGCCGCGCCGCCACCACGACCCTCGCGGGGCGCGCCGCGCCGCCGTACGACCCGGCCACGGCCCTGACGGGCGAGTGGACCCGCGCGGGGCGCCTGACGGCGTCGGGCCCGGTACCGGTCCGGCCCGAGCCTCCCGCTTCCCCTGCTTCCCCTGAGTCCCACCCTCATTCCGCTTTTTCGTCCCGGCCGTCCGGCGCCGCCCCGGAGCTCGTCGCCGTGCTCGCCGGGCGGCACCGGGCCGGGCTGGGGCTCGGACGGCTCGGCCGGTGGGAGGAGGCCGCCGATCTGCTGCGTACGGTCGTACGGGACCGGGCGCACGTCCTCGGCGCCGACCACCCCGACACCCTCGCCAGCGGCTACGAACTCGCCTTCGCCCTGGCCCGCCTCGGCCGGTCCGCCGAGGCCCTCGGCCAGTTCGGCACGGTCGCCGAGGGGCGGGCCAGGGCCCTCGGCGCCGACCACCCGGAGACCCTCGCGGCACGCCAGGAGATCGCGTACGTCCTGGGCGGACTCGGCCGTCACGCCGAGGCGCACGCGGTGTACGAGGCGGTGCTCGCGGCCCGCGAACGGACCGTGGGCGCCGAGCACCCCGACACCCTGCGCTGCCGCCACAACCTGGCCTTCACGCTCGGCCGGATCGGCCGGGTCGCCGAGGCGTACGCGACCGCGTGCGAGGTCGCCGACGCGCGGGCCCGGCTGCTCGGCGCGGAGCACCCCGACACGCTGGCCACCCGCCACGAGGTGGGGCACGCGCTCGGCCGGCTCGGACGCTGGGCCGACGCGCTCGGCCACCACCGCGAGGTGGCGGACCTGCGCGGCACGGTCCTGGGCCCCGAGCACCCGGACACGCTCGCGGCCCGCTACGAGGTCGGCATCTGCCTGGGCCGCCTCGGGCGCGCGGAGGAGGCCGCCGCGCTCTACCGGGAGCTCGTCGACGCCCGCACCAGGACCGCCGGCCCGGAGGACCCGGAGACCCTGCGCGCCCGGCACGGCCTCGGCGTGAACCTCGGGCGCCTCGGCCGCTGGGACGAGGCCCTCGCCGAAGCCCGCGCTGTCTGCGCCGCCCGCGCCCGCGTCCTCGGCGCCGACCACCCGGACACGCTGATCAGCCGGCGCGAGACCGCCATCGCCCTGGGCTGGCTGGGCCGTTGGACGGAGGCCCTCGCCGAATACCGCGGCGTGACCGAGGCCCGCACCCGCCTCCTCGGCCCCGACCACCCGGCCACCCGCTCCGCCCGCGCGGACGAAACCCACTGCCGCGAACGCCTGGGCACCGCCGCCCCCTAGCCCCGGCCCGCCGCCCGGGCCGGGCTCGACCCCCCCCGGGAGTCTGGGCGACCTGGCACCCCCCCCGGTGGTCTGCTTGCCCTCAACGCCCTCCGCTCAGAGGTTCCCCCTCACCTGGACGAACCGGTGGCCGCCCAGCGCCGACGCGAAGTCGGCCAGGAAGTCCGGGGCGAGGGCCGGCCAGTCCCAGAAGGCGAAGCCCAGGTGGGCGAAGGCGAAGAAGTTCTGGTCCCAGGTCCACGCGGTCAACTCGGTTGCGCGGCCGCACGTGTCGCAAGCGGCCGTGGCCGTTCCCGTGCGCTGCCATACGCCTATGGACGCGGCGAAGGAGTCGAAGGCGCCCTCGACGGCCTCCCCTTCGTCGTCGAAGAAGCGGGTGCGGGCCTCGCAGTGCGGGCAGACCGCGTGCGCGCAGAAGAACGGGCAACCGTGGAACACCGTCCGCCCGGCGTGGACCGCGACGCCGCCGCCGGACCCCCGGCGCGGATCGGCGACCGCCCGCGCCCACCCGGGGCCCGGCAGGTGCCCGTACTCCGCGAAGAAGACGCAGTCACGGACCCGTTCGGCGCGCACGATCCCGGCCGCGACCAGCCAGCCGAGCCCCCGCCCGGCCAGCTCCTCCGCCTCCTCCGGCCCGACGTCCGGGACGACCAGCGTCCGATAGTGGTTCCCCATGGCCCCCGACCGTAGAGCACGCCACTGACACCGGCGCCCTACCGGCCGCCGTCTCCCGCCGGTTCGGGGTCGAGCGAGTCCGCCGAGGTCAGGCGCTCGACGAAAGACCGGAAGTCCCGGGCCAACGGAAGCTCCGTGACGGAATCCGTGCCCGACTCCGTGTCGAACCATGTCACCGACGGCTCCCCGTGCGGTCCGCAGGCCCGGTAGTCGAGCGCGATCCAGCAGTGGCCGTCGCCGGAGAGCAGCACCAGGGGCGACGGCAGACCCCACTCCTCGACCAGCGAGGGGGACTCCAGCAGCGACCACTCGTCCCCGGGACGGCCGACGCCCAGCAGCTCGTCGAACGGGACATGGGTCTCGCTCCAGGAGGTCGCCACGTCCGTGGGGAAGGCGTTCCAGGCGTCCGCCACCAGGCCGCCGTTGCGGATCCGCAGGATCTCCAGGAGCGCCTGCGGCAGACGGACGCCGAGCCGGCGCTCGGCCTCCCGCACGACCGGGTCGGTCAACGGGGCGAGCGACCCGTGCGGGTCCTCGTCCCAGAAGGTCGCGCAGATGTCGTCGAAGCGTGCCACCCGCCGATCGTACGCAGCCCCGCGGCCGGACCGGACTCACCGCCCCGGCCCCTGGTGGCAGCGCCGCCGAGGTGCTAGCAAGAGGCATGACCGCACCGCAGAGCTCCTACGACGCCGTCATCGTCGGCGGCGGACACAACGGCCTCGTCGCCGCCGCCTACCTCGCCCGCGCCGGGCGACGGGTCCTCGTCCTCGAGCGGCTCGGTTCCACCGGCGGGGCCGCCGTCTCCACGCGGCCCTTCGCCGGGGTGGACGTCCGGCTGTCCCGCTACTCGTACCTCGTCTCGCTCCTCCCCGAGAAGATCGTGCGCGACCTCGGGCTGCGCTTCGCGGTGCGAAAACGGTCCGTCTCCTCGTACACGCCCTACCGCACCCCGGCCGGCGGCTCCGGCCTCCTCGTCGGCGGCGACGCCGACCGCACCCGCGCCTCCTTCGCCGCGCTCACCGGCTCCGACCGCGAGTACGAGGCATGGCGGGCCTTCTACGGCCGCACCGCGCGCGCCGCGCGCCGGATCTTCCCGACCCTCACCGCACCGCTGCCGAGCCGTGCCGAGCTGCGCGCCCGGGTCGACGACGCCGAGACCTGGGACATGCTCTTCGAGCAGCCCATCGGCGTCGCCGTCGAGAAGCACTTCGCCGACGACCTGGTCCGCGGGGTCGTCCTCACCGACGCCCTCATCGGCACCTTCGCCGACGCCCACGACCCCTCCCTGCTCCAGAACCGCTGCTTCCTCTACCACGTCATCGGCGGCGGCACCGGTGACTGGGACGTCCCCGTGGGCGGCATGGGCGCCCTCACCGACGCCCTCGCGGACGCGGCACGCGCCGCCGGGGCCACGATCCTCACCGGCCACGAGGTCAACCGGATCGACACCGACGGCACCCGCGCCGAGGTCGCCTACCGCACCGCCGACGGCGAGGGCGTCGTCGCCGCCGGACACGTCCTCGTGAACGCCTCCCCGCACGCCCTCGCCGCCCTCCTCGGCGAACCGGCCCCGCCGCCCGCCGAGGGCGCCCAGCTCAAGGTGAACATGGTCCTCACCCGGCTGCCGAGGCTCCGCGACCGCGCGGTCGACCCGCGCGAGGCGTTCTCCGGCACCTTCCACATCGCCGAGGGCTACGCGCAGTTGGCGACCGCCTACGCCGAGGCCGCCGCCGGGCGCCTGCCCGCCGCCCCGCCCTCGGAGATCTACTGCCACACCCTCACCGATCCCGGCATCCTCGGCCCCGAGGCCGCCGCCCGCGGCTACCAGACCCTCACCCTCTTCGGACTCCACGCGCCCGCCCGGCTGTTCGCCGCCGACCCCGACGGCACCCGCGACGCCCTCCTGAAGGCGACCCTGGAGCAGCTCGACGCCTGCCTCGACGAACCGATCGCCGACTGCCTGGCCCGCGACGCCGACGGCCGGCCGTGCGTCGAGGCGAAGAGCCCGCTCGACCTCGAACACGAGCTGCGGCTGCCCGGCGGCCACATCTTCCACCGCGACCTCTCCTTCCCCTACGGGGAAGAGGAGGGTGGAGCCTGGGGTGTCGAGACCGCCCACGCCAACGTCCTGCTGTGCGGGGCGGGCGCCGTCCGCGGCGGCGGGGTGAGCGGTGTCCCCGGCCACAACGCGGCCATGTCGGTGCTGGAAGGGGCGGCGGGTTGACGTTCGGACCGCCCGCCGCCAGCGGCGTGAAGCTGATCTGCGAGGCCGCTTAAGAAAACCTCGATGGACCACGGGCCCGACGTACGGAAGATTTCCTCCAGGGATCTTGGGCGCTTCGCCGCGCCCTGACCCGTACATCACAAGGACGCGTACGTCGGGAGCCGTGACATTGAAGGCACTGGTCAAGCAGAAGGCGGAGCCGGGACTCTGGCTCACGGACGTGCCCGAGCCGGAGACAGGCCCCGGTGACGTCCTGATCAAGGTCAAGCGGACCGGGATCTGCGGCACCGACCTCCACATCCGCTCCTGGGACGGCTGGGCCCAGAAGACCATCGACACCCCGCTGACCCTCGGCCACGAGTTCGTCGGCGAGGTCGTCGAGACCGGCCGCGACGTCACCGACGTCCAGGTCGGCGACCTGGTCAGCGGCGAGGGCCACCTGGTGTGCGGCAAGTGCCGCAACTGCCTGGCCGGCCGCCGCCACCTGTGCCGCGCCACCATCGGCCTCGGCGTCGGCCGCGACGGCGCCTTCGCCGAGTACGTCGTGCTGCCCGCCTCCAACGTCTGGGTCCACCGCGTCGCCGTCGACCTCGACGTCGCCGCGATCTTCGACCCCTTCGGCAACGCGGTGCACACCGCGCTCTCCTTCCCGCTCGTCGGCGAGGACGTCCTGGTCACCGGCGCGGGCCCGATCGGCATCATGGCCGCGGCCGTCGCCAAGCACGCCGGCGCCCGCCACGTCGTCATCACCGACGTCAGCGAGGACCGCCTCGACCTGGCCCGCAAGACCGGCGTCTCGCTCGCCCTGAACGTCGCCGAGCAGACCATCGCCGACGGCCAGCGCATCCTCGGCCTCAAGGAGGGCTTCGACGTCGGCCTGGAGATGTCCGGCAACCCGCGCGCGATGCGCGACATGGTCGCCAACATGACCAACGGCGGCAAGATCGCCATGCTCGGCCTGCCCAGCGAGGACTTCTCCGTCGACTGGGCGAAGATCGTCACCTCGATGATCACCATCAAGGGCATCTACGGCCGCGAGATGTTCGAGACCTGGTACGCCATGTCGGTGCTCCTCGAAGGCGGACTCGACCTCTCCCCGGTGATCACGGGCCGCTACGCGTACACCGACTTCGAGGCCGCCTTCGACGACGCCGCCTCCGGCAGGAGCGGCAAGATCATCCTCGACTGGACCGTCTGACCTCCGGACCACAGCACTCAGGAGCCCTTTCCATGTTCGACTCCGTCCGCGACGACCTGCGCGCCACCCTCGAAGACATCCGGCAGGCCGGACTGCACAAGCCCGAGCGGGTCATCGGCACCCCCCAGTCCGCGACCGTGGCCGTCACCTCCGGCGGCCGCCCCGGCGAGGTGCTGAACTTCTGCGCCAACAACTACCTGGGCCTCGCCGACCACCCCGAGGTCGTCGCCGCCGCCCACGAGGCCCTGGACCGCTGGGGCTACGGCATGGCGTCCGTCCGCTTCATCTGCGGCACCCAGGAGGTCCACAAGGAGCTGGAGGCGCGCCTGTCGGCCTTCCTCGGCCAGGAGGACACGATCCTCTACTCCTCCTGCTTCGACGCCAACGGCGGCGTCTTCGAGACCCTCCTCGGCCCCGAGGACGCGGTCGTCTCCGACGCCCTCAACCACGCCTCCATCATCGACGGCATCCGCCTCTCCAAGGCCCGCCGCTTCCGCTACGCCAACCGCGACATGGCCGACCTGGAGCGGCAGCTCAAGGAGGCGACCGAGGGCGGCGCCCGGCGCAAGCTGGTCGTGACCGACGGCGTGTTCTCCATGGACGGCTACGTCGCCCCGCTCGACGAGATCTGCGACCTGGCCGAGCGCTACGACGCCATGGTCATGGTCGACGACTCGCACGCCGTCGGCTTCGTCGGCCCCGGCGGCCGCGGCACCCCCGAGCTGCACGGCGTCATGGACCGCGTCGACATCATCACCGGCACCCTCGGCAAGGCCCTCGGCGGCGCCTCCGGCGGCTATGTCGCGGCCCGCGCCGAGATCGTCGCCCTGCTGCGCCAGCGCTCCCGCCCGTACCTCTTCTCCAACACCCTCGCCCCGGTGATCGCCGCCGCCTCGCTCAAGGTCCTCGACCTCCTGGAGTCCGCCGGAGACCTGCGCGAGCGGCTGAACGCCAACACCGAGCTGTTCCGCCGCCGGATGACCGAGGAGGGCTTCGACATCCTCCCCGGCGACCACGCCATCGCCCCCGTGATGATCGGTGACGCCGCCGAAGCCGGACGCATGGCCGAGCTGCTCCTGGAGCGCGGCGTGTACGTGATCGGCTTCTCGTACCCGGTCGTGCCGCAGGGCCAGGCCCGCATCCGCGTCCAGTTGTCCGCCGCCCACTCCACGGACGACGTCAACCGGGCCGTCGACGCGTTCGTCGACGCGCGCGCCGCCCTGCGAGACTAGGGGCATGATCGAAGCGCGGCGGCTGCACATCCTCCGGGCGGTGGCCGACCACCGCACCGTCACGGCGGCGGCCGCCGCGCTGTATCTCACCCCGTCCGCCGTCTCCCAGCAGCTCGCCGCCCTGGAACAGGAGACCGGGCACCGTCTGGTGGAGCGGGGCGCCCGGGGCGCCCGGCTGACGCCGGCCGGCGAGATCCTGCTGAACCACGCCAACGCCGTCCTGGCGCAACTGGAGCGGGCGGAGGCCGAGCTCGCCGCGTACGGCTCGGGCGAGGCCGGTACGGTGACGGTGGCCGCCTTCGCCACCGGCATCGGCCTCGCCGTCGCCCCCGCCATCGGCTCCCTCGCCCGCACCGCGCCCGGCATCCGGGTCCGGGTCCGGGACGCCGAGGGCGACGAGAGCCTCCTCATGGTCCTGGACCGGCAGGTCGACGTGGCCGTGGCCGTCGAGTACCGGGGCGCGCCCGGTGAGGACGACGCCCGGCTCACCCGCGTCCCGCTCTACGCGGAGCCGTTCGACGCGGTCCTCCCGCCGGACCACCCGCTCGCCGCCCGGGAGCGGATCGCGCTCGCCGACCTCGCGAAGGACCCCTGGATCGGCCAGTCCGCCGGCAACCCGTGTCATGACGTGACCGTCCTGGCCTGCGAGTACGCCGGTTTCGCGCCGCGTCTGGAGCACTCCTCCGACGACTTCCGGGCCGTCGTCGCCCTCGCGTCGGCGGGTGCGGGCGTGGCCCTGGTGCCGCGCTCGGCCCTGCGCGGCACGGACCTCACCGGGGTGTTCGTCCGTCCGGTGGACGGCGTCGCCCCCACCCGCCGCGTCTTCGCGGCGGTCCGCCGCGGAGCCGAGGACCATCCGCTGATCCGGCCGGTCCTCGACGCGCTGCGGGACGCGGCCGTTCCGCGGGACTGAGCCCGCCGGGACCCGGCGACCTCGGTCCCACCACCGTGACCGTGGCCCAGGACCGTGGCCCGGGACCGTGTGCGACGCGGCCGGCTCGACGGCGGTCGACGCGGTCGTCGCCGTCGGGCCGGTCGTGGCGGCCGCGGGGGACGGCGCCGCGAGCGCCGTGATCAGCGTGGCGAGGAGGGCCAGGGACAGCGCCCCCCGGCCACGCGGACAGGACGGAGCGGCGCGCGCCCGGCGCATCCGTGCGCAGACCGCCCCCGGGCGCGGACAGGGTGTCAGTCCGCCGACCGCACCCAGCCCTGCGCCTCGACGCGCGCCCCGTCCGCCGGCCGCATCTCGTCGAACAGCGGGCGCCCCGCCGCGTCGAGCACCCGCAGCGCGTCCACGTACACGCCCCGGCCCACGTACCGCCGGTCGGTGGCGTAGCGCCAGCGCAGCCGTACGGGCCCGGTGGCCGGGTGCGGGCCCTGGGGCAGCGCGGCCCTGACGGTGTGCCAGGCACGGCCGGACCAGCCGCTCGCCGCGCCCGAGGGGTGCGAGCGGGGCTCCTCGCCGGGCCGCGCGCTCGTGAACGGCACCGCCGACCAGCTCGCCCCGCCGTCCCTCGACGCCTCCAGGAACGCGCCGTCCGCGCCCGGTTCGGTGTCCCACCACAGGGCGCACTCGAGGCGCGCCGCCTCCGGGAGGTCGGGCAGGGTCAGCGTGGCGGTCGTGGCGCTCGCCATGCCGGCGAACCAGGCGGTGCGTCCCCGGGCCGGGCGTACGGGCACGGCGCGGGCGAGGGCGTCGGCGGTGGCGACCCGGGGCGCGGAGCCGGAGCGCCAGCTCCGCACGGGGTGCACGGAGTTGCCGAGGACGACGAGGAAGGCGTCGGCGGTCGGGTCGAGGACGAGGCTGGTGCCGGTGAAGCCGGTGTGCCCCGCGGTGCGCGGGGTGGCCAGGGCGCCCATGTACCAGTGCTGGTAGAGCTCGAAGCCGAGACCGTGCTCGTCGCCGGGGAAGGCGGTGTTGAAGTCGGTGAACATGAGCTCCACCGAGGCGGGGGAGAGGATGCGGGCGTCGCCGTACGCCCCGCCGTTGAGCAGGGTGCGGGCGAGGACGGCCAGGTCCCAGGCGCGGGAGAACACCCCGGCGTGGCCGGCCACCCCGCTCATGGCGTAGGCGTTCTCGTCGTGGACCTCGCCCCACACCATGCCGCGGTCCAGACCGGACCACGGCTTGCGGGCGTCCTCCGTGGCGGCGATGTCCGGCCGCCAGGAGAGCGGGGGATTGAAGCGCGTGCGGTGCATCCCGAGCGGAGCGGTGATCTCGGTCCGGAGCAGGTGATCCAGAGTGTGACCGGTGATCTTCTCCAGGATGAGCTGGAGGGTGATCAGATTGAGGTCGGAGTAGAGGTAGACCGTGCCGGGCGGATGCGCCGGCTTCTCGTTCCACAGCAGCCGCAGTCGCCCCTCCCGGGTCGGCTCCTTGTAGAGCGGGATCCAGGCGCGGAAACCGGAGGTGTGGGTGAGGAGCTGACGGACGGTGATGTCCTGCTTGCCGCCGCCCCCGAACTCCGGCAGATACGCCGTGACGCGCTCCTCCAGCGTCAGCGCGCCGCGCTCGATCTGCTGCACCGCCAGGATCGAGGTGAACAGCTTGGAGACCGAGGCCAGGTCGAAGACCGTGTCCTCGCGCATGGGGATCCGCTGGTCCTCCGGCAGCTCGACGCCGGTGTCGGTCTTCTCGTCGTACGCCGCGTAGCGCACGGCCATGCCGATCGGCCGGTGCAGCGCCACGGTCCCGCCGCGCCCGGCGAGCAGCACGGCGCCCGCGTACCAGGGGTGGACGGGAGAGGGGCGGAGGAAGGATTCGGCGTCGGTGACAAGCCGGTCCAGGTGCTCGGGCAGCAGTCCGGCCCGCTCGGCGGAGCCGCGCCGCAGGGTCGTCCGCCGCGCGCCGCCGCCCGTACCACCGTCGGCCGTACCACCGCCGCCCGCGGCGCCGCCCGAGTCGCCCTCCGCGGGCCCGTGGGCGGCCGCTCCCGGCACCGCACCGAACATCAGGGCTCCTCCCAGGGCCAGGACCCCGCCGCCGAACGCCCTGCGGCTCGGACCCCGTCCCTCGCTCCTCGACTGCTCCGTCATGTCCACCCTCTCACCGCTCCCTGAAAGAAAACTTCGGCTGCTCCGGCAAGATCTGAAACTTTCCTACCGGAGGGGGAGCGGGACACGGAAGCGCGCGGCACCGCAAAGAATCTGACATGGCATCAGAAAATCTCTTCCCTCGGCACGACCGCTGCGGCATCCTGCCGCCCATGAAGACGGAGCTGAGTCGCACCCTGGGGATCGAACACGCCATCTTCGGCTTCACGCCCTTCCCCGCGGTGGCCGCCGCCATCACCAGAGCCGGCGGGTTCGGCGTCCTCGGCGCGGTGCGCTACACCGCACCCGGCGACCTCGCCCGCGACCTCGACTGGATGCAGGCCCACACCGACGGACTGCCCTACGGACTCGACGTCGTCATGCCGGCGAAGAAGGTCGACGGCGTGACCGAGGCCGACGTCGAGGCGATGATCCCCGAGGGACACCGCGCATTCGTCCGCGCCACCCTCGCCCGGTACGGCGTCCCCGAACTCGCCGACGGCGAGCCGTCCGGCTGGCGCATCACCGGCTGGATGGAACAGGTCGCCCGCGGCCAGCTCGACGTCGCGTTCGACTACCCCATCAAGCTGCTCGCCAACGCCCTCGGCTCCCCGCCCGCCGACGTCGTCGCCCGCGCCCACGACCACGGCGTCCTCGTCGCCGCCCTCGCCGGCAGCGCCCGGCACGCCCGCCACCACGCCGACGCCGGCATCGACATCGTCGTCGCCCAGGGCTACGAGGCCGGCGGCCACACCGGCGAGATCGCCTCCATGGTGCTCACCCCCGAGGTCGTCGAAGCCGTCGCCCCGCTGCCCGTCCTCGCCGCCGGCGGCATCGGCAGCGGCGAGCAGATCGCCGCCGGACTCGCCCTCGGCGCCCAGGGCGTCTGGCTCGGCTCGCTCTGGCTCACCACCACCGAGGCCGAACTCCACTCCCGGGCCCTCACCGAGAAACTGCTCGCCGCCGGCTCCGGCGACACCGTCCGCTCCCGCGCCCTGACCGGCAAACCCGCCCGCCAACTGCGCACCGAGTGGACCGACGCCTGGGACGACCCGGCGGGACCCGGACCGCTGCCCATGCCGCTCCAGGGCCTGCTGGTCGCCGAGGCCGTATCCCGGATCCAGAAGTACGAGGTGGCGCCGCTGCTCGGCACGCCCGTCGGCCAGATCGTCGGCCGGATGAACTCCGAGCGCAGTGTCCGGCAGGTCTTCGACGACCTCACCCGGGGCTTCGAGAGGGCGGTCACCCGGATCAACCGCATCGCCGGAAGGAGCGCGCGGTGACCGAGAACCCCACCGGCTTCTGGGCACAGGCCGCCGCCGACCCGGGCCGTACCGTCCTGATCGCCCCCGACGGCGAGGAGTGGACCGCCGGACGGCTGCTCACCGACGCCAACCGCCTCGTCCACGGCCTGCGCGCCGCCGGAATGGAGCAAGGCGACGCCTTCGCCGTCGTCCTGCCCAACGGCACCGCCTTCCTCACCGCCTATCTCGCCGCCGCCCAGGCGGGCTTCTACCTCGTCCCCGTCAACCACCACCTGGTCGGCTCCGAGATCGCCTGGATCGTCTCCGACTCCGGCGCCAAGGTCCTCATCGCCCACGAGCGCTTCGCCGAGGCCGCGACGGCCGCCGCGGACGAGGCGGGCCTCGCCCGGAGCCACCGCTACGCCGTCGGCGAGGCCCCCGGCTCCCAGGCCCCGGGCTCCCGGGCCATCGGCTCCCGGGCCCCCGGCTCCCAGGTCCCCGGCTTCCGCCCGTACGCCGAACTCCTCGACGACCGCCCGGACTCGACGCCCGCCGACCGCACCCTCGGCTGGGTCATGAACTACACCTCCGGCACCACCGGACGCCCCCGGGGCATCCGCCGCCCCCTGCCCGGCAGGCTCCCCGAGGAGACCCACCTCGGCGGCTTCCTCGGCATCTTCGGCATCAAGCCCTTCGACGGCAACGTCCACCTGGTCTGCTCGCCGCTCTACCACACGGCCGTCCTCCAGTTCGCCGCCGCCGCGCTGCACATCGGCCACCCGCTCGTCGTCATGGACAAGTGGAGCCCCGAGGAGATGCTGCGGCTCATCGACACCCACCGCTGCACCCACACGCACATGGTGCCCACCCAGTTCCACCGGCTGCTCGCCCTCCCAGCGGAGACCCGGAACCGCTACGACGTCTCCTCCCTGCGCCACGCCATCCACGGCGCCGCGCCCTGCCCCGAGCACGTCAAGCGGGCCATGATCGACTGGTGGGGCCACTGCGTCGAGGAGTACTACGCGGCCAGCGAGGGCGGCGGCGCCTTCGCCACCGCCGAGGACTGGCTGAAGAAGCCCGGCACCGTCGGCCGCGCCTGGCCCATCAGCGAGCTCGCCGTCTTCGACGACGACGGCAACCGGCTGCCGCCCGGCCGGCTCGGCACCGTCTACATGAAGATGAGCACCGGCGGCTTCCGTTACCACAAGGACGAGGCCAAGACCGCGTCGAACCGCATCGGCGACTTCTTCACCGTCGGCGATCTCGGCCTCCTCGACGAGGACGGCTACCTCTTCCTCCGCGACCGCAAGATCGACATGATCATCTCCGGCGGGGTCAACATCTACCCCGCCGAGATCGAGGCCGCCCTCCTCGCCCATCCCGCCGTCGCCGACGCCGCCGCCTTCGGCATCCCGCACGCCGACTGGGGCGAGGAGGTGAAGGCCGTCGTCGAACCGGCCGAGGGCCACGAGCCCGGCCCCGAGCTCGCGGCGGCGATCCTCGCCCATTGCGCGAGCCACCTGGCCTCGTACAAGCGTCCCAAGTCGGTCGACTTCATCGCCCACATGCCCCGCGACCCCAACGGCAAGCTCTACAAGCGCCGCCTGCGCGACCCCTACTGGGAGGGCCACGACCGCCCCTTGTAGCGGGCCGCGGCGCACGGACGGCGGACCGGCCCCGAACGGAGGGCGGTCCGTGCCGGTATGGCAGGATTCACGGCATGAGTGCGCGTACGGCAGGACTGACACGACAGTGGACCACCTGGGGGCCGGTCGTCGCGGCCGTGGGGCTCGCGCTCGGCTGGGGCCGCGACCTGCCGGGCTTCGCCGTGGCCCTCATCGCGGTCTGCCTCTTCGCCGCCGTGCTCGCCGCGGTCCACCACGCCGAGGTCGTCGCCCACCGTGTCGGCGAGCCCTACGGCTCCCTCGTCCTCGCCGTCGCCGTCACCGTCATCGAGGTCGGACTGATCGTCACCCTGATGGCCGGAGGCGGCGACAAGGCCGCGACCTACGCACGGGACACCGTCTTCGCCGCCGTCATGATCACCTGCAACGGCATCGTCGGTCTGTCCCTGCTCGTCGGCGCACTGCGCAACCGCGTCGCCGTCTTCAACGCCGAGGGCTCCGGCGGTGCGCTCGCCACGGTCTGCACCCTCGCGACCATGACCCTCGTCCTGCCGACCTTCACCACCAGTCACGCCGGACCCGAGTTCTCCCCCGCCCAGCTCGCCTTCGCCGCCGTCGCCTCCCTCGGCCTGTACGGGGTGTTCGTCGCCGTCCAGACGGTCCGGCACCGCGACTACTTCCTGCCGGTGCCCCGGCCGGTCGCCGCGGACGGCAACCTGGCGGAGTCCGAGGACGAGCACGCCGAACCGCCGACCGCCCGCGCGACCTGGATCAGCCTCGGCCTGCTCGTGCTCGCCCTCGTCGCCGTCGTCGGCAACGCCAAGCTCGTCTCGCCCACCATCGAGGACGGCGTCGAGTCCGCCGGCCTGCCCAAAGCCGTCGTCGGCGTCGTCATCGCCCTCATGGTGCTGCTCCCCGAGACCCTAGCCGCCGTCCGCGCGGCCCGCCGGGACCGGATGCAGACCAGCATGAACCTGGCCTACGGCTCCGCCATCGCCAGCATCGGCCTGACGATCCCCGCGATCGCGCTCGCCTCGATCTGGCTCTCCGGCCCCCTGGTCCTCGGCCTGGGCGCCCTCCACATGGTGCTGCTCGTGCTCACCGCCGCGGTGAGCGCCCTGACCGTGGTGCCCGGACGGGCCACGCTCCTCCAGGGCGGCGTCCACCTCTCGATCTTCGCCGCCTTCGTCTTCCTGTCGATCAGCCCCTGACCGGCCTCAGCCTCTGACCGGCCTCAGTCCCTGACCACCACGACCCGCAGCTCCGGCGAGCGCAGGATGTCCTTCTCGCAGAAGCGGGAGGTCACCCACCGCTCGCCCGCGTACAGACGCGTCTGGTCGCTGTGGTGCGGCGAGTTCGGGTTCGAGGACTGGGAGTACGTGAGCAGGGTGCGGGCCACCGGGCAGCGGCCGCCGTCCCAGCCCACCGCCTGGACGTGGCTCGTGCCGTGCGCCACCTCCGTGTAGCCGCCGCTCGCCGGGTTCCACACGGGCTCGGTCTTGTTCCAGACGCCCAGCGCCTCCGTGCCGCCGCTCACCGGGATCCGCGCCCCGTTCCGTACCACGAACTGGTGCGCGCCGAGCGGGGCGTCGAGGGCGATCCCGGCCGCCCGCAGCTCCGCCACCGCGCCCTTGAGGGCCGCGGCGAAGGCGGGGGAGTCCGTGTCGAGGGTGTGCGGGGTGCGCACGGGATCGGCCGCCGAGAACGGCACCTTCCACTGCTCGGCCGGCTTCGCCGCCGCCGTGAACTTCCGCCAGAAGCGGTCGAAGAGCAGCGCGCCCCGGCTGCCGGCGTCCATGGTGCGGTCCCAGGCCGCGATCACCCGGCAGGGCTCGGGGTCGTCGGCGAGGACGGCCGCGCAGGCGCGGGCCGTGTCGGCCGCCGCCAGGTCACCGGCCGGGGCCCGGTCGGCGAACTGCTGGCGCTGGAGGTCGGCCACGGTGAGGCCGCCCCGCCCGGCCATCGCCGCCACGTCCTCGATGCCGCCACGGGTGCGCAGCGAACGCGGGGTGCCGAGGGTGCCGAAGATCCGCTCGTAGCCGGTGATCGGCCGGTCCGCGTGGGTGAGCCAGGCGCTGTCGTTGGAGTTCGCCACGTACGGGGCGTCCCGCAGGACCGGCATCCGTGCGGGCCCGAACACCCCGGGCTGCACCGCGTCCGGGTCCGAGCCGAGCGCGCAGTCGCCGCGCGAGCCGTCGAGGACCGCGACGCCGGACGCCGGATAGGTGGCGCGGCCGAGCGGCGTGGAGCAGCGCCGGTCCAGTTCGTCGGTGATCCGCGGCAGCACCTGCGCCTGCGTGAAGAGGGTGTGGCCCGCCGCGTCGGCGGCGATGGTGTTGACCCAGGGCAGCCCCTGGGTGCGGCGCAGCGTGTCGGCGATGTCCGCGGTGGAGCGGGCCTTGGCGAAGCCGAGCGCCGTGTCCGAGCCCCGCAGGTTGAGCGCGTTGGGGTCGCCCAGGGCGAAGGCCGTCGTCGCGGTCCACGGCAGCGGCAGTTGCGCGCCGAGCCCGGAGACGACCGGCCCGTAGCGGGTCCACCACTGGGTGCGGGTGACCGGGGCGCCGTCCTCGACCGCGACCGTGACCGTGCGCGGGGTCATCCGCTCGGGCCTGCCGTCCACCAGGTACGTGGTGGGGTCGGCCGGGTCGAGGGTCAGTTGGTGCAGGTTGAGGGGGACGCCGGTGGCGACGGTGTGGCTCCAGGCGACCTTGTCGTTGAAGCCGATGTTGACGACGGTGGTGCCGAGCAGGGAGGCGCCGGAGACGTTCAGCTCGCCGGGTATGGTCTGCTGGGACTGCCAGAAGCGCCGGCCGCCGTGCCAGGGGTAGTGCGGGTTGCCGAGCAGCAGCCCGCGGCCGTTCGCGGTGGTGGAGCCCTGGAAGGCGACGGCGTTGGACCCCATGGTGGCGTGTTCGGCCGCGAAGAGCTCACGGGCGGCGGCGGCCGTACGGGCCGGGTCGGGCACTCCGGCTTCCGTCGCCCCGGAGGCCGTCGGTCCGGAGGCCGGCGGGCCGGCCGGTGGGCGGGCCGCGACGATGCCGTCCACCGCCCGGCCCTGGCCGCCGAGGACGGAGACCGCCCAGCCGCGGCGCGCCACGTCGAGCGCCGTCACCGGCCGCACCCAGTCGGCGCCCGCACAGGCCGGATCGGTGACGCGGTTCTTCCGCAGCCAGGCGTTGTAGCCGGCCGCCCAGCCCCGCATGAGCTCCCTGAGCTGCCGGCTCGGCCCGGCCGGGGCGGGCAGGGCGAGCACCGCCTCGACCGTTCCCGCCTCCTTCACCCCGCGGAAGAAGAGGTCGCTGGACAGGTTCTTCGTCGCCGACGACAGTGAGCCGTCGGGGGCGGCGTCCGCGCCGAAGTACCGGGAGCGCTCGCCGTTCACGGTCACGAAGCCGTCGGCGAGGACACAGACCTGGTCGGCCGCCTGCGCCCAGCCGGTGCCGAAGCCGAGGCTCGCGTAGTCCTTGCCGACGATGTGCGGGATGCCGTACTCGGTGTAGCGGATGACGGCCGACAGGCCCCGGTCCGAGGGGTGATGGGTCCGGTCGGCCGGGTCGGCCGCAGCGGCCGGCAGCGAGGCGGTGACGGTGGCGAGGGCGGCACCGACGAGCGCCAGACGCCTCAGCCGGGTGGGGAAGAAGGTGCGGAAGTGCAACGTGCCTCCCAACGAGCATGCGGGTCGTGCGGGTTGGGGTCATGCACTCAGGTGAGCGCTTGCTTTGTCAACATGCCGTTCGGTATCCGAGGTCCGCCGCGGGGTCCGCAGCGGGGTCCGCGCGGGGCCCGCCCGGCGCCGGCCGGGTACTTGACCGTCCGCCCGGCCCCACCGAGGATCGTCGGTCATGGACCGAGTACCGCGCAGACTGCTCACCCGCACCGTCGACGGCGTCCTGCGCATGAGCGCCCAGCGCGTCCCCGACCGGATCGCCGTGCGGTACGCGGACCGGACCTGGACCTACGCCGAACTGGACGCCGCCGTCACGACCGCCGCGGCCGTGCTGCGCGAGCGCTGGGGCCTGGCTGAGTACGACCGGGTGGCGGCCTACGGGCACAACTCCGACGCCTACCTGATCGCGTTCCTGGCCTGCTCCCGCGCCGGCCTCGTCCACGTGCCGGTCAACCACCACCTCACCGGTGACGACCTCGCGTACGTCCTGGAGCAGTCGGGCAGTTCGCTCGTCCTCGCCGACCCGGCCCTCGCGGAGCGCGTACCGGACGGCTTCGCCGTGCGGCCGCTGCGGGACGGCACCGGTTCGCTCCTCGCCGAGGTCTCCGGCCGCCCCGACACGTACGACACGGACCGCGACGCCCGCGATCTGGTCCAGTTGCTCTACACCTCGGGCACCACCGCCCTGCCCAAGGGCGCGATGATGACCCACCGGGCCCTGGTCCACGCCTACGCGAGCGCGATCGAGGCCCTCGACCTGGACGAGGACGACCGTCCGGTGCACTCGCTGCCGCTCTACCACTCGGCGCAGATGCACGTCTTCCTGCTGCCCTATCTGGCGGTCGGCGCGGAGAACACCATCGTCGACGGGCCGGAGGCCGGGCTCCTCTTCGACCTGGTGGAGTCCGGGCGCTGCGACAGCCTGTTCGCCCCGCCCACCGTGTGGATCGGGCTCGCCCGGCACCCCGAGTTCGCCACCCGTGACCTCTCCGCCCTGCGCAAGGCGTACTACGGTGCCTCGATCATGCCCGTACCGGTCCTGGAGGGGCTGAGGTCCCGCCTGCCGGCCCTGCGCTTCTACAACTGCTTCGGCCAGTCGGAGATCGGCCCGCTCGCCACCGTCCTCGGGCCCGACGAGCACGAGGGCCGGATGGAGTCCTGCGGACGCCCGGTCCGTCACGTCGAGGCGAAGGTCGTGGACGAGGACGGCCGGGACGTGCCGGACGGCACCCCCGGCGAAGTCGTCTACCGCTCGCCCCAGTTGTGCTCCGGATACTGGGACAAGCCCGACGAGACCCGGGAGGCGTTCCGGGACGGGTGGTTCCGCTCGGGCGACCTCGCCGTGCGCGACGCGGAGGGCTACTTCACGGTCGTCGACCGGGTCAAGGACGTCATCAACTCCGGCGGCGTCCTCGTCGCCTCCCGCCAGGTCGAGGACGCCCTCTACACCCACCCGGCCGTCGCCGAGACCGCCGTCGTCGGCCTCCCCGACCCGCGCTGGATCGAGGCGGTCACCGCCTTCGTCGTGCCCCGGGGCGAGGTCACCGAAGCCGAGCTCCTCGCCCACGCGCGGGACCGGCTCGCCCACTTCAAGGCCCCGAAGCGGGTGGTCCTGGTCGAGTCGCTGCCCCGCAACGCCAGCGGCAAGATCCTCAAGCGGGAGTTGCGGGACCGTCACGCGGCCCCGTGAGACCGCCCCGCCGATCCGCTCAGTCCCGCCCGTCCTTCGGGGCGCGCAGGTCCACGATCCGCCTGATCTTGCCCACGCTCCGCTCCAGCGTCTCCGGATCGACGACCTCGACCGCGACCGAGACGCCGATGCCGTCCTTGACCGCCGCGGCGATCACCCGGGCCGCCTCCGCGCGCTGCTCGGGGGTCGCCTCGGGGCGCGCCTCCGCCCGTACGGTGAGGGCGTCGAGCCGGCCCTCGCGCGTCAGCCGGAGCTGGAAGTGCGGTGCCACGGCGGGCGTGCGCAGCACGATCTCCTCGATCTGGGTGGGGAAGAGGTTCACCCCGCGCAGGATCACCATGTCGTCGCTGCGGCCCGTGACCTTCTCCATGCGCCGGAAGACCCGCGTCGTCCCCGGCAGCAGCCGGGTCAGGTCGCGGGTGCGGTAGCGCACCACCGGCATGGCCTCCTTGGTGAGGGAGGTGAAGACCAGCTCGCCCGCCTCCCCGTCCGGCAGCACCTCGCCGGTCATCGGGTCCACGATCTCCGGGTAGAAGTGGTCCTCCCAGACGTGGAGTCCGTCCTTGGTCTCCACGCACTCCTGGGCCACACCGGGGCCGATCACCTCCGAGAGCCCGTAGATGTCGACCGCGTCGAGGGCGAAGCGCTCCTCGATCTCCCGGCGCATCTCCTCCGTCCAGGGCTCGGCGCCGAAGACGCCGACCTTCAGGGAGGTGCCGCGCGGGTCGACGCCCTGGCGCTCGAACTCGTCGAGCAGGGTGAGCATGTACGAGGGCGTCACCATGATGATCTCAGGGCGGAAGTCCTGGATCAGCCGCACCTGGCGGGCCGTCATGCCGCCGGAGGCCGGGATGACCGTGCAGCCGAGCCGTTCGGCTCCGTAGTGCGCGCCGAGGCCGCCGGTGAACAGCCCGTAGCCGTACGCCACATGGACCTTGTGGCCGGGCCGGGCGCCGGCCGCGCGCAGGGAGCGGGCGACCACCTCCGCCCAGGTGTCGAGGTCCCGCTGGGTGTAGCCGACGACGGTCGGCTGCCCGGTCGTCCCGCTGGAGGCGTGGATGCGGCGGATCCGGGACGGGTCGACGGCGAACATGCCGAAGGGGTAGTGCTCGCGCAGATCGGCCTTGGCGGTGAAGGGAAAGCGGGCCAGGTCGGCGAGCGAGTCGCAGTCCTCGGGGCGGACGCCCGCCTCGTCGAAGGCCCGCCGGTAGAACGCCACGTTCTCGTAGGCGTGCCGCAGGGTGGCGCGCAGCCGCTCGAGCTGGAGGGCCTCCAGTTCGTCCCGTCCGAGCCGCTCGCCCGCGTCCAGCAGGTCGTCCATGCGCCGCCGCTCCCTCCGCCCAAAACGGGCGACCGATCATTCGGTAGATCCTGTGTCGGCTAGTTAAACCGGCGCTCCCCGGGTCTTGGCAAGAGGGCGGCCCGGGATTTCCCGGCTCGTACGCGTGCACGGACGGCGGAGCACGCACGGCGCTCGGCGGGCGGTCGCACCCTCGCGGCGCACCGGCCCGGCCACGCCGGTCGTCCGGGGCGACGGCGACCATGCGTTCCCGCGCGGCGCCGGGGCGCGCTCATCTCTTCGGGTGCGATTGCCCGCGCGAGCGCGCGATCCGCGCCGGGGGAGGGAAGGGACCGACGATGAGGCCGTCCGGCTTCCCCTGCCCGCCCCCGGACGAAATGGACCGTCATGTCCGACCGCACTCGCCCCACGACAGCGGCGGTGGCCCGATGACCACGACCACACACCCCGAGACCCCCGACGACGCGACCGAACCCCAGGTGCACTTCTGGGCCGTCCCCGACCTCGACGGACTCACCTTCGACCCGCTCCTCGCCAAGCTCCTCCACGAGGACCCCGTCACCCGCGTCCGCCTCCCGCACGGCGAGGGCCACGCCTGGCTCGTCACCCGCTACGAGGACGTCAAGTTCGTCTCCGTCGACCCCCGCTTCAGCCGTCAGGCCGTCTACGGACGCTCCATCACCCGGCTCGCGCCCCACTTCATCCCCATGGAGGGCGCCGTCGGCTTCGCCGACCCGCCCGACCACACCCGGATGCGCCGCGTCGTCGCCCGCGCCTTCAGCGCCCGCGCCCTGCGCTCCCTGCGCGACCACGCCCAGGACGTGATGGACCGGCTCCTCGACCGGCTGGAGGAACACGGCCCGCCGGCCGACCTCATGGAGATGGTCAACCGGCCCTTCCCGCTCGCCATGGTCAGCGAACTCATGGGCGTCCCCGAGGGCGACCAGCCCCTCATGGCCCAGTGGTCCGACACCATCATCTCCGCCGGCGCCGGACGCGAGGCCAGCGAGAAGGCCAAGGCCGAGATGGCCCGCTACTTCACCGAGCTCATCGGACGCAGCCACGGCACCGGCAAGGAGTTCCTCGCCGCCGTCCTCGCCGACGCCGTCGACGACACCACCCTCGACGAGCAGGAGGCCGTCGGCCTCGCCGTCCTCATCCAGATCGGCGGCGCCCACGCCGTCCGCAACAACAGCGCCAACATGGTCTACGCGCTGCTCACCCACCCCGAGCACCTGGCCAGACTGCGCGCCGAACCCGACCTCCTCCCGCAGGCCGTCGACGAACTGCTCCGCTACATCCCGCACCGCAACGCCGTCGGCCTCTCCCGGATCGCGATGGAGGACGTCGAGGTCGGCGGTGTCACCATCCCCGAGGGCGACCCCGTCTACGTCTCCTACCTCACCGCCAACCGCGACCCCTCGGTCTTCCCCAACCCGGAGAAGCTGGACTTCGACCGCGGCTACAACCCGCACGTCGCCTTCGGCCACGGCCCGCACTACTGCCCCGGCTCCGCCCTCGCCCGCATCGAGTCCGAGATCCTCCTCGACTCCCTGTGGACCCGCTTCCCCGACCTCAGGCTGGCCGTCCCCGAGGAGCGGATCCGCTGGCAGCGCGGCGCCCTCATCCGCGGCCCCGAGACCCTGCCCGTCACCTGGTGAGAGGAACGACGCCACGATGCCCCTCAGCGGACTCATCGTGCCGCCCGGGGAGGGCAGGACCCTGTCCACCCCGGCCCAGCACGTCACCTTCAAGGTCACCGGCGAACACACCGCCACCGCCTCCACCTTCGAAGTCCTCGTCCCGCCGGGCTTCGACGTCGGCGCCCACACCCACGGCCGCGCCGAGGAGCTGTTCTACCTCCTCGACGGCGAACTGGAGGTGCTCGCCTTCGAACCGGAGGTCCGCACCGCCGACAGTTGGCGCGGCTGGCGCTCGGCCGACGGGCGGCACCCGGTGCGCGCCACCCCCGGCACCCTCATGCTCGTCCCGCCCGGCTGCCCCCACGCCTTCGCCAACCTCGGCGACACCCCCGCCCGCATGCTGTTCCAGGTCTCGCCGCCCACCTACCACGAGACCTACTTCGAGGAGCTCATGGAGATCCTCGGCGCCACCGGCCCCGGCGGCGAGGTCGACCACGACGCCATCGCGCGGCTCCGCGTCCGTTACGACATCGAACAGATCACCCCCCTCCGGCACGACGCCGGCGCCCGCCAGGAGACATCGCCCACCCCATGACCCCCGCCGAGCGGCACGGCCCGGTCGTCCACGACTGGGCCGTGGTCCCCCTGCCCGCCACCGCGTTCGACCCCCTGCCGTACCGGCTCCTCCACGAAGAACCCGTCGCCCGCGTCCGTCTCCCGCACGGGGAGGGCCACGCCTGGCTCGTCACCCGCTACGAGGACGTCCGGCGGATCGCCGCCGACCCGCGGCTGAGCCGGGCGCTCACCGTCGGCCGGCCGATCACCAGCACGACCCCGCACACCCCCGCCCCGGCCGGCGGCGTCGGCCGCGCCGACCCGCCCGACCACACCCGGCTGCGCCGCCTCATCGCCCCCGCCTTCGGCCGCCGCCGCATGCGGGCCCTGCGCGCCCACACCGCGCGCCGGGCCGACACCCTCGCCCTGCGCACCCTCGACGCCGGCCCGCCCGCCGACCTCACCGAGACCTTCATCGGCCCCCTGTCGGCCGCCGTCGTCGCCGAACTCCTCGGCCTGCCCGCGGCCGACCTCGACCGCGTCCAGGAATGGCGCGCCGGACTGCTCCGCCACGACACCACCGCCGCCGCGGCGGCCGCCGTCAAGAAGGACATCGCCGGCTACTTCGCCGACCTCGCCCGGCAGCGCGCCGAGCACCCCGCCGACGACCTGATCAGCGCGCTCGCCGCGGCCCGCGCCGCCGGCGGGATCAGCACGCCCGAACTCGTCTCCCTGGCCGTGATGCTCACCCTCAACGGCCTCGACGCCGTCCGCAACATCGTCGCCACCATGGTCTACGTGCTCCTCGACCACCCCGACCAGACGGCGAAACTCCGCGCCGACCCCGACGGCCTGCCCCGGGCCGTCGACGAACTGCTCCGCTACATCCCGCAGCGCGGCGGCGTCGGCCTGCCCCGGGTCGCCACCGCCGACCTCGACATCGGCGGCGTCACCATCCGCGAGGGCGAGGCGGTGTACGTCTTCTACCCGGCCGCCAACCGCGACCCCGCCGTCTACACCCACCCCGACCGCCTCGACCTCACCCGCGACGAGGCCCCCCACCTCGCCTTCGGCCACGGCGCCCACTACTGCGCCGGCGCCCAACTGGCCCGCATGGAGGCCGAGGTCATGCTCGCCACCCTGCTCTCCCGCTTCCCCGGCCTCGCGCTCGCCGTCCCGCCCGAGCGGGTCGCCTGGCGGTCCGGCTCCGTCAACCGGGGACCGGAGACCCTGCCCGTCACCTGGTAAAACCGGTGGCGCCACGGCCGCCGCCGGTGCTGGGGTGGGGGCCATGGACCTCACCGCGCTGCGCATCCGCTACGACCGACAGCTCCGCCTCGGCGCCCGCCCCGACGGGCCGGGCGCCCGGGTCGAGCGCGACGGGCTCGTCGTCTGCCAGACCGGCCCCGCGCACGGCTGGAACGGCGTGCTGTGGTCCGGCCTCGGCACCTACGACGCGGACGCCGCCATCGCCGCGCAGATCCGCCACTTCCGGGCCGCCGGCCGCTCCTTCGAATGGAAGCTGTACGGCCACGACGGCCCCGCCGACCTCGCCGCACGCCTCCTCGCCGCCGGCTTCACCGCCGACGAGCAGGAGACCCTGATGGTCGCCGAGAGCACCTGCCTGCCGGCGCACGAGGGCCTCCCCGAGGGCGTGGAGATACGACCGGTCACCGACGAGACCGGCGTACGGAACGTGGTCGAGGTGCACGAGCGGGCCTTCGGCACGGACTCCTCGCACATCGGACGGCGCCTCCTCGACCAGCTCGCCGCCGCACCCGGCACGGTCGCCGCCGTCGTCGCCCTCGCCGACGGCGAGCCCGTGAGCGCCGCCCGCCTCGACCTCCCGCCCGACACCGACTTCGCCGGACTGTACGGCGGCGGCACCGTCGAGGCGTGGCGCGGCCGCGGCCTCTACCGCGCCCTCGTCGCCCACCGCGCCCGGATCGCCGCCGAGCGCGGCTACCGCTACCTCCAGGTCGACGCCGCCCCGACCAGCCGCCCCATCCTGGCCCGCCTGGGCTTCGCGGAGCTGACCACCACGACGCCGTACGTGTACGCGATCGAGGGCCGGGACGACTGACCGCTAACGGGTCCAGTGCGCGGGGCGCTCGAAGCCCTCGGGCAGACGGGTGGCCGCGTCACCGCGGGCCGCGTTCAGTTGCGGCTGGGTCAGGAAGAGAGCACCCGTCAGATCGGCCCCCGACAGGTCGGCGTCCCGCAGGTCCGCGCCGATCAGATCGGCCAGCGAGAGGTCGGCCCCGCTCAGGTCGGCCGCGATGAGCAGCGCCCCGCGCAGGTCCGCGCCGCGCAGCTTCGCCCCGCGCAGCCGCTTGCCGATGAGATCCGCGCCCCGCTTGTTCTTCGGCCTGCCCCCGGCCGCCGCCCGGGCCAGGGAGCTGCTCTTCAGCAGAAGGGGATTCACCTCGGCGCGTACGGGGCCGACGTCCAGCTTCTCCAGCTCGGCGGCCGTCCCGGCGGTCAGCTCCGTCACCCGGGCCAGGGCGCGGTCGAGCTCGCGGTGCAGCGGGCGGGTGGCGGCGAGGCCCCGGGCCTCGGTGAGGTGGCGCAGCAGCTCGTGCAGGTGCCGCATCACCGGGAACACCTCGTACATCCGGCGTGCGGTCGCCGGATCCTCCCGCCAGGACACGCCGCCGAAGGTGACCTGCGAGACCTTCTGGCCGGCGCCGAAACAGTCGTAGACGGTGCAGCCGGGAAAGCCGCTGTCCCGCAGCTTGGTGTGGATGCCGCAGCGGAAGTCCTCCTGGAGGTTCCGGCACGCCTCGCCCGAGGACTTGTCCACCGCGAAGTCATGGGACCTGGCGAAGGGCAGGGCCACACAGCACAGTCCGAAGCAGTTCGCGCAGTCACCGCGCAGCTCGGCCGGGAGGAGGGCGGCCTGACGGGTCTCGGACACGGTGAAACGCATTCCTTCGCTGGTGGGGCGGGCCGGCGGCGGCGGACGACGGCGGACATCCCACCGTATCGCGCTCCCGGAGAACCCGGTTGCCGTGCCCTTCCGCCGACCTCCATGATCGACGGCATGCCTCAGTTCACGACGTACGACGGAACCGTGCTCTCCTACCGGACCCAGGGCACGGGGGAGCCTCTGCTCGTGCTGCCCGGCGGCCCCCTGCGCGACGCCGGCTACCTCGGCGACCTCGGCGGACTGACCGCACACCGCACCCTGCTCGTGCTCGACCCGCGCGGCACGGGCGGCAGCGAGGTGCCCGCCGACCCCGCGAGCTACCGCTGCGACCGCCAGGTCGCCGACGTCGAGGCGTTCCGCGTCCACCTCGGCCTCGACCGGATCGACCTCCTCGGCCACTCCGCCGGCGGCGCCCTCGCCCTCCTCTACGCCGCCGCCCACCCCGAGCGGATGCGCTCGCTCGTCCTGGTCACCACGGGCGGCCGGGCCGTCGGGCTCGACACGAGCGACGAGGAGTGGGACGAGGCCGTCGAGGTCTTCGCCGACCGGCCCTGGTACCCCGAGGCACGGGCCGCCCTGGAGACCATCGGCCCGGACACGCCGATGGAGGAGGCCGCGGCGATCGTGATGCCCTTCTCCTACGGCCGCTGGGACGAGGCGGCGCGGGCACACGCCGCGGGACTCCGGGAGCAGACCAACTGGGCCGGCGCGCGGGAGTACTACGCCGAAGGGGCCTTCGACCCCGAGGCCATCCGGCGCGCGCTGCGGGAACTGACCGCCCCGGTCCTCGTCCTGGCGGGCGCGTACGACGGCGGACCCACCCCCGCGAAGGCCGCCGCGATCGCCGCCTGCTTCCCGCACGCCGAGCTGGTCGTCCAGCCGGCCACCGCCCACTTCCCGTGGGTCGACGACGCCGGGGCCTTCCTGCGCCCGGTCGCCGCCTTCCTGGACCCGGAGGTCCGCACGGTCACCGTCGACGGCGTCCGCCTCGCCTACCGGGTCAGCGGACCCGAGGGCGCCCCGCCGGTGGTGCTGGTGCACGGCCGCGGCGAGAACGGCGCCGACTGGACCGACCTCGCGCGGGAGCTGGCCGCAGACCGGCGGGTCTACGCCCCCGACCTGCGCGGCCACGGGCTCAGCGACTGGCCCGGCACGTACGGCTTCGGTGTCTTCCGCGACGAACTGGGCGGCTTCATCAAGGCCCTGGGGCTGGCCGGCGCGACCGTGGTCGGGCACTCGATGGGGGGCGCGGCGGCCTGTCTCCTGGCCCAGCGCGAGCCGGAACTGATCGGCCGGCTGGTGCTCGAGGAGGCTCCGGTCTTCTTCCCGCTCGACCCGCCGCGGGGGCCCGCCGAGCCGCCGAGCGGCCCGGTCGGACTCGACTGGGCGGTGGTGGGCGCCACGGACGCGGAGCTGAACGACCCCGACCCGGCCTGGCGCGCGGACCTCTCCCGGATCACCGCGCCCACCCTGATCGTCGCCGGCGGCAGGAGCAGCCATCTGCCCCAGGAGCAGCAGGCATGGATGGCGGAGCAGATCCAGGACACCGCGCTGGTCACGATCAAGGGCGGGCATCTGGTCCATCGGAACCGGCCGGAGAAATTCCTGGCTGCGCTGCGGAAGTTCGGGGTCTGATCCGGCAGGTCAGGCGGTGTCCGCCTCCGCCGCCACCGAACGGGCCCAGCGGTAGTCCGCCTTGCCGCTGGGGGAGCGCTGGATGCGGTCGGTGAGGACGAGCCGGCGCGGCACCTTGTAGCCGGCGAGCCGGGTGCGGCAGTGGTCCTGCAGCGCCGCCAGGTCCAGCGGCGACGAGCCGGGACGTAGCTGCACCACGGCCGCCACATGACTGCCCCAGGTCGCGTCCGGCACGCCCGCCACCAGCGCGTCGTACACGTCCGGATGGGACTTGAGGGCCTGCTCGACCTCCTCCGGATAGACCTTCTCGCCGCCCGTGTTGATGCACTGCGAGCCGCGGCCGAGGACGGTGACGATGCCCTCCTCGTCCACGGTGGCCATGTCGCCGAGCAGCACCCAGCGCTCGTCGCCCTTCGTGAAGAAGGTCTCGGCGGTCTTGGCCGGGTCGTTGTAGTAGCCGAGGGGTACGTGGCCGCGCTGGGCGAGCCGGCCGATCTCGCCGACGGCGACGGGTTCGCGGGTGGCCGGGTCGACCACCTGGGTGCGCTCGTTGACGTGCAGCCGGAAGCCCTTCGCGGGGCCCGAGTCGTCGGTCGCCCGGCCGTTGGAACCGGACTCGGACGAGCCGAAGTTGTTGAGCAGCAGCACGTTCGGCACCAGGGCCTGGAACTCTTCGCGCACGGTGTCCGACATGATCGCGCCGGACGAGGAGACGCTGAACAGCGAGGACAGGTCGGTGCCCTTCAGCGGTCCGTGCAGGGCGTCGACCAGCGGCCGCAGCATCGCGTCGCCGACCAGGGAGACGCTGGACACCCGCTCCTTCTCGATGGTGCGCAGCACCTCCTCGGGCACGTACTTGCGGTGGATCACCACCCGCTGCCCGTAGTGGAAGGCGATGAAAGCGGTGAGGGTGGACGTGCCGTGCATCAGCGGGGGAGTGGGGAAGAAGGTGATGCCCGCGCCGCCGGCCGCGACCCGCTCGGCCAGCTCCTCGGGCCGCTTCACCGGCTCGCCGCTCGGGTCGCCGCCGAACAGACCGGCGAAGAACAGGTCCTCCTGCCGCCACATCACGCCCTTCGGCATGCCCGTGGTGCCGCCCGTGTAGATGATGAACAGGTCGTCGCCCGAGCGGGGCGGGAAACCGCGCCCGGGTGAGCCGGCCGCCTCCGCCGCCGCGAAGTCCACGCAGTCGAGCGCCGGGGCGTCCCCGGGCGGGGTCCCCACCCGCACGAGGTGCCGCAGCCTCTCCGTCCGCGGCAGCGCGGCCGCGACCCGGCCGGTGAACTCGGCGTCGAAGACGAGTGCCGCCAGGTCGGCGTCCCGGTAGAGGTAGACGAGCTCCTCCTCCACGTACCGGTAGTTGACGTTCACCGGCACGAGCCGGGCCTTCAGACAGGCCAGCACGGTCTGGAGGTACTCGACGCCGTTGTACAGGTGCAGCCCGACGTGCTCGCCGGGCCGCAGTCCCGCGTCGGTGAGGTGGTGGGCGAGCCGATTCGCCGCCGCGTCGAGCTCGGCGTAGGTCAGCCGGCGCTCGGCGCCGGTGCCGGGATGGTCGACGTAGACCAGCGCCTCGCGGTCCGGGACCACGTCGACGACCGATTCGAACAGGTCGGCAAGGTTGTACTCCACCGTTCCTCCTGATCCTGGCCCGGACTGACCCGTCGGTGACTGGCGCGGTCATTAGAGCGCCGACGGGCGGAGGGGGGAAGGGGCCGCGCAGAAGAATCTGACTGAGTGTCAGAAAACTATTGAAGTGAACTCCGCACTCCTGCAACCTGTTCCGGAAATGCCGGACGGCACCGCAGAGGAGACGCCCATGGGCGGCAGCACCGAGCACCTCGACGTGCGGCGCGAAGGCGCCACACTCGTCCTCACCCTGAACCGGCCCGAGGCCAGGAACGCGCTCTCGCTGCCGATGCTCGTCGGCCTCCACGACGGCTGGCTCGCCGCCGACGCCGACGACACCGTCCGCTCGGTCGTCCTCACCGGCGCCGGCGGCTCCTTCTGCGCGGGCATGGACCTCAAGGCCCTCGCCGGCAAGGGCATGGACGGCGACGAGCGCTACCGCGACCGCATGACCGCCGACCCCGACCTGCACTGGAAGGCGATGCTGCGCCACCACCGCCCCCGCAAACCCGTCATCGCCGCCGTCGAGGGCCCCTGCGTCGCCGGCGGCACCGAGATCCTCCAGGGCACCGACATCCGCGTCGCCGGCGACACCGCCACCTTCGGACTCTTCGAGGTCCGCCGCGGCCTCTTCCCGATCGGCGGCTCCACCGTCCGCCTGCCCCGCCAGATCGCCCGGACCCACGCCCTCGAAATGCTCCTCACCGGCCGCCCCTACACCGCCGAGGAAGCCGCCCGCATCGGCCTCGTGGGCCGCGTCGTCCCGGCCGGCACCGCCCTGGAGTCCGCCCTGGAGATCGCCGAGCGGATCAACGCCTGCGGCCCGCTCGCCGTGGAGGCCGTCAAGGCGTCCGTCTACGAGACGGCCGGGATGACCGAGGAGGAGGGCCTGGCGGCGGAACTCAAGCGCGGTTGGCCGATCTTCGCCACGGCGGACGCGAAGGAGGGCGCGAGGGCGTTCGCGGAGAAGCGCCCCCCGGTGTACCGGCGCGAGTGACCTCCCGGCCACAGGCACCACCCACCGCCGCCCCGCTCGCGCCCCCGCACCCACCAAGGAGCCCCATGACCGCCACCCCCGAAACGCTCCGCGCCCCCCTCGTCGTCGAGTTCCCCTTCACCCGGTCCCTCGGCCCCGTCCAGTCCGCCTTCCTCACCGGCCTGCGCGAGCGCACCCTCCTCGGCGTCCGCACCGAAGCGGGGCGCGTGCTCGTCCCGCCCGTCGAGTACGACCCCGAGACCGCCGCCGAGCTGCGCGACCTCGTCGAGGTCGACGCCACCGGCACCGTCACCACCTGGGCCTGGAACCCCGAACCCCGCCCCGGCCAGCCCCTCGCGACCCCCTTCGCCTGGGTGCTCGTCCGCCTCGACGGCGCCGACACCGCCCTGCTGCACGCCCTCGACGCGCCCCACCCCGACGCCGTACGCACCGGCATGCGGGTCCGGGTCCGCTGGGCCGCCGAACGGCACGGCGCCATCACCGACATCGCCTGCTTCGAACCGTACGAGAGCACACCGCGGCGGACTCCGCCCCGCCCGCACGACGGCCGGTTCGACGCGCCCGTCACCGGCATCGTCGCCCCCGCCCGCCTCGACTACACCTACAGCCCCGGCCGCGCCCAGACCGCCTACCTCCACGCCCTCGCCGAACGCCGCACCGTCGGCGAACGCTGCCCCTCCTGCGCCAAGGTCTACGTCCCGCCCCGCGGCGCCTGCCCCACCTGCGGCATCGCCACCACCGAGCGGGTCGAGGTCGGCCCCCGCGGCACGGTCACCACCTTCTGCATCGTCAACATCAAGGCGAAGAACCTGAACATCGAGGTCCCGTACGTCTACGCCCACATCGCCCTCGACGGCGCCGGGCTCGCCCTGCACGGCCGGATCGCCGGGATCCCCTACGACCAGGTGCGGATGGGCCTGCGGGTCGAACCCGTGTGGAGCGACGACGGGCGCTACCCCGACCACTACCGCCCCAGCGGAGAACCGGACGCCGACTACGACACGTACAAGGAGCTCCTGTGACAGCCTCCGCACGCCGGGACGTCGCCATCGTCGCCTTCGCCCAAACCGACCACACCCGGCGCAGCGACGAACTGTCCGAGGTCGAGATGCTCATGCCCGTCCTCCACGACGTGCTGCGGCAGACCGGCCTCAGGACCTCCGACATCGGCTTCACCTGCTCGGGATCCTCCGACTACCTCGCCGGCCGCGCCTTCTCCTTCACCATGGCCCTCGACGGCGTCGGCGCCTGGCCGCCGATCCCCGAGTCCCACGTCGAGACCGACGGCGCCTGGGCGCTGTACGAGGCATGGGTGAAGCTCCTCACCGGCGTGGCCGACACGGCGCTCGTCTACGCCTACGGGAAGTCCTCGGCCGGCTCCGTACGCGACGTCCTCACCCGCCAGCTCGACCCGTACTACCTGGCGCCCCTGTGGCCCGACTCCGTCGCGCTCGCCGCCCTCCAGGCACGGGCCCTGATCGACGCGGGCGACACCGACGAGCCCGCGCTCGCGGCGATCGCCGCCCGCAACCGCCGGGACGCCACCGCCAACCCGCACGCCCAACTGCCCGGCGCCCGCCCGCAGGGTGATTATCTGGTCGCCCCCCTGCGCACCGGCGACTGCCCGCCCGTCGGCGACGGCGCCGCCGCCGTGATCCTCGCCGCCGGCGACCGCGCCCGCGACCTGTGCGCCAGGCCCGCCTGGATCACCGGCATGGACCACCGCGTCGAAGCCCACTCCCTCGGCGTGCGCGACCTCACCGACTCGCCCTCCACCCGCCTCGCCGCCGAACGGGCCGGAGCCTTCGACCCGTCCGCCGGCCGGCCCCTCGACACCGCCGAACTCCACGCGCCCTTCACCTCCCAGGAGGTCGTCCTGCGCAAGGCGCTCCGCCTCGGCGACGATGTCCGCGTCAACCCCTCCGGCGGCCCGCTCGCCGCCAACCCCGTGATGGCCACGGGACTGATCCGCCTTGGCGAGGCCGCCGCCCGCATCCACCGCGGCGCCTCCGACCGGGCCCTCGCCCACGCCACCTCCGGCCCCTGCCTGCAACAGAACCTGGTGGCCGTCCTGGAAGGGGACCCGCGATGAGCAAGGAGCCCGTGGCCGTCGTCGGCATCGGCCAGACCAAGCACGTCGCCGCCCGCCGGGACGTCTCGCTCGCCGGCCTGGTCCGCGAGGCCGCCGTACGCGCGCTGGAGGACGCCGAACTGACCTGGGCGGACGTCGACGCCGTCGTCATCGGCAAGGCCCCCGACTTCTTCGAGGGCGTGATGATGCCGGAGCTCTACCTCGCCGACGCGCTGGGCGCGGTCGGCAAGCCGATGCTCCGCGTCCACACCGCCGGCTCGGTCGGCGGGTCCACCGCCCTGGTCGCGGCCGACCTGGTGGCCGCCCGGGTCCACCGCACCGTCCTCACCCTCGCCTTCGAGAAGCAGTCCGAGTCCAACGCCATGTGGGGCCTCTCCCTGCCCGTCCCCTTCCAGCAGCCCCTGCTCGCCGGCGCCGGCGGCTTCTTCGCACCCCACGTGCGCGCCTACATGCGGCGCACCGGCGCCCCCGACACGATCGGCTCCCTCGTCGCGTACAAGGACCGGCGCAACGCCCTCAAGAACCCCTACGCCCACCTCCACGAGCACGACATCACCCTGGAGAAGGTGCAGTCCTCCCCGATGCTGTGGGACCCGATCCGCTACTCGGAGACCTGCCCGTCCTCCGACGGCGCCTGCGCCATGGTCCTCACCGACCGGGCGGGCGCGGCCCGTTCGCCCCGCCCGCCGGCCTGGATGCTCGGCGGCGCGATGCGCAGCGAGCCCACGCTCTTCGCCGGCAAGGACTTCGTCTCCCCGAGGGCGGGCCGCGACTGCGCCGCCGACGTCTACCGGCAGGCCGGCATCACCGACCCGCGCCGTCAGATCGACGCGGTCGAGATGTACGTGCCGTTCTCCTGGTACGAGCCGATGTGGCTGGAGAACCTCGGCTTCGCGGAGGAGGGCGAGGGCTGGAAGCTCACCGAGGCCGGGGTCACCGAGATCGGCGGCGACCTGCCCGTGAACCCCTCCGGCGGGGTGCTGTCCACCAACCCCATCGGCGCCTCCGGCATGATCCGCTTCGCGGAGGCCGCCCTCCAGGTGCGCGGGCAGGCCGGCGCACACCAGGTCGAGGGGGCGCGCACGGCGCTCGGACACGCGTACGGAGGCGGCGCGCAGTTCTTCTCCATGTGGCTGGTCGGGGACCGGCCGCCCACCGCCTGAGGTCTGTCCGCGGCGCGGACCGGTCGCTACGCTGAGGCCCGGACACGCGGCACAGCGTGACGTGTGCGAGGCGAGCGTGACCCGTGCGAGGCGTGATGTGTGCGAGGCGAGGGGAGAACGGACGTGGCGGACAGCACCATGACCCAGGACACCTGGTCGGGGCGGGACCTGCCGGACCTCGACCTGTCGGGGGCCGACTGGCGCTCCGGCAGCCAGGGGGTGGGGGACGTCCAGATCGCGTTCGTCGAGGGCTTCGTCGCGATGCGGAACGGGCGGCGGCCCGGAGCGCCGTCGATCCTCTTCGACCCGGCCGAGTGGCGGGCGTTCGTCGCGAACGCCCGCGAGGGCGAGTTCGACCTCACCTGACGCGGGCCGGCCGGCACTTTCCGGGCACCGCCTAGGGTGGTGCCCATGCACGCAGAGCGCGATCTGACCCGGCTGCTCGCCGGGATGCGGCCGGAACTCCGTTCCGGCCGCTATGTCTTCACCACCGTGTCCGGCCCCGCGCCGGCGGGTCTCACCCCGGTCGTCACCGTCGCCGAGCGCGAGGGGTTGACGATGGTCGTACGTCAGGAGGAGGCCGACGCGGCCTCGCTGCCGTACGACTACGTGGCCGGCTGGATCACCCTGCGGGTCCACTCGGCGCTCGACGCGGTCGGCCTGACGGCGGCCGTCGCGGGAGCGCTCGCGGACGCCGGACTGAGCTGCAACGTGGTCGCGGGCTTCCACCACGACCACCTCTTCGTCGAGCACGCCCGCGCGGACGAGGCGTTGGCCGTGCTGGAAGCACTCGCCCGACGCGCCTGAGGCTTCTTCACGCCACCTTCACCATCCCGAGCGGTGAGGGCGGCACCCGGCGTACGCTGGGGCTTTCACGGGGCACCGCCTCGTGCGCACCCCTCGTGCGCCGGGCGTGCGCCCCTTTGTGCGGGGTGGGGGGACGATGACAGCACACACCGGCGGACCGTCCGGCCACGGCTTCCGTCTCTTCGAGCGCGAGGCCGAACTGGCCGTGGCCGAGGAGGCCCTGAACCTCCTGACGGGCCACGCCACCGACCCTTCCCGGCCGCCGCGGGATCCGGCCGCCACCGAGGGACCTACCGAGGGACCCGCCGACGGGCCCGTCCCGCCCGCGCGCCGCACCGGGACGGCGACGGTACTGCGGCTGGTGCGCGGGACGGGCGAGCCGGGTGAGTCGGATGGGTTGGGCGAGCCGGACGGCCCGGGGGCGCCTGATGGGTCGGGTGCGTCTGACGAGACGAGTGAGCCGGGTGGGTCCGGCGGTTCGGGCGACCCGAGCGGGCCGGGGGCGTCGGGTGGGTCCGGCGGTTCGGGTGACCCGAGTGCGCCGGGGGCGTCGGGTGCGCCGGATGGGTCCGGCGGTTCGGGTGAGCTGAACGGGCCGCGTGAGCCGCGCGGGCCGGGCGTGCCTGGTGGCTCGGGTGGGTCCGACGGGTCGACCGACCCGAGCGAACCTGGTGGCTCGGATGGGCCCGGCGGGGCGGGTGAGCCGGGTGAGCCGAGCGACCCGGACGCGCCCCGGGCGCCTCGTGGGGCCGGCCAGGGCGCGACGGAGCCCGCACGTCGGGCGGACCGGGCCGTACGCCGGGGCGGCGTGCTCGCGGTCGCCGCGGGTGCCGGGCTCGGCAAGACGACCCTGCTCGCCGAGATCCGGCGGCGCGCCACGGCCAAGGGCTGCACCGTCCTGTCCGCCCGCGGCGGCGACGAGGAGCGGTCGGGCGCCTTCCACGTGGCACGGCAACTGCTCCAGCCGCGGCTCGCCGCCGCCTCCCGCGCCGAGCTGCGGGAACGGCTCGGCGACCGGTACGACCTCGTCGGCCCCGCGCTCGGACTGTGCCCCGCCGGCGAGGACGGAACGCCGGACCCGCGCGAGCTGAGCGACGGGCTCGACCGGCTCCTGACCCACCTCGCCGTGCCCGGCGCCCCCCTCGTCGTCGTCCTCGACGACGCCCACGGGGCCGACCCCGAGTCCCTCCGCTGGCTCGCCGCCCTCGCGGCCCGCGCCGAGGAGCTTCCCCTGCTCCTCGTCGTCTCCTACCGGCCCGGTGAACTCCCCGCCGACGCCGCCGTGTTCACCATCACCCGCTCCGGCCGGCCGCCCCTCGCCCTGGAGCCGCTCACCCCGACCGCCCTCGCCCGGCTCGTCCGCGACCGCGTCGGCGCCCACGCCGACGACGGCTTCTGCCGCGCGTACTGGACGGCCACCTCCGGCAACCCCCTCCAGGCCGTCCGGCTCGCCGCCCGGATCCGCGACCGCGGTCTCGCACCCACCGCCGACCACATCGCCGACCTGCGCCACCTCGCCGCCGCCACCGGCGAGGACGGCGACCTCGTCGCGCGGATCGAACGGCTCGGCACCGACACCGTCCGCCTCGCCTGGGCCTGCGCCGTCCTCGGCACCGACATCACCCCGCGGCTCGCCGGTGCCGTCGCCGGACTCGGCGGCGAGGAAGTCGCCCGCGGCGCCGCCCTGCTGCGCCGCGCCGGCGTCCTCGCCGAGGCCCGGGGCGGCAGGGGAACGGACGAGGAGACCGCCGAGCTCGTCTTCGTCCACCCCTTCATCGCCACCGCCGTCTACGAGGCCATCCCCGCCGCCACCCGCGTCGCCCTGCACGGCCAGGCCGCCTGGTGCGTCGTCGAGGCCGGACTCGGCTCCACCGCCGCCGCCCGCCACCTCGTGGAGACCCACCCCGACGGCGACCCGTGGGTCGTACGGCACCTGCGCGCCGCCGCGCGGGACAGCCTGCGGGCCGGCGCCCCCGACACCGCCCGCCGCTACCTCGCCCGCGCCCTGCGCGAACCGCCCGACCGCGACGAGCGCGCCGCCATCCTCCGCGAACTGCGCCGCGCCCCCCTCCTCACCGAACCCGCCTCCCCGCTCGCCGAACCCGCCACCCCGATCGACCACGCCCGCGCCACCCCCGCGGACCCGCCGCCGTCCCCCGCCCCGCCGCACCACGGCACCGCCGACCGCCACTCCCAGGCCCTCACCCCCGGCGACCACCCCGTCGAACAGCTCGACGCCCCCGGCCGGCCGCGCACGCGACCCGACACACCCCTGCGCGCCGTCACCCCCGCCGACGGACCCGACTCGCCCGCCTTTCCCTCCTAGCGGACTGCCCCGCCGGGCGGGAACGGCAGGACACCCTGCGCGATCGCGCGGGCGCCCCATGTCACCGGCGGCCGGCGGAACGCCGGGACCCGCCCCGGCGCGCCGCATCCCGCGGCGGGGCACGTACCATGGCGGTATGTCCTTCCTCCGCCGCCGCAGCGCCGCCACACCCGCGGGCCCGGACTTCGACGTCCTGGCCATGGACCCCGGGGACTGGCCCGGCAATCTCGGCGCCGGCCTGCTTCCGGCTCCCGACGGAAGCTGCCAGGGCGTGTTCCTCCGCTACGACCTGTTCGGCGGCCGCGGACCCGCGATGATCATCGGCAATCTGCCGGAGGGCTCGCCCGCCCGCGAGCTCGCCGAGGGCCAGGTGCCCTTCGAGGTCGCCCAGCTCCTCGCCGCGCTGGAGAACGACGAGCCGGTCGAGGTCGTCGACAAGGAGGACGTGCCGGTGATGCAGGGCGACAACCTGCTCATCGTGCGCCGCCTGAAGCTCTCCGAGAGCCGGATCTCCTGCGTGCAGTTCGACCGCAGCGACAACGTCCTGGTCACCATCGCCAGTTGGGACCGGCCCATCACCGACGACCTGTATGCGCTGCTCAAGCCGCTGCCCGCCGAGCTGTTCCAGCAGGGCTGACCGGGAGGCGGGGGCCGATGAGCGCACGCGTCGACAGTTGGATCTGGGCCGTCCGGCTCACCAAGACCCGTTCCCAGGCCGCCGCGGCCTGCCGCGCCGGACACGTCAAGGTCAACGGGGAGCGGGCCAAGCCCGCGCAGCCCGTGAAGCCGGGCGACGAGATCCGCGTCTTCCACGGCGGCCGGCAGCGGATCGTCGAGGTGAAGCAGCTCCTCACCAAGCGGGTCGGCCCGGCCGTCGCCGCCGAGGCGTACGTCGACAACAGCCCGCCCCCGCCGCCGCGCGAAGAGGTCGTCGTGGCCGGTGTGCGCGACCGCGGCGCCGGCCGCCCCACCAAGCGCGACCGCCGCGAGCTCGACCAGTTGCGCGGCCTGCGCCCCTGACGACGGCGGTCCGCCCCCGGCTGACGGGGGCGGACCGTTTACGTCATGGCACCAGCGAACCGAACGCCGACGCGAGCCGCGCCGCCGAGGTCCCGAGACCGGTCGGCCCCCGGCGCGCGAGCGACGTCCCCGCTCCCATGTGGACGTCCCCCGGCCCGTAACGCCGTACGCCCCGGTGCCAGTTGAGGATGCCGGCGAGCCAGTCCTCCAACTCCCGCAGATACGCGCCGAACGCCGCCCGGCCCTCCGCGCCCAGGCCGAAGTCCTCGTACAGCAGCGGCACTTCGTGTCTCTTCACATGCTCGTACTGGCGCAGCCGGCCCCGCATCAGATCGTCGACCATCGCCACCGCCGTCGGATAGTCGCAGTCGAAGAACTTCTGCAGCACCAGGACGCCGTTGTGGATCTCTCCCTCGACCTCGATCTCCTTCTGGTACGAGAAGAGGTCGTTGAGCAGCGTCGCGTAGTCCATCACCGAGCCCTCCAGGGCCCGCACCGTGCCCGAGCGGAACAGCTCCGGCGGCAGGTCCCCGGAGTGCCGCAACCGGCACAGCGACATCGTCAGCTCCGAACCGAAGGTGCTCCGGCGCATCTCGATGTAGTCGACCGGATCGGGCACCCGGTGCTGCGCCTGGTTGTGCAGCTCCCACAGCCAGCTTTCGAGCATCGCGTCCAGCGCCGCGCGGAACTGGCCACGGGCCCCGTCGGCCATCGGACCGGCCGTCCGGGCCCACAGATCGGCGAGCGAGCGCTCCATCGGGTTCGCCGCGAGCGCCGCCCCGGCGGCCGGATCGTCCAGCGGCATACAGGACTTGAACCGCTCCGTCTGCTCCTTGGCGCCCGCCAGATTGCGCGGCCGGCCGAAGACGAGGGGGTAGTAGTCGTCCCCGTAGGTGCCCCAGGTCAGCCACTGGGCGCTGAGCACCAGCTCCTCCAGGGTGGCGTCCGGGTCGAGCCCCGCCGCGCACAGGGCCAGGTCGAAGCCCTCGGCCATCGGCCGGTCCCAGATGTCGTCGAGCAGCCCCATCTCCTCCGCCCAGTCCAGGGACCGGCGCCTCGCCTCCGCGTGGTGCGGGCTGAGCGTCAGCGGGTACGGCAGGTCGAACTCCGGCAGCAGCGACGGCCCCACCTTCTGGTGCGGCAGGTGCGTGAGGGCGCGCAGCCGGCTCGCGGCGGGACGGCCGAAGAGGTTCCGGATGTCCAGGGCCGAGGTGCCGATCACCCCGCCCGTGCGCGAAGGACCGCTCACCATGCCCTCGTTCATGTAGCGGCTGGAGCGCATGTGCCACTCGTGACCGCCCGACTGCCAGTCCTGAAGCCCCTTGGTGTACGCGGCGATGGCCGCGGCCTCCTCGGGGCCGAGCCCGTGCTCCAGGCACAGCGCGGGCACCTCGGTCAGCGCGGTGTTCTCGAACTGCTGGAGCCGGGAGGTCAGCAGGTCGTTGACGGCGTCGGCCGCCTGCTGCGTCGTACAGCCGAGGAACTTCTCCAGGACGAGGACGCCGTTGCTGTTCTCGCCCTCGTCCTCGACCTCCCGCTGGTACGAGAACAGGTCGTTGCGCAGATGGACCGCGTCGGAGAAGGCGTCCCGCAGCACGCGCAGCGGCCGTGCGTGCGCGACCCGTTCGGGCACCTCGGCACCCGCCGCGTACTCGACGAGCCCCGCCGACCAGGGGGCGCCGCCCACCTTGCGGCGCATCTCGATGTACTCGACCGGGTTGGCGATGCGCCCCTCGTTGATGTTGTCGAGCTCCCACAGCGACTCGTACAGCAGGTGCTCCGTCGCCTCGGCGAAGCGCACCCGCCAGGCCGCCGACATCGACGGCACGGTCCGCCGCCACAGATCCGCCAGACCCGCCTCCACCGGATTGGTCGGCTCCGGCATGCCCGCCGCCGGATCGGCGGGCATGAACAGCGGCAGCCGGTCGAGGTATGCCTTTCCGCCGGCCCGGTCCTGGGAGCGCTTGAAGATCTCCAGGAAGTGGTCGTCGAAGAAGAACACCCACGTGTACCAGTCGGTGACGAGGGAAAGGGCCTGCTCGTCGCAGTCCGGGTGGGTGTAGGAGCAGAGCAGCGCGTAGTCGTGGGACTGGAGGTCCTCCTCCTCCCAGATGCCGGAGCCCTCCAGCATGCCCATCTCTCGCGCCCAGTCCCGCGTGTGCGTGCGGGCCGCCTCCACATGGGGATTGAGCCGCGCCGGATACGGGACGTAGAAATCCGGCAGAACGAAGGGCTGAGCCATGCCAGAGGGGCCTTTCGGTGAGCGTGGACTGTCGTCCGGCCGAGCATTACCCCTCGACCCGCACGCCCACGCGAACACCGCAATAGTCATATGAGCGACAGGCGGTGTCGCACGGACCCCGATCCGGCGACACCCCCGTCCCGAGCGGCGGGTTTCGGACCCGCTTCCCCTCAGCCCTGCGAAACCCGCACGTCAGCGGCCTTCACAAAGGCCACCCGATGGCCGAACTGGATCTCGTAGTACTCCTCCTGGCCGCGTACGACCGTGTGACCCGAAGGATCGAACACCGGCGCGAAGTAGTACTCACCCGGGGTTAGGCCCCCCACCACATACCGCTGACCGGCGAGCAGCCGGTACGGCAGCGGGGACACCGACTGCACCGGAACCCCCGCCGGATAGGCCGACGCCTCCGGATACGCCCGCCCGTACACCGGCACCGACGCCAGACCCTCCCGCGGGGTCAGCACCCGACCGCGCGCGTTCACCGCCGTCGGCTCCTCCTTCGGATTGTGGAACCACGCCTTCTGCCCGAGATACCAGACCGCCGTCCACTCGCCCCGCCGCTCCGCCACGGCGTAGCTCTGCCCCGTGGACGCCCGCGCCCCCGTGTCATTGACCCCGGTCGTCGAATCCTGCCCGCCCGGCCGCAGACCGATGTCCTTCACCAGGGGCGCGTCGGCGCTCGGCGCGGTGTGCAGGCGCACCGCACCGCTCCCGTGCGGCGCGCACGCCTCCCCGGCCTTCACACATCCCGTGTACACCGGCCGGTGGGCGACGTAGTCCGGCCGGATCGTCACCACCCCGGCGTCCGGGCCCGCGCTCGGCGTGATCGGCCGGCCGAGCAGCCGGAAGTAGTGCGCCCAGTCCCAGTACGGCCCCGGGTCCGTGTGCATGGTCCTGATCGTCGAGGCGACCGTCCCCGGCACGTTGTCGTGACCCAGCACGTGCTGCCGGTCCAGCGGAATCCCGTACCGCTGCGCCAGATAGCGCACCAGACGCGCCGACGTCCGGTACATCGCCTCCGTGTACCAGGAGTCCGGCGAGGTCAGGAAGCCCTCGTGCTCCAGACCCACCGACTTGGCGTTCACGAACCAGTTGCCCGCGTGCCAGCCCACGTCCTTCAGCGGCACGTGCTGCGCGATGTGCCCGTCCGAGGACCGCAGCGAATAGTGCCAGGACACGTACGTCGGGTCCCGCACCAGCTTCAGCGTGGTGTCCCAGGTCGCCTCGGTGTCATGGATCACGATGTAGTCGATCGACTGCGACACCGGCCGGTCCGCCTTGTCGTGGTTGCCGTAGTCGCCGTCCCCGAACTCCTCGTACGGTGCCGGGATCCACTCGCACGCCACCGTCGGCGGGCACTCCACCGGCCCCTTCGCCGGCGCCCGCAGACCCAGCGCGGCCAGTTGCCCGGTGGCCGGCGCCACGCCCGGATCGGCCGGCAGGGTCACGAGCTGCCCGCTGTCCGTCCGGCGCGACTCACCGCTCCGGATCACGTCGAACACCTCGTCCGCGTACACCGCCGCCGTGCCGCTGTCCTCCGCACCCGAGTACCGCGCCACCGCGCCGTACCAGTCGGCCGGATCGGCGCTCGCCGGCAGCCCCGCCTCGCGCTGCGCCGCCGCGAGCAGCGCCGCACCGCCCTCGATGTTCGCCGCCGTACCGGTACGCAACTCCTCGGCCGACCGGCCCGACAGCGCCGCCGCCCGCTCCAGCGTCCGCAACCGCGCCGGCAGCGCGCCCGCCGCGGGCAGCGGCGCCTCGGCCCCCACCCGAGGGGCCCGCGCATCGTCCCCGCGCGCGTCCTCCTCGCCCTCCGAGTGGTGCGGCGCCTCGGCGAGCGCGCCCGCCGCGTCCGTCAGGTGCATCGGACCGTAGCCGCCCGTCACACTCGGCGCGCCGCCGTGGGCGTCCCAGCGCGACTGGAGGTACGACACGGCGAGCAGCACGCTCGGCGGAACACCGTGCCGCTCGGCCGCCGCCGCGAACTGCCCCTGGAGCGAGCCCGCCGCAGGCCCCTCGGCGGTGGCCGACGGCACACCGGCCACCAGAGGAAGGATCAGGAGGGCGGGCGCCACCCGTCTGAGCGAGAGGGAACGGAGCAAGGCAGCCTCCAGGCACGGATGGGGGGAGCGGGGGCGTGCGGAACCGAACCCGTACAGGGGTAGCCGCTTCCGGACCATCCGTCAATGACCCCTTCACCCCGACGATTTCGCACGTCAGAGCGGCTGGAGCGGAGTTTCGCGCGGGCGGTGCGCCCGCCTGCGGCGCGTCAGTGGAGTGGACCAATGGACCAGACCCGCGCGGGCGGCTTTCCTCTCCGAGCGGAACGAAGAAGCGCCGCGCTCCCGGTGTGTCGGCACCGGGCGCGCGGCGCCCACCCCCGTCTCGTGCCGGAACCGCTCAGCGCGTCCCGACCGCCGCGCGCACGGCCCGCCGTGCCATGGCGCAGTCGTCGTGCAGCCGCCGCAGCAGCAGCCGCTGTTCCTCACCGGGCGAGACCGCCCCGGCCGGCACCGGCACCGAACCCGCCGGCGGCGCCTCCTTGATCGTCCGCTGCACCGCCGTCTCGTACGTACGAATCTCCCGGGTCAGCACGATCATCAGGTTCACCAGGAACGCGTCCCGCGAGGCCGTGCCCGCCTGCTGCGCGAGCTGACTGATCTGGCGCCGCGCCAGCGGCGCGTCACCCAGCACCGCCCACAGCGTCGCCAGGTCGTAGCCCGGCAGATACCAGCCCGCATGCTCCCAGTCGACCAGCACCGGCCCGGCGGGCGACAGCAGCATGTTGGAGAGCAGGGCGTCACCGTGACAGAACTGCCCCATGCCCTGCCGGCCCCCCGCGTGCGCGAGCCCGTGCAGCAGCTTCTGCAGATCGTCCCGGTCCCGGTCGGTGAAGAGCCCCAGCTCGTGATAGCGGGCGATCCGCGCCCCGTAGTCGAGCGGCGCGTCGAACGTCCCGGCCGGCGGCCGCCAGGCGTTCAGCCGGGCGATCGCGCCGAGCGCGGCCCGCACGTCCGCCCGCGGAGGTGCCTCCACCGGGTGACGGGTCAACGCCGCCGCCCGCCCCGGCATCCGCTCGATGACCAGCGTGCAGTTCTCCGGGTCCGCGGCGATCAGCCGCGGCACGCGCACCGGGGGACGGTGCCGGACGAACGTGCGGTAGGACGCTATTTCGTGCCGGAACCGCTCGACCCACGCGGGGGAGTGGTCCAGTAAACACTTCGCGACCGCCGTCGTCCTTCCGGTCGTCCCGACGATCAGCACGGAACGTCCGCTGCGCCGCAACACCTGCACCGGGTTGAACTCCGGGCAGATCCGGTGGACGGACGCGATGGCCATGCGTAGCTGCGCCCCCTGGGGGCCGGACAGGTCGATCCTCCCGCTGGGCGGCTGGACGGTGCTCCCCGCCCAGCGCCTCGGCCGCGCCGCTGCCTGTGTCGGAACGGGGGCGAGGTAGGGTCCGGAACCGGCCGGAACGGTGCGGTGCAGCGGCCGGGGCGGGGCGGTCACGGAGGACGATGCTGTGTACATGGAGGTGACAGATCCCTTCGTGCGCCGACGATTTGCGTGCGTCGCCCCGCCCGCCCGACCGATCCGCACCCTGGGGAAAATGAGGGCCGGTCGACGGGGCGGGGTGGCGCGTTCCTACCTGACACCCGGGCGCGGGTGGCGGAACATCGGGCGCACCCTGGCGAACCCTGGCGAATAGTCGCCAGCCCTATGACAGGGGGTTAGTGTCAAGTCAGCCGAGAACCTGGGGGCTTAGACGTGACCGGACAGACCAACACCCGCCTGGCAGACCTTTTCGGCCTGGCCGGCTGGTCCAAGGGCGAACTCGCGAGACTCGTGAACCGGCAGGCGGCGGCCATGGGCCACCCCCAGTTGGCGACCGACACCTCGCGGGTGCGGCGCTGGATCGACATGGGGGAGACCCCGCGCGATCCCGTACCCCGGGTGTTGGCAGCGCTGTTCACCGAGCGACTCGGCCGTGTCGTGACCATCGAGGACCTCGGGTTCGTACGACACGGGCGCGCCGGCAAGCGGCGGGACGTCAGGAACGACGACAACCCTGACGGGCTGCCCTGGGCGCCCGAGCGTACGGCAGCGGTCCTCACCGAATTCACGGGAATGGACCTCATGCTCAACCGACGCGGCCTGGTGGGCGCGGGTGCCGCGCTTGCCGCCGGCTCCGTACTCACCAACGCCATGCACGACTGGCTCCACACCGACCCCGCACGCCCCGGCGCCGCCCCCCGCGCCGTCGATCCCCTCCACGCCGACCCCGCTGGGTACGACCGTTACGAGGCCGCCCCCATCGGGTCGGAGGAGATCGAGGCCCTGGAGCGCTCCGTCGAGGTGTTCCGCGCCTGGGACGCCTCCCGCGGCGGCGGCCTGCAGCGCAAGGCCGTGGTGGGCCAGCTCAACGAGGTGGGCGGCATGCTCGCCTACCACCACCCCGACCACCTCCAGCGGCGGCTGTGGGGCGTGGCCGCCAACCTGGCCGTACTGGCCGGCTGGATGTCCCACGACGTGGGCCTCGAACCCACCGCCCAGAAGTACTTCGTGATCGCCGCGCACGCGGCCCGCGAGGGCGGCGACCGGCCACGGGCCGGCGAGGCGCTCTCGCGCGCCGCCCGCCAGATGGTGCACCTCGGCCGGCCGGACGAGGCCCTCGACCTGATGAAGCTGGCCAGGTCCGGCGCGGGGGAGCGGCTGCTGCCCCGCACCCAGGCCATGTTCCACACCATCGAGGCGTGGGCGCAGGCGTCGATGGGCCGGGGCCAGGCGATGCGCCGCACCCTGGGCGAGGCCGAGGACCTGTTCGTCTCCGACCGGGGCGACGAGAAGCCGAGCTGGATGCAGAACTTCGACGAGGCCGACCTCCACGGCATGGAGGCGCTCGCCTACCGCACCCTCGCCGAACACGACCCGGCCGCCGCCGTCCCGGCGCAGCGGCACGCCAAGATGGCCCTGGAGCTGCGGCGCCACGGGCACGACCGCTCGAAGCTCTTCGACCACATCTCGCTCGCCTCGGCCTGCTTCATCGCCGACGACCCGGAACAGGCGGACCGTTACGCCCGGCTCGCCCTGGTCTCCATGGGCGACACGTCCTCGCACCGGACGTGGGACCGGCTGCGCGAGATGTACCGGCTGACCGGGCAGTACGCGGGCTACAGCAAGATCGAGGACCTGCGCGAGGAGATCGAGATCGCGCTCCCGAAGGCGCCCGCGAACCGTCCGAGGGCCGGAGAGGCATGAAGGGTGTGAGGGGTGTGAAGGGCGTGAGGGGTGTGAAGGGCGTGAGGGGTGTGAGAGGCGTAGGAGGCGCAACAGGCGTCAGGCGCGTCCCCGGTGGGGCGGAGGGCGCCGAGAGGCGCGGCCGCCCGTCGGCTCCTGATGCCTGTACGGCGCCACGGCGGTGATCCGCAGGAGGAGGGACCCGTGTCCGGGCAGGGGGACGGGACCACCGGTCGAGCCGGGCTCGCACCGCACGGCCCGCTCCCGGACGGGTGGCCCCCCTAGCCTTCGAAGCCCCCGACCCGCACCACCATCAGGCAGGCGTCGTCCTCGCGCGGCCCCTCGCCGAACTCCTCCACCACCGCCCGGACACAGTCCTGCGCGTCGCGCGCGGCGGCCAGCCGCGGGGCGAGGGCCAGCAGGCGCTCCGTACCGCCGTCGTCCATGCCGTCACCGGTCCGGGTCAGCCCGTCGGTGTGCAGCAGGAGCAGGTCGCCGGGGAGCAGTCGGGTCTCGGCCTCCTCGTACGCCGCGCCGGTCGTCGCCCCGAGGAGGACTCCTTCCGGCCGGGCGAGCGCCCGCCCCGTCCCGCCGCGGAAGAGCAGCGGGGCGGGGTGGCCGGCCTGGGACCAGGACAGGATCTGGGTGGCCGGATCGTAGCGGCAGCACATCGCGCTGCCAAGGGCGGGCTGTACGGAGGTCTCCAGGAGCTGGTTGAGGTGGCCCATCAGGGCACCCGGCCGGATCCCGGCCACCGCCATGCCGCGCAGCGCGCCCAGCAGCATCGCCATCGAGGAGGTCGCCGCGACGCCGTGCCCGGTCAGGTCGCCGACGGTGAGCAGCGCGTCCCCGTCCGGGAGCGCCAGCGCGTCGTACCAGTCACCGCCGATCAGACCGGTGCTCGCCGCCGGCAGATAGTGCCCGGCCACGTCGAGCGGGGCGGCACCGTCGTGGGCGAAGCGGAGCGAGCCGCGCCAGGGCGGCAGCACGGCCTCCTGGAGCTCGACGGCGACCCGGCGCTCGGTGTGCTCGATCTGCTGGTGGCGCTGGAGGCTGTCCCGGCTCTCGCGGACCGCGCGCTCGCTGCGGCGCAGCTCGCTGACATCACGTAAGACGGCCCACATGGACGCCGTGCAGCCGTCGGAGTCGAGGACCGGCTCGCCGGTCATGTGCACCGTGCGGACCCGCCCGTCGGTGCGGACGATCCGGAACTCGCCGTCGATCGGCTTCCCGTCGATCAGGCAGTCCGTCACCATCGCCTGGAGAATCGGCTGGTCCTCGGCGAACACCATCGACGGCAGCTCGTCGAGCGACATCGGACCGCTCTCCCGTGGCCGGCCGAAGATCTGGAACAGCTCCTCGGACCAGTGCACGGCGTCGGTGAGCAGGTCCCACTCGGCGCTGCCGACCCGGGAGAGCAGCGAACCGGTGAGGGGAGGAGCGGACTCGGACCGGGCGTAGGCCGCGGCGGAGTCCTGATACGCCGCATCCTCATACGGCGAGTCCTGATACGCCGAGTCCGTCTCGTCCTCGTACGGCGGGGCGTCCGGGTGGTCACCGGGGAGACCGGCCTTGAGTTGGCCCAGTTGGGCGCGAAGGTCGTCGAGTTGATGCACGGCCAGATCGCACAGGGCGCGCTGCCACCGACCCTGCGGGTCGTCCTCGTCCGTGACGGCGTCCCGGAGCACCGCGTCCACGTCGCCGCGCAGACGGCGCGTCTGCGAGATGAGTGCGTCCACCGCGCCGGGCTCGGGCGGTTGGGCGGGACGGTCCGCGAAGAGAGGGGACGGCATGTCGTACTCCGATGCAGGCGACGTGGCGCGGCCAAGTCTGGAAAGTGAAGCCCGAGTACGACTTTGGCACAGCCGATGGCAGCTCGTAAGCCGTTTGGCAACACTCGATACGGTGGTGCTTCTGGCATATGTCAAAGGCCCACATGGGGACCGGTAGACATTCGGCCACGCGGCCACGGGTTACGGTGCTGCTGTGGTGAGCGACGAGGTGAACTCAATGGGTACGGCGGTACTGCTGGCCGCGGCGCCGGCCGGACGGGGACGGGCCATGGACGCGGCGTCGGTGCTGCCCGCGCTCGCGGCGGTGCCGGCCGGAGCGCTCGCCGGTACGGACATGGCGACGGTCGTCGAACTGGCGGACCCGCTCGACCCGCAGGCCGTCCTCACCCGGCTCCGCTCGGCCGCGGCGGCCCCCGGCCCCCTGGCCCTGTACCTCGCGGGCCAGCTCCAGCTCGACCGGCGCCAGCGACTGCCGCACCTCGCGCTCGCCCGCAGCACGCCGACGACCCTGCGCTATACGGGACTTCCCTGGCACTGGCTCGCCGCGGAGCTCGCCCCGCGCCGGCCCGGCACGACCACGGTCGTCGCCGACCTCGCGGTCGACCCGGAGATCTGGCAGCGCCTCGCCGCCACCCCGGACGCGCTCGCCTTGGGCCCCGCCGTCCCGCTCTTCGCCCGCGTCACCCCGTTCCCTCGCCGGGGAGCCCTCACCACCCCCGACTACCTCCGCCACTTCGCCACCCTCTGGCGCACCGGCGCACGCCCCCCGTTCGCCGCCCTCCACGCGGAGGCGGCCGCAGCGGCGGCCCTGACGACCCCCCAGACGGAGACGATCTTCCTCTCCCCACCCGCTTCCCCCCAGCCCCAGCCCCTGCCCGCAGCCCCGCCCGTCCAGGCCGCCCCCGTCGCCCTCCTGGAGTCCCCGCCCACCCACCGCCTGCGCGCCGCCGGCCCGACCCGCCCTCCTGCCGGCGCGCCGATTCCGGCGCCCGGGGTCCCTGCGCTCCCGTCCGGGCACGATGGCTTGTTGCCGCAGGGCCCGACCTCGCCCGCGGTCGGCGTGATGGCGGCGGAACCGGAACGCTTGCGGCCTGCCGAGGCCGTCGACGACACCGTCGGTGTGCCGGCGCCGTCCAAGGAAGGCGCGTCGAAGGCACGCGCCGGCGCCCCGGGCGACAGCCTCGGCGAGCCGCCGCCGTCTGTTCCTTCCGGGGATGGGCGTGTCGCCGCCGTTGTCGGGGCAGCGGGTCTCGGGTCCGCAGCCGTCGCAGAGCTCGCGCCCCCGCAGCCGGCGGCCCCGTCGGGCGGGCGCGACGGCGTGCCGTTCGAGGTCTCCGCGGCTGCCGCGCGGCCGGGTGGAGCTGGGGCGGGTGAGCGTGCTGGCGGGGCGGTCCCGACGGCCGGTCGGGCTGCGTCTGTTGCCGGGCCGGCGGGTGAGGTTGAGACCGGTGAGCCCGTGTCTGTTGCCGGGCCGGAGCGGGTTCGGTCTGCCGCCGGGCGGCCGGGTGCGGTCGAGGCCGGTGAGCCTGGCGCCGAGGCCGTCCCGACGGCCGGTCGGCCTGTGTCCGCCGCCGGGCCGGGTGCTGACGTGGGACTCGTACCGGTAGGCCCGGTGTCGGCGGCTGGTGCTGAGAGTGCGGGGCCGCAGCCCGACGCGGCTGTGCGTACGTCGGGGGAGGCCAGCCCCCCGGCGGCCGAGGTGAGTGGCGGCGGCTCGCAGGCTGCCGAGGCCCCTCCGGCCGCGCCTGCGCCCGACCCCCGCGAGGTGCCGGTCGTGCCGGGTGCGGGAACCCGCAAGGTGTCGGTCGTGCCTGCGACCGGACAACGTGACGTGCCGGTCGTGCCTGGCGCCGGACCCCGCGAGGTGGTCGAGGCCGACGCGCCCCTGACCGAGCCGCCCAGCGGTCGCGACGGGACCGCGCCAGCCGGTGGCGTGCCCTCCGCGTCCCGCCCGGCGCCGGCAGACACAGGTACGTCCGACTCCCGGCCCGCGCCGTCAGGCGCCGTCGGCTTGCCGGGGGCCGCGCCCGGACCGTTGGACGGCGGGACGCCGGAGTCCGGGCCCTCGGGCCCGGGCCTGGCCGCGTCCCGCCCCGCGCCGTCGGGCACGGGCAGCGGTGCCGACGTGTCCGGGGCGGCGTCAGTGCCGTCGGGGACGGGCACAGCCGAACCCCGGCCCGCCCCGTCAAGCACCGGAACCGGCAATGGAGTTGCCGCGCCTCCACCCGCCCCCGCCCCCGCCTCCGCCCCCGTGACCGTGCCGCCGCGCCCCACCCACGCCCCCGGCGTGCCGGGGCCCGGTGGGGGTGTGGATCCGCATCCGGCGATTCTGGAGGCGGCGATGGCCGGGCGGCACGGGGAGGCGGCGGCGATGGCGGCCGCTTGGGAGAGTGACGCGTTGCGGCGGTACGGGCCCCGGTCGAGCGAGGCCGTGCACTGGGTCGAGGTGCGGGCGGATCTCGCGCGGCTCGCCGGGGAGCCGGCGCGGAGCTGCGAGCTGTGGATCGCCGCCGCGCAGGCCCGGCTCGGGATGCGGCAGGGCCCGGACGAACCGGACGTGGAGGGCGCGGTGGACCGGGCCCACCACCAGTGGGAGCAGATCCGGGACCCGGCCAGGGCCCGCGCCCTCGGGCCCGCGCTCGTCGAGCTGCGCCGCGCCGTGCCCGGCCGCCGTGCCGGCGCGCTCGCCGCGCTCCAGCGGAGACTGGGCTGATGGGCTCCCTCGCCACCGCCCAGCGCTCGCTCCGCGACCCCGCCGTGCGCCACCCCCTGTGGCCCCCGCTCACCGCGGGCGACCCCGTCACGTCCACCGACGCCGTCGCGTACCCGCTGGACGTCGATTACGCCTACGACCGCGTCCCGGACGACCTGTTCGGCCGCCCCGCCGCCCACGGTCTGGAACGCTGGGCGCCCCTGCTCCCGCCGCTCGCCGCGCCCGGACTCGGCGAGGGCGACACGCCGTTGGTGCGGCTCGCCGACGGGGTCTGGATCAAGGACGAGTCCCGCAACCCGACGTGGAGCCACAAGGACCGCCTCAACCGGGTCACCGTGAGCGCCGCCGTGGCGTCCGGCGCGCGCGGGATCGTCGTGTCGTCCTCGGGCAACCACGGCGCGTCGGCCGCCGCGTACGCCGCCCGCGCCGGGCTGCCCTGCGTCGTCTTCACGTCCCCCCTCGCACCCCCGGCCGTCGCCTCCCATGTGCGGGCCTACGGGGCGACCGTGCTGACCGTTCCCCAGGAGTCCGTCCGGCCGTTCATGCGGCGGATCGTCGACGAGCTCGGCTACCAGCCGGTCAGCAGCGTGACCGACACCGCGCACACCGGCCACCCGTTCGGACCCGAGGGGTACAAGACGATTGCGTACGAGATCGCCCTCGCCCTCGGGCGCGCCCCGGCCGCCGTCCATGTGCCCACGGGCTACGGCGAGTTGCTGTACGGCGTGGCCAAGGGCTTCCTGGAGATGGCCAGGCTCGGCGTCACCGACTCCGTCCCGCGCGTGTACGCGGCCGAGCCGGCCGCTGCGGGCGCGCTCACCGAGGCCATGCGCTCCGGAGCCGACACGGCGCGGGTGCCGGTCGGGCCCACCGCCGCGTACGCCATCGACTGCGAGATCAGCGGGTACCGGGGCGTCGTCGCGCTGCGCGAGACGGGCGGTACGGCTCGTACCGTGACGGACGGTCAGATGGCGGAGGCGCAGGCCGAGTTGGCGGCGCAGGGACTGTGGTGCGAGCTGTCGTCCGCGGCCGGGCTCGCGAGCCTGCGCGCCCACGGTCCGGCCGACGAGGACGGGCCGGTCGTCTGCGTGGTCACGTCCAGCGGCTACAAGGACACGGCCACGGCCCGCGCCACCCACGCGCCCATGGACCTGGAGTGGGCGGAGGTCAAGGCCCTGCTGACCGGGCCCCTCGCGCCCGAGCTCAGGTCATGTTGAATTGGCGATCTCGGCCAGCGCGGACGTGGCGATCAGGGCCTGGACGACGACGGCCGGTCCGGCGGGGTTGCGGAACAGATGGCGCGGACCGCGTACGGAGGCCGGCCTACGAGGCGGACTCCGCCGCGGCCTGGGCCTGCTCGTACGACTCCGTCACGTCGTCCGACAGCTTCACCACCTGAAGCCCGAAGCGGTAGGAGCCGATGGCCTGCGCGACGGGGATGAAGAGGAGGCTGAAGTGCTCCTGGCCGCGGGCCGTGGCGATGCCGCCCAGGTCGAGGACCGAGTCCGGGGACCAGCCCAGGTCGTGGAGGAGACGGCGGACGGTGTCCTTGGCCGTCGGGTCGTCGCCGGAGAGGAAGACGGTGCTGGGGCCCTCCAGGGACTCGGGGGCGATCATGACGAGGCGGTCGAGGGTGCAGAGGGACTTCACGACCCGGGTGTCGGGGAAGGCGCGCTGGAGTTCCTCACCGAGGCTTTCGCCGGGGTGGGAGAGACCGCCGTCGTCGGTGAAGCCGACGGCGACGTCGAGCAGCACCTTGCCCGCGAGGGCCGGTGCGCCGAGGGAGGTGAGCAGGTCGAGGGAGGCCGTGCCGGGGGTGGCGTTGACCACGACGTCGGCGGACGCGACCGCCGCCTGTGTCGACACGACCGGCACGTTCCCGCCGCGTGCCGCCGTCTCGTCCGGCTTGCGCGAGCCGAGGACCACCTCATGTCCCGCCGCGCTCCACGCGCCGCCAAGTGCGCGACCGACATTGCCTGTTCCGAGGATTCCGATTCTCATGGGCCCGACGCTACGGCGGACCGTTCCCCCTCACCTCCGCCCGGGGGCGGGAGGCCCGTACACCGTCGGTCGTACGTCCGGTCGTAGGTCCCGGGCCCGGGACGGCCTCGGACCACCTGACATCATCGGCGTATGGCCCCGACGACGCCCGGCACCGACCCGACCACCCCCGGCGCCGCCCCCTCCGCACCCTCGGCGCCGCTCCTCACCGACCGGCTCGTGCTCCGCCCCGTACGCGGCGGGGACATCCCGGCGGTGACGCGGCTGTGGACCGACCCGGACGTACGGCGTCATCTCGGCGGCCCGGTCGTCGAGTCCGTCATCCGCATCCGGCAGCGGCGGATCGTCGGCGCGCCCGGCGTCCACGCCGTCGAACGGGCCTCCGACGGCGTGCTGCTCGGCCTGGTCACCGTGGAGAAGGCGGCGCGGAACGGGGAGACGGAGGTCTCCTACCAGTTCCTGCCCGAACACTGGGGGCGGGGCTACGCGCGCGAGGCGGTCGCCGCGGCCGTGGAGCGGGCCCTGGAGGAGGTGCCGGTGGTCGTCGCGGTCACCCAGGAGGCGAACGTCCGCTCGCGCCGGCTTCTGGAGGCCGTCGGCATGGGCCATGCGGAGTCCTTCGTGGAGTGGGACGCCCACCAGGTGCTCTACCGGCGGCAGCGCCGCCGCGCCGACTGACGGCCGGGAGGCGGTACCCGACTCCGGACCCGGAACCGGCCCCTCCGACCAGGCAGGCCCCGGGACCCCGTACGTCCAACCGGCCCCGGCCCGCCCCCCGTTCAGTCCTTCCGCTCGCCCTCGGCGAGTGCCGCGACCGCCCGTTCGAGGCGGGCCTGCCGGGTCTTCGCCGTGCGGGCCTGCCACAGGCTCAGGATGATCAGGTAGCGGTCGGTCTTCCCCAGCGCCTCGAAGGCGGAGGCCGCCCGCGGATCCGCCGCCAGCGCGGCGGCGAGGTCGTCCGGTACGGTCGCGTCCCGCTGCGAGGGATACGCCTGCTCCCAGCGCCCGTCCGCCTGCGCCGCCCGTACCTCGGCCAGCCCCGGCTCCCGCATCCGGCCCGCCGCGAGGAGCGCCTCGACCTGGCGGACGTTGACCTGCGACCACAGGCTGCGGGGCCGGCGCGGGGTGATCTTCTGCACGTAGGAGCGCTCGTCGCGGGCCTTGCGCTTGCCGGTGATCCAGCCGAAGGCGAGTGTGGCGTCGAGGATCTCGTCCGCGCTGGGGGAGGGGAGGTCGGAGCCGCGACGGCCGAGCAGCAGCCAGATGCCCGGCGTGTCACCGTGGTGCTCCTCCAGCCACGCCTCCAACTCCTGGCCGTCCGCGAACGCCATGACCGCGAGTCCCTCGATCGTCTCCACCCGGCACATCCTCCCCGACCGTCCCACCGTTCCCTGGATCACCCTAGGGCCTGAGGCGGCCGTGGAGTTGAGGAGCGACGGGTGGGCCGGGTGCGACGGGCGGGCCCGGTGGCGGGACCGCCGGGCGGATCAGAGGCGGGCGTGGGTCGTGATGTCCGATTCGAACTGCTCGATCAGCGCGGGCGTCACGGTCGGCCGGCACTGGCCGATCGCGTCGAGGTAGTCCGCGGTGGTCGCACCGGGCGCGGCCCCGGGCCCCTCCGCGGCGCGGCCGCCGACCGCGACCAGGTCCCGTTCGAAGGAGTTCTGGGCGGCGATCCGCGCCGCGTGCTCGATGTCGGCCGGGGTGAACAGATCGCTCGCCGCGACGAGCGCGTCCACGTCGACGTCCGGCCGGGCGTCGGTGTAGCGCGACCAGATCGCGGCCCGGGCGCCCTTGTCCGGCGTACCGATGGGGATGAGGTAGTCGAAGCGGCCCGGGCGCAGGAAGGCGGGGTCGAGGGAGCGGATGGAGTTGGTGGCGCAGACGAGGAGCCGTTCGTCCCGCTCCCGGAACCGGGGGATGAGCTTGAGCAGTTCGTTGGTCACGCCGTGCATGCCGCCCGGCTGCACCGGTTCGGCCCGTACGGGCGCGATCTCCTCGACCTCGTCGATGAAGACGAGCACCCGCTCGAGCTCGGCGATCCGTGCGAACGCGGAGCGCAGCGCCGCCGCCAGGTTGCCGCCGTCGGCGAGGCGGGACGGCAGGATCTCGACGAACGGCCAGCCGAGCCGCGAGGCGATGGCCCGGGCGAACGTCGTCTTGCCGGTGCCGGGCGGCCCGAACAGGCCGATGGCGCGCGGCGGGCGCACCCCGTGCCGTGCGGCGCGCTCGGGCTCGGCCAGCGGAAGGACGACACGCCGTTCGATCAGGTCCTTCTCCCGTTCCATGCCGGCCACCTTGGCCCACAGGTCGGTGGGCAGGACCCGTCCGCCGAGGTCGTCGAGGAGGCCGGCGGCCGGGCCGTGCAGCGGCTCGACCTTCTCGAAGTAGGCGACCGCGGGCTGCCGGGTGTATCCGGCGTTGAGCAGTCCTTCGCCGAGGAGTTCCTCCTCGGGCAGCACATAGGCGATCCGGGCGACCCGCGCGGCGACCAGCCGCCGTTCCAGTTCCACCAGGAGGGCGCTCGCGAGGCCACGGCCGCGCCATGCCGACGAGATCGCGATCCGCATCACCCAGGCCCGCTCGCCGGCGACGCAGGCGAGCGCGGCGCCGATGGGCGCGCCCTGGTGGACGGCGACGACGGCCGGCTGCCGGGAGGTGAGGGCGCCGATGCACTCGGCGAGCGAGAAGACCGACTCCTGGCCGAGTCCGGCCGTGGTGTCGATCAGATGGACGACCGCGGCGAGATCGCTCTCGCGGTAGTCGTGGATGAGCCAGTTCACCGGTGTACCGCCCCTCGTTCGTGCTGTCGCGCTCCGTTTCGGCGAGGCTAGGCGGGGCGACGGGGGCGGGTCGTGTGCCGCCCTGCACAAGCGGGGGCCGGCGATTGTGCCGTACCGGCTCTGTACGGGAGCCCCCGGCCCCGGCCCTTGCCCCGGACTGGGCCGGGCACGCCGAGGACGCGGGGGATGCCGGGGACGCGGGGGATGCCGGGGACGCGGAAAGCCCCCGGAAGGCGGACCTTCCGGGGGCTTCCCGCGTGTGCCGGTGCGCTGCCGGCCGACCGTCAGTAGGCCGGGGCGAGCTTCGGGTTCGGGCCGTGGGCGTTCTGCTGGGCCTCACCGTCGCTGGCGAGGAACACCAGCAGGATGATGCCGCCGACGAGCGGCACCAGGGAGATGAGGATCCACCAGCCGGAGCGGCCGGTGTCGTGCAGACGCCGGACGGTGACGCCCAGGCTCGGCAGGAAGGTGGCCAGCGCGTAGATGCCGTACAGCAGCGGGTAGGTGCTGATGGCCTGGTCGATGACGGCCACAATGATCAGCGCGATGACGTTGAACAGCGTGTACATCCAGTATTCCTTGCGGCGCGCGCGACCGCTGAATACGGCGTACTTCTTGAGAACGTCGAGGTACCAGTTCACTTCGTCCCCCCAAGGACTGGGTTGTGAGTGGGAGCCTGTCCCTGTGGAGCAAGGCTTACGCAGAACTTATGTGGCTGAAACGGCGTGGGTCAATTCGTTACCTGGCAGTGGCCGTTCACAGACCTTGGCGGGACGAAAGTGAACGGCGTCGCCTCCTCGTGCGAGGGGGCGACGCCGTTCCTGAGGGGATCGGAGAGGACGGGAGAGGATCAGACCGCTATGTCCTTCTCCTGCTCTTGCTGATGAGGAGTCCGCCGGCCACCAGGGCGAGCAGACAGACGCAGGCGCCGGTGATGACATTGCTGAGGATCGCGCCGGTACCGGCGTCCCGGGAGACCACCCACGGGGAGACGATCAGCCACGCACCGAGCAGCAGGACCACGAAGTTCAGGTCCTGTGACCGCTCCGGAGCCATCGACATGCACAGTCCGAGGGCCGCGATGGTGACGCCGACGATCAGGTTGCTGATCGCGAGTTCCGGCTTCGCGGCGGAGAAGTGGACCGTCCATGCGGAGACGGCGGCGTAGATTCCGCCGAGGATCACCAGTTCCTCGACCGCCGCCACACCTCGGGTCTGGAGCATGCGGGCATAACGGTCCCGCATTTCTCCGGCGTCGGGGTGTCCCCTGATATCACCGGGACGGTGAGAGACGTCGGCCATGTGACTCGCCTCCTTCTGGCGTCTAGCGTGTCTGACCGCGCTCGCGGCATCGATACCGCGGTTTCATTGTGCTCTTATCTGGCCTTTATGTGTAGATGTGTCCGATAGGGGATCCATACAGAAAACCCCTTCGGGATATGCACGGAATCGCCAAATCCACCGTGGGTTCAACAAAAGTTCAGTGTGATCGATCAGGCGCGGGCGTACGGGCGGGTCATGATCTCCATGTTGTGCCCCGACGGATCGTCGAAGTAGGCGCCGCGGCCACCGAAGAGCCGGTTGATCCTCCCCGGCTCGGTGTGGCTCGGATCCGCGTAGTACGTCACGCGCATCCGCTCCAGGCGGTCGATCATCACGTCGAACTCCTCGTCGGGAACGAGGAACGCGTAGTGGGTGGGGGTGAAGGAGGCGTCCTCGGCGTCGTAGTAGTCGAGGGTGACGCCGTTGCCGGTGTCCACCGGCAGGAAGGGCCCGAAGGGGGCACCGACGGCCAGGCCGAGCACCTCGGCCAGGAACTCGGCGGAGACCCGCTTGTCACGGGAGTAGACGACGGTGTGGTTGAGCTCGACGGCCACGGGGGGTCCTTTCGCGGGGCAGGCGCTGATGTCTTCCGGCTTCCCGTCCGCACGACGGCGGTACGGGGGCGGACGACCGCGGCGGACCCCGCGCCCGGCGACCCGGGGCGCTCACGCCACGGCCGGGCGCCTCTCTCGATCACGGCCCACGGCCGACCCGGCAGTCATACGGTCAAGCTAACCCGTGCCGATCTTCTTCGGCAACGCGGTTTACGGTCGGTGGGGGGAGGTGCGGGGCGGGCCCCGCGGCGTAGCCTGGAAGTGGACTCGGGGGTCGCACGTTCCACCGCCGGGAGGCGGACGACGATGGCCGCAATCGTTTCCAGGAGTTTCGACTCGGCAGACGAGACCCGCCCCTTCGAGGGCGGCAAGGGCAGGCTGGACCTGCTCAACACGGACAAAGGACAGGTCGGAAAGGCCGTGTTCGAACCCGGCTGGCGGTGGACCGAGCACGTGAAGCCCATCGCCGGCACCGACAGTTGCCAGGCGCACCACGTCGGATACGTCGTCAGCGGCCGGCTGCACGTCGTCATGGACGGCGGCGGCGAGGAGGGCGAGATCGGACCCGGCGACTTCTACGAGGTCCAGCCGGGGCACGACGCCTGGGTGGTCGGCGACGAACCGTGCGAACTGCTGGACTGGGTGGGCTTCGGCGACTACGCCGTACGCTCCGGATCCTGACCGCACGGACCGACTCGGTGCCGGTCCCGAAACAATCCGCGGCCGCCGGTCCTGGCCACCGGCACGATGCCCGCATGACCCTTCCGGACTCTCCCTGCTCGCCTGGTGCGACACGCCGCCGAGGTCGAGCGCGGCTGGTTCCGCAACGTGATCGACGGCGAGGACAGCCGTAGCCCTTGGAGCCCGCCCGGCGAAGGCCCTGGTGCTGGTCGCGGACCGATATCGGCTCCATGTGTGCGTCGGGCGTGGCGGCATGGGCGAGGTGTGGCGGGCGACCGACGAGGTGCTCGGCCG
>NZ_JBEXQW010000048.1:0-57008 GCF_040612775.1 Streptomyces sp. NPDC006339
GTGGGGGGTGGTGCCGTGGGTCCAGGCGTGTGCGGTGGATTCGATGAAGTGGTGGAGGCTGCCGGCGTTGCGGTGGAGGGTGGGGACGACGGCGCCGGTGCTGTCGAGCGACTCCAGCGTCTCCGTGATGCCGGTGGCGAGGACGGGGTGGGCGCTGACTTCGATGAAGAGGGTGTCGGGGGTGGCGAGTTGGGTGATGGTGTCGGCGAGGCGGACTTTGCTGCGGAGGTTGCGGAACCAGTAGTCGGCGTCGAGTTGGGTGGTGTCGAGGGCTTCGCCGGTGACGGTGGAGTGGAAGGCGATGCGGCCGGGGCGCGGGGTGATGTCGCGCAGGTCGTGGGCGAGGGTGTCGCGGATTTCGTCGACGTGGGGGGAGTGGGAGGCGTAGTCGACGGGGATGCGTCGGGCCCATATGCCGTTGGTTTCGCAGTGGGTGAGGAGTTCGTCGAGGGCGTGGGGGTGGCCGGCGACGACGGTGGAGGAGGGGCCGTTGACGGCGGCGACGGAGATCTTCCCCGGCCAGGAAGTGAGAAGTTCCTCCGCCTCAGCTTCGGGGAGGCTGAGCCAGGCCATTCCGCCGCCTCCGGACAGGACGCGGAGTGCGCGGGAGCGGAGGGCGACGACGCGGGCTCCGTCTTCGAGGCTGAGGCCGCCTGCGACGACGGCTGCGGCGATTTCTCCTTGGGAGTGTCCGACGACGGCGGTGGGTGTGATGCCGCTGGTCTGCCAGAGTGCGGCGAGGCCGAGCATCATGGCCCAGGACGCGGGCTGGACGACGTCGACGCGGTCGAATCCAGGTGCGTCGTTCCCGCCGCGGAGTACGGCGGTGAGGGACCAGTCGACGTAGGGGGCGAGGGCGGTCTCGCATTCGGCGATGACGCGGGCGAACTCGGGGGAGGTGTCGAGGAGTTCGGTGGCCATGCCGGCCCACTGGGAACCCTGCCCCGGGAACACGAACACCGCACGGGAAGAGGACACCCCATGCCGGCCCTCGGCCTCGCCGGAGGCCAGCGCGTCCAGGCCGGCGAGCAGCCCGTCGCGCCCGTCGGTACCGGGCACGACGGCCCTCGACTCGAAGGCGGACCGGCCGGTGGCCAGGGAGTACGCCACATCGGCCGGGCGGAGCTCGGGCCGCTCCCGTACATACGCCGCCAACTGGCCCGCAGCCTCGGCCAGCGCACCGGCGGAACGCGCCGACACCACCCACGGCAGGGTGCTGCCGTCCAGGCGGCCGGCGTCGTCGGGCGCCGTGGCGTCCTCGACCGACGGCTCGATGGGGGCTTCCGCCAGGATGACGTGGGCGTTGGTGCCGCTGATGCCGAAGGAGGAGACTCCGGCCCGGCGGACGCGGTCGTCGCCGGAGGGCCAGGGGCGCGGCTCGGTCAGAATCTCGACGCCCCCCGATGCCCAGTCCACGAGCTCGCTGGGCTTGGTGACGTTGAGCGTGGCGGGAAGTTCGCCGTTGCGCAGCGCCATGACCATCTTGATGACGCCGCCGACACCGGCGGCCGCCTGCGCGTGCCCGAGGTTGGACTTCAGCGAGCCGAGCAGCAGCGGCCGGCCATCGCGCTCGCTGCCGTAGGTGGCGAGCAGGGCCTGCGCCTCGATCGGGTCGCCCAGGACCGTCCCCGTACCGTGGGCCTCGACGGCGTCGACCCCCGAGAACGACACCCCCGCGTCTTCGACGGCGGCGCGGATGACCCGCTCCTGAGCGGGCCCGCTGGGTGCGGTGAGCCCGTTGGACGCGCCGTCCTGGTTGACCGCCGTGCCGGCGACCACGGCGAGGACCTGGTGTCCGAGGCGTCGTGCGTCGGAGAGCCGTTCCACGACGAGGACGCCCACGCCCTCGGCCCAGGCGGTGCCGTCGGCGTCCGCCGAGAAGGACTTGCAGCGTCCGTCTTCTGCGAGTCCGCGCTGGCGCGAGAACTCCACGAAGATGCCGGGTGTCGACATGATGGTGACGCCACCGGCCAGGGCGAGGGAGCATTCACCGGATCGCAGAGCCCGCACCGCCAGATGCAGGGCGACCAGGGACGACGAGCACGCGGTGTCCACGGTCAGGGCCGGTCCCTGCAACCCGAGCGTGTAGGCGACGCGACCCGAGGCCACGCTCGTCGTCGTGCCGGTCAGGCCGAACCCGGCGGCGCCCGCGTCCGCCTCGCCCAGCCGCGGACCGTACTCCTGGGCGATCGCACCCAGGAAGACGCCCGTCGACGTCCCGTGCAGGGATTTCGGCGTGATGCCGGCTCGCTCCAGGGCCTCCCAGGACACTTCGAGGAGCAGACGCTGCTGCGGGTCCATCGCCAGGGCCTCGCGCGGCGAGATCCCGAAGAAGGCGGGATCGAACTCGGCCGCTTCGTGGAGGAATCCGCCGTTGCGGACATACGTCGTGCCGGAGTGGTCCGGGTCGGGGTGGTAGAGGCCGTCGAGGTCCCAGCCACGATCGGCCGGGAAGCCCGAGATCACGTCCCGCTGCTCGGCGACCACGCGCCACAGTGCCTCGGGCGAGTCCACCCCGCCCGGGAAGCGGCAGCCGATGCCGACGATCACGATCGGATCGTCGTTGCCCGCCTCCCGTTCGCCCGCCTCCAGCTCACGGACCCGCTGACGGGACTGGTGGAGGTCGACGGTGAGTCGCTTGAGGTAGTCGACGAGTTTGTCGTTGTCCGTTGTCGTCATGGTGGAGATGCCCCCCGAAGGCGTCGTGAAGTCGTGCGCGGGCGCGGCCCGGGCGCGGCTGCCCGGGGGACGTACCCGAAGGACGTCCCCCAGGGGCCGCGCGCAGTGCACCGGCTGAGCTGTGAGCTGTGAGCTGTGACCTGTGAGCAGATGAGTTGAGGAGAGTGGGCGGAAGGAGGGAAGGGAGGTCCGGCGGCGCGGGCCCGTGGCTCAGAGTTCGGCGTCGATGAAGGCGAGGAGTTCGTCGACCGAGGCCGACTGGACCCGTGCGCTCAGATCGTCGTCGGCACCGTCGCTACCACCGTCACGGCCCGCGTCCCCGCTGCCGGCGCCGTCGCCGATGTCGGACCGGGTCCGCTGAGCCGGTACCCGGGCCACGAGTGCCTGGAGCCTTTGGACGATCTCGACCCTGAGTTCGTCCTGAGTGTCCCCCGGCAGCCCGGCGAGGGTCGCTTCCAGCCGGTCGAGTTCGACCAGGGCGGATGAGGTCCTCGCGTCGGCCGAGTCGGCGGAGTCGGCGGAGTCGACGGACTCCGCTTCCGCCGGGGCCAGTTCGGTGTTCAGGTGGGCCACGACCGCCTGCGGGGTCGGGTAGTTGAAGAGGAAGGTGGCAGGCAGTCGCAGACCGGCGCTGGTCTGCAGCCTGTTACGCAGTTCCACGAGCGTGAGCGAGTCGCAGCCCAGGTCCTTGAAGGACCGGTCGGCGGGAAGGCCGGCCGCCGACGACCGACCGAGCACGGCGGCGGTCTGCACCCGGACGAGGTCCAGCAGCAGTTCCTCCCGCTCGGCCGGGCTCAGCACGGCGAGCCGGTCGCGCAGAGTCTCGGTCGTCGAAGCGGCGGCGGTGGCGGTGGCGGTGGCCGGGTCCTGGGCCGGTCGCGGTGCGGCCGGGGCCAGATCCCGTAGAACGGCGGGAAGCTGGGAACCGAGCGCGCCCAGTGCGGCCCGGTCGATGGGTGCGGGCACGAGCACGGCGGTGTCCCGGCGCAGCGCGGCGTCGAGCAGGGCCAGGCCCTCGGCCCGGTCGATGGGGGCGAGGCCGGTCCTGGCGATGCGCACCCGGTCCGCTTCGGACAGCGCGCCCGCCATTCCGGCGGCCCCCGGCCGCCCGGCGGTGTCCGCCCACATCCCCCAGGCCAGCGAGAGCCCCGGCAGGTGCCGCGCCCTGCGGTGCTGGGCCAGGGCGTCCAGGTAGGCGTTGGCCGCGGCGTAGTTGCCCTGGCCGGCGCCGCCGATGACACCCATGACGGAGGAGAAGAGGACGAAGGCGGCGAGGTCCTGATTGGCCGTCAGTTCGTGCAGGTTCCGGGCGGCCGTGGCCTTCGCGGCGAGCACCGTGTCGAGGCGCTCGGGGGTGAGCGCGGTGATCACACCGTCGTCGAGCACACCCGCGGCGTGCACGACGGCGGTGAGCCGTACCCCGGTCAGCAGCTCCGCGAGCGCGTCGCGGTCGGCGGTGTCACACGCGGCCAGCGTGACCCTCGCCCCCAACGCGTCCAGCTCGGCGGCCAGTTCGGCGGCACCGGGCGCGTCGGCACCGCGCCGGCTGACGAGCAGCAGCCGCCGGGCGCCGTGCTCGCTCACCAGATGGCGTGCGACCAGTCCGCCGAGGGCGCCGGTGGCCCCGGTGACCAGGACCGTGCCGTCCGGGTCGAGGGCGGGAGGCAGCGTGAGGACGACCTTCCCGACGTGCCGGGCCTGGCTGACGTACCGGAACGCCTCCGGTGCCCGGCGGACGTCCCACGTGCGCAGCGGCAGCGGGCTGAGCGCCCCCGACGACAGCAACCGCAGGACGGCCGTGAGCATCTCGGCGATCCGCTCGGTCGGCTCCTGGAGCAGGTCGAAGAAGCGGTAGTCCACACCGGGGTGGTCGGCCGCGACCAGCGCCGGGTCCCGGAGATCGGTCTTGCCCATCTCCACGAAGCGGCCGCCGCGCGGCAGCAGCCGCAGGGAGGCGTCCACGAACTCACCGGCGAGGGAGTTCAGGACGACGTCCATGCCGCGGTCTCCGGTGGCCGCGCCGAACGCGGTCTCGAAGTCCAGCGTGCGGGACGACGCCAGGTGCGCTCCGCCCAGACCGAGGGCGCCCAGCGCCTCCCATTTGCCGGGGCCCGCCGTGCCGTAGACCTCGGCGCCGAGATGCCGCGCCAACTGGACGGCGGCCATGCCGACACCGCCCGCCGCCGCGTGGATCAGGACGCGCTCGCCGGCGGTCAGGCCGGCGAGGTCGACCAGGGCGTGGTAGGCGGTGAGGAACACGATGGGCGCGGACGCGGCCTGGGCGTATGTCCAGTCCGCGGGCATCACGGCGACCCGCCGGTGGTCGGTGACCGCCACCGGGCCGAACGCCCCGGAGAACAGGCCCATGACCCGGTCGCCGACGGCGAGACCGGTGACGCCCGGCCCGACCTCGGTGACCACACCGGCCCCTTCGAGGCCCAGCAGGCCGGGATCGCCCGGGTACAGGCCGAGGGTGTTCAGGACGTCGCGGAAGTTGACGCCCGCGGCGCGGACGGCGACGCGTATCTCGCCGTCGCCCAGCGGGGCGAGGGCCTCAGGGCAGGGTTCGAGCGCCAGGTGGTCCAGCGTTCCGCGGTCGCGTACGGCGAGTCGCCAGGCCGATGCTCCGGCCGGGGGCACCAGCGTGCCGTCCGCCGTCGCCCGGACGAGCCTCGGCACGAGCAACCCCGCCTCGCGGACGGCGAGTTGCGGCTCGTCGCCGACCAGCGGCAGTGCGGTACGGCAGTCGGTGGCCGACTCCACGTCGAGGAGCCCCACCCGGCCCGGGTTCTCGGTCTGCGCCGAGCGGGCCAGACCCCATACGGCCGCGCCGTCGGGATCCACGTCGGCGTCCGGTGCCGTGGCCACCGCCGCACGGGTGACGAGCACCAGCCGTGAGTCGGCGAGCCGGTCGTCGGCCAGCCACTCCTGGAGCAGCGCGAGCGCCCGGTGCACGGCCGGCCGGCCGTCGCCCGTCGCCGGGCCGTCCCCGAGGCTCCCGAGCTCTCCAGGAGCCCCGCTCCGCCCGAGGTCCGCGAGCGGTGCCAGGACCGCGGCGGGAGCGGGAAGCCCCGCGTCGAGAGCGCGGCCCAGGTCCGCGAGATCGTCGTACCGCGGGCCCACGCCCAGGTCGGCGGAGCCGAGGGTGGCGACCGCGGGCATGCTCGTCTCCGCGCCCGGGCCCGCGCCCGTGCCCGTGCCCGTACGCGTGTCCGTACCCGCACCCGTGTCCGCGCCCGCACCCGTGTCCGCGCCCGTACGCGTGTCCGCACCCGTGTCCGGGCCCGTACCCAGGGCCGGCTTCCAGTCCAGGCGGTGCAGCGACCGAGGCACGGCCGCGTCGTCGCTCACCGGGCGCAGGACCAGCTCCTCGACCTCGGCGATCACCGCCCGGGACTCGTCCAGGAGGGTCAGCGACACCGCGTCCGGTCCGGTGGCGGCGAGGAGGACCCGCGCGGCGCGGGCGCCGGGCTGGTGGACGGTCACGCCGCGCCAGGAGAAGGGCAGCAGACGCCGGTCGCCGTCGCCCAGCGCGGCCAGCACGATCGGGTGCAGGGCCGCGTCGAGCAGCGCCGGGTGCAGCCCGTAGGAGGCCGCGTCGGTGACGGACGACGGCAGGGCGACCTCGGCGAGCAGGTCCGCGCCCTGCCGCCACGCCGCGCGCAGGCCCTGGAAGACCGGGCCGTATGCGTAGCCCGCGGCGGCCAGCTCGTCGTAGCAGCCCTCGACGGCCAGGGGTTCGGCGTCGGCGCCGAGACGGCCCGCGGTGGAGGTGGAGGTGGAGGTGGGGGTCGCTCCGTCGTGCGGGGCGAGGGCGCCGGTGGCGTGCAGGGTCCACGGCTCGGCGGCCCCGTCCGGCGTCTCGGTGCGCGCGTGCACGGTCAGTGCCCGCTGACCGTCGTCGCCCGGGGCGGCCACGACGACCTGCACCTCGGTGCGGCCGTCCGCCGGGATCACCAGCGGAGCGAGCAGCGTGAGTTCGGCGACCCGGGGCGTGCCGGTCTGCGCGCCGGCGTGGGCGGCGAGTTCGAGGAAGGCGGTGCCGGGCAGCAGCACCGAGCCGAGGACGGCGTGGTCGGCGAGCCAGGGGTGGGTACGGCGGCCGAGCCGGGCGGTCAGCACGACCTGACCGGATTCGGCGAGCTCGACGGCGGGGCCGAGCAGCGGGTGGCCGGCCGCCCCCTCCGTACCGCGCGCGGTCAGCCAGTAGCGCTCCCGCTGGAAGGCGTACGTGGGCAGGCCGGGCCTCCGCCCGGGGCCGAACACGGCGGTCCAGTCCGGGCCGCGGCCGCGGACGTGGAGGGCGCCGAGCGCGGCGGACAGGGAGCGTCGCTCGGACCGGCCACGGCGCAGGACGGGCACGAAGACCGACGCGTCGTCGTCCAGACAGTCCTGTCCCAGGGCCGACAGCACACCGTCGGGGCCCAGTTCGAGGAAGGTCCGGATCCCGAGCTCGTGGAGCGCGGTCAGACCGTCGGACATCCGCACCTCGCGGCGCACCTGCCGGACCCAGTAGTCGGCGGTGACCTCGACCGGGCGGCCGGTGACGGTGGACACCATGGTGATACGCGGCTCCGCGTACCGGATGCCCTCGGTCACGGCGGCGAACGCGTCCAGCATCCCGTCCATGCGGTGGGAGTGGAAGGCGTGACTGACGACCAGCCGGCGGGTCTTGCGGCCGTCGGCGGCGAACACGGCGGCGACCTCTTCGACGGCCTCGACGTCACCGGAGACGACGACGGCCAGGGGGCCGTTGACGGCGGCGATGCTCAGCTCGTGCTCGCGTCCTTCCAGCAGCGCGCGGACCTCGTCCTGTGATGCCTGGACGGCCATCATCGCGCCGCCGGGCGGCAGGGCCTGCATGAGCCGGCCGCGCGCCGTGACCAGGGCGCAGGCGTCCGGCAGGCTCAGGATCCCGGCGACATGGGCGGCGGCGAACTCGCCGATGGAATGGCCCAGTACGGCGTCCGGAGCCAGTCCACGGTGTTCGAGCAGCCGGAACAGCGCGACCTGGAGGGCGAAGAGGGCACTCTGGGTGTTCTCGGTCCGGTCGAGCGCCTCGGCGTCGTGGAACATCACCTCGCGGATCGGCGGCGAGCCGGGCACGGAGGCGCGACAGGCGTCGAGCTCCCGGCACACCGCGTCCAGAGCGGCGGAGAAGACGGGCTCGGACGCGTACAACTCACGCCCCATGCCGACGCGTTGGCTGCCCTGCCCGGTGAAGAGGTAGGCGAGCCCGTCGTCCGGGCGTGCCGTGCCGACGGTGAGCGCGGCGTGCGGTTCCCCGTGGCCGAGCGCGGTCAGCGCCGCCACGGCCTCCGCGCGGTCCTCGGCGACGACGGCCGCGCGATGGTCGAGCGCGGCCCGGGTGGTGGCCAGGGCACGACCGAGCTCACGGTCGGACACCTCGGGGCCGAGGGCGTCCAGCGCGCCGAGGAGCGCGGTGGCCTGGGCGCGAAGCGCCGGTTCCGTACGGCCGGACAGCACCCACACGGGCGTGGAACCGTCGCCGGACGGCGTGGCATCCTGGGCTGCCGGACCGGCCGGTGCCTCGGCGAGGATGACGTGGGCGTTGGTGCCGCTGATGCCGAAGGAGGAGACTCCTGCCCGGCGGACGCGGTCGTCGCCGGCCGGCCAGGGGCGTGGCTCGGTCAGGATCTCGACGCCTCCCGATGCCCAGTCCACGAGCTCGCTGGGCTTGGTGACGTTGAGGGTGGCGGGCAGTTCCCCGTTGCGCAGGGCCATGACCATTTTGATGACGCCACCGACCCCGGCGGCCGCTTGGGCGTGCCCGAGGTTGGATTTGAGCGACCCGAGCAGCAGCGGTCGGTCGCCGCGTTCCCTGCCGTAGGTGGCGAGCAGTGCCTGTGCCTCGATCGGGTCACCCAGCACGGTGCCGGTGCCATGTGCCTCGACGGCGTCGACTCCGGCGAACGACACGCCGGCGTCTTCGACGGCGGCGCGGATGACCCGCTCCTGGGCCGGTCCGCTGGGTGCGGTCAGTCCGTTGGACGCGCCGTCCTGGTTGACGGCGGTGCCGGCGACCACGGCGAGGACCTGGTGTCCGAGGCGTCGTGCGTCGGAGAGCCGTTCCACGACGAGGACGCCCACGCCTTCGGCCCAGGCGGTGCCGTCGGCGTCCGCCGAGAAGGACTTGCAGCGTCCGTCCTCCGCGAGCCCGCGCTGACGCGAGAACTCCACGAAGATGCCGGGTGTCGACATGATGGTGACGCCACCGGCCAAGGCCAGTGAGCATTCACCGGACCGCAGAGCCCGCACCGCCAGATGCAGGGCTACCAGGGACGACGAGCACGCGGTGTCCACGGTCAGGGCCGGTCCCTGCAACCCGAGCGTGTAGGCGACGCGACCCGAGGCCACGCTCGTCGTCGTGCCGGTCAGGCCGAATCCGGCGGCGCCCGCGCCCGCCTCGCCCAGCCGCGGCCCGTACTCCTGGGCCATGATTCCGGCGAACACCCCGGTCTGGCTGCCCCTCAGGGAATCGGGCGCGATGCCCGCCCGCTCCAGGGCCTCCCAGCACACTTCCAGGAAGGCGCGCTGCTGCGGGTCCATCGCCAGCGCCTCGCGCGGTGAGATCCCGAACAGCTCGGCGTCGAACTCGGCTGCCCCGTCGAGGAATCCACCGTTGCGTACATAAGTGGTGCCCACATGGGCCGGGTCGGGGTGGTAGAGGCCGTCGAGGTCCCAGCCACGGTCGGCGGGGAAACCGGAGATCACGTCCCGCTGCTCGGCGACCACGCGCCACAGCGCCTCGGGCGAGTCCACCCCGCCCGGGAAGCGGCATCCCATGCCGACGATCACGACGGGGTCGTCCTGCTCGGCGCGGGCCTCGGGGGCCGTCGCGTCCTGCTGTGTGTCGGCGAGCAGCGCGGCCAGCGCGGCGGGGCTCGGGTGGTCGTAGACGACCGTGGTGGGCAGCTTGCGCCCGGTGGCGGCGACGAGCCGGTTGCGCAGCATGACGACCATGGCCGAGTCGATGCCCAGCTCCTTGAACGTCCGCCGGGGCTCGATCTCGGCGGCGGAGTCGTAGCCGAGCACGGCGGCGGTGTGCGCCCGCACGAGCTCCAGGGCGGCCGGGCCGCTCAGCGACCGGCTCGGCCCGAGGCCGGGGTCGACACCGAGCCCGAGGCCGTCCCCTTCCGGCTCCGGAAGAACCGCGGTCTGCGCGGCCGACACCGCCTCCGTCGGGGCGACATGCGGCGGCAGGGCGGGTGACGGTACGGCCTCGGGCTGTGCGGTGATCCAGTGGCGGCGGCGCTGGAAGGCGTACGTCGGCAGTGCGACGCGGCGGCCGGTGCCGGCCGGCAGGACGGCGGACCAGTCCACCTCCGCGCCGTGGCAGAACGCCTCGCCGAACGCCAGCAGCAGCCGCTGCCGGCCGCCCTCGTCGCGGCGCAGCGTGCCCAGGGCGGCGACCGGCAGGTCCGCGGCCTCGGCGGTCTGCTGCACGGCGAGGGCGAGCACGGGGTGCGGGCTCATCTCGATGAACAGCTCGTGTCCCGCGTCGAGCAGCGCCCGTACGGCCGGCTCGAACCGCACCGGTTCCCGCAGGTTGCGGTACCAGTAGTCGACGTCGAGCTCGGAGCCGTCCAGCGCCGTCGCCGTCACCGTGGAGTGCAGCGGCACGCTTCCGGCGCGCGGCGTGATCCCGGCGAGCTCCGCCGGCAGCGTGTCCCGTACGGCGTCGACGTGCGGGCTGTGGGAGGCGTAGGCGACCGGGACGCGGCGGGTGCGGACGTCCGCGCCGTACCGGGCGGCGAGCGCGTCCAGGTCGGCGCCGTCACCGGCCACCACCGTCATGCCGGGGGAGTTGACGGCGGCCACGCTCAGTCGTGGGAAGGCGGCGAGGTCCGCGCGCACCCGGTCGGCGGGCAGCGACACGGTGAGCATGCCGCCGCCGCGCCCGGCGAGCGTGCCGAGGGCGGCGCTGCGTACGGCGATCAGCCGGGCCGCGTCGTCGAGGGTGAGGGCGCCGGAGACCGTCGCGGCGGCGATCTCGCCCTGCGAGTGGCCGACGACGGCGGCCGGTTCGACGCCCGCCGCCCGCCACAGGGCGGCGAGGCCGACCATCACGGCCCAGAGGGCGGGCTGCACGACGTCGTCGCGGTCGAGGGCGGGCGCGCCGGAGCGGCCGCGCAGCACGTCGGTCAGCGACCAGTCGCGGTACGGGCGCAGGGCGCGCTCGCAGTCCTCGACGACCCGGGCGAAGACGGGGGCGCTGTCGAGGAGTTCCGCGGCCATGCCGGCCCACTGCGAGCCCTGGCCGGGGAAGACGAACACGGCCTTGCGGACGGCCTGGTGGCTGCTGCCCTCGACCGCGGTCCGGGCGACCCGGCCCTCGGCGATCGCGTCCAGGGCGGTCAGGAGGTCGTCGCGGTCGGCGCCGACGATGACGGCCCGGTGGCTGAAGGCGGTGCGGTCGTGCGCGAGGGCCCGGGCGACGTCGGCGGCATCGAGGTCCGGGTGGGTGGCCAGGTTCTCGCGCAGCCGGGCGGCCTGGGCGCGCAGCGCCTTCTCCCCGCGCCCCGACACCACCCAGGCGACGGCGTCGGACGGGCCGGATTCCACGGGGCGTTCCGCATTTTCCCCGGCCGGCTCCGCGGCCCCGGCGGTGGTGTTTCCCGTCCACTCGCCGAGCACCATATGACAGTTCGTACCGCCCATTCCCACGGATGTCACGCCGGCCATCAGCGGGCCGTCGGGATTCGGCCATGGCTGGGTTTCGGTGACGGCGGCGATCCGCAGATCGTGGAAAGGAATCTGGGGATTGGGGGTGCGGTAGTTCAGGGTCGGGACGAGTTTCCGCTCTTTGATGCAGAGAATCGTCTTGATGAGCCCGGCAATTCCGGCGGCGCCTTCGAGGTGGCCTATGTTGGTCTTGACCGTGCCGAGACCGAGGGGATTCTCATCGGTGCGCGAGGAGGCGAACACGGCGCCCACGGCCGAGGCTTCTATGGGGTCGCCGAGCCTGGTTCCCGAACCGTGGATCTCGACATACTGCGCTTGTTTCACCGGTATTCGCGCGTTTTCCCAGGCTTGGCGTATGACGCGTTCCTGGGCTTTTCCGTCGGGAGTGGGAAGGGTCTCGCTCGCGCCGTCGCTGCCGACGGCCCCGCCGTGCAGGACGCAGTGGATGCGGTCGCCGTCGGCCAGGGCCCGGCTGAGGAGCTTGAGCGCCACCACACCGCCGCCCTCGCCCCGGACGTAGCCGTTCGCGCGGGCGTCGAGCGCGAAGCACCGGCTGTCGGGGGAGAGGCTGCCGAAGGCCGCCAGGGCGTGGGTGCTCTCGGGCGCGAGGTTGAGGTTGACACCGCCCGCCAGGGCCACGACGGACTCGTCGCGGCGGAGGCTCTCGCAGGCGAGGTGCACCGCGACCAGCGACGACGACTGCGCGGTGTCGACCACCATGCTGGGGCCGCGCAGGCCCAAGGCGTAGGAGACCCGGTTGGCGATGATGCCGCGGTGCAGGCCGGTCACGGTGTGCGCGGAGGTGGCGGCGGGGCCGGCGGCGTGGGTGAGGGCCGCGTAGTCGTCGGCGATCGCGCCGACGAAGACGCCGGTGGCGGTGCCGGCGAGGGTGGCCGGGACGATGCCGGCGTCCTCCAGCGCCTCCCAGGCCAGCTCCAGGACGAGCCGCTGCTGCGGGTCCGTCGCGGCGGCTTCGCGCGGAGAGATTCCGAAGAACTCGGCATCGAAGGTGTCGACCCGGGGAAGAAAACCGCCGGGGCGCGGAGAGCCATCGGCTAAGGAGGCGAGGTGGGCGCGATCCGCGGGCGGTTCGGCTATGGCGTCACGGCCGTTGCTGAGGAGGTCCCAGAATTCGGCGACGCTCTCCCCACCGGGAAAGCGACAGGAAAGTCCGACGACGGCCACGGTCCGGTCGTCCGGGTCGATGAGGTTTTTCGGGCCGCTCGGGCCGCTCCGGTCGTCGAGCCGATCGGTTCTCTGCTCAGGCTGCCCTGACGGCGATTCTGCTGCCTGAATCCGGGCATGGCGGATCATGGTTTTCTTGCTCCCCCCGTGAAGCACAACCAACGGCGCGACCGACTCGGCGGTCCAGCCTGATTCGATTCGGACCCTAGCATCGAGTCGGCGCTCCGTAAACCAATGGCCACGGCACGGAGTTGCTATGCGGAAATGAATATTCCGGGTAACCGGGGAGTAGTGTCGACGGTCCGCGTCGCCGTCCTGTCAATGCCGCGGAAACGGCCCGCTCCCCGCGGCGCTCGCCGCCGCGGGGACCGGGCCGCGCCGCGGATCGCGATTCAGGCCGCCGTGTCCGCCTTGGTGAGCGTGCAGACGCCGTCCACGCACTGCCGCTCCAGACGGCCGCGCGAGATGGTCTGCACCAGGCCGACCATCCAGCAGGTGGGGCAGCCCCGGAAGGCGATCAGGGCCAGCGGCGCCGCCAGCAGGGTGGCGGGGCCGGCCACCGGCACCATGGCGATCGAGCCGATGATCAGCCCGAAACCGATGGCGCCGCGCGCCAGATGGCGCGGGACCGACTTGCTGGCGAAGTTCGGCGCCGAGGCCGGGGCCGACGCGGAGCGGGGCGCCGGGGACGGTGCTTGGGCCGGCGCCTGGGCCGGCGCCGACGTGGGCGCCGTGGACGGCGCGGTGATGAGGTCTTTCGTGCTTGGGGCGGGCTTCACGATGTTCACGGTCGTGGGTCTCCTCCGGCTGGTGGGTCGATGGCTCGGTCGGGCGTCTGGTCGGGGACCGCCAGCGCGTCCCGCAGGGCGGCCCGCGCGCGGTGCAGCCGCGACTTCATCGCGGCGTTGCTCAGGCCGAGCGCGTGGGCGACGGTCCGGCCCGGCAGCCCCTGGACGTCCCGCATGACGAGCACCTGTCGCTGCTCCCGGGGCAGGGCGCTGACCGCGGCCGCGATCCGCTCCACCTCCAGCCTGTGCAGCACCGCGTCCTCGGCGGACGGTTCGGCGGACGCCTCCGGCCCGGCCGTCGTCTCGTCGTTCCGCGAGACGAGCAGCCGGACCTGCCGGAGGCACTCGTTGCGCACGATCCGGAACATCCACGAGGCGAGCGCGCCGGTCGCCCGCAAGGTGCCGATCTTCCGGTACAGGATGATCAGCGCCTCCTGCGCCGCGTCCTCCGCGTCCTGCGGCGAGGCGCACAGCGATATGGCGAACTTGCGCACATGAGGCTGCGATTCCATGACGACGGTGGTGAGCGACGTGACGTCGCCGTCCTGAGCGGCCTTGATCAGGCGCTCGTCAGGCCAGGGGAAACGTGGGTTCATGTGCTACTCATACCGGGAAGGCGCCCCGCGCGCAGGCGCCGCTCAGCCGCGGCTCTTGTTGTAGCGCCGCATCAGGTGCCAGCTACACGCGCCCACGAGCAGGACTCCCACGACGACGAGGGCAGTGACCATTGCTGTTTCCTCCCGGTTCCGCCGGCCCGTTCGGCCGGTACGCACATAAGAGGCGGGCGGGTTCGGAAAGGATTCGCCTCCGGGAGAAAAAATTTCGGAACCGGCCCCCGGCGCCCGGCCGGCGGGGGCCGGGGCCCTCGGTCGCCCGGCCCCGTCAGGAGGACTCGGGGAGGGGGCGGGGTTCGAGCGGGCGGACGGCGGGCCCCTGGAGCACGCTGCCGTCGGGGGCGAACCGCGAGCCGTGGCAGGGGCATTCCCAGGCCCGCTCGGCGTCGTTGAAGTGCACCAGGCACCCCAGGTGCGTGCAGCGCGCCGAGACGGAGTGGGGCGTCCCCTGCTCGTCCCGGTAGACCGCGCAGCGCCGCCCGCCGACCCGTACGACGGCCCCCGTCCCCGGCGGGATCTGCTCGACGTCGTCCACGTGGGAGGAGGCGAGCCGGTCCCCGACGAAGTGCTTGAGCACCGAGCCCTGGAGCTTGAGCAGGGAGGTCGCCTCACGCATGTGGAGGCGCCGCGGGTCGTACAGCGCGGACCACGGCAGCTCCTCGCCCGCGATGTGCGCCGCGAGCAGACGGCCGGCCATGACACCGTTGCTCATGCCCCAGCCGCCGAAACCGGTCGCCACGTGGACATGCCGCGAGCCCGGGTGGAAGCGCCCGACGAACGGCACCTTGTCCGTGGTCGAGTTGTCCTGGGCCGCCCACCGGTGCGTGATGCGCGCCTCGGGGAAGTGCTCCGAGGTCCAGGCGGCGAGCCGCTCGTAGCGCGCGCTCACGTCGCCGTCGCCCGGAGTGAAGCTCTCGCCGGTGACGATGAGCAGCCGCCGCCCCTCGCCGTACGGGGCGGTGCGCACGGAACGGGTGTTCCGCTCGTGCGTCAGATACGTCCCGGCGGGGGCGCGGCCGGCGGGCAGGTCCGCCGCGACGACGAGTTCCCGGCGGGGTTCGAGCCGGGAGAACAGCAGCGCCCGGTCGAAGACGGGGTAGTGCGTGGCCACGACGACATCCCGGGCGACGATCTCGGCGCCCTGCTCGGTGGTGAGCCGGCAGGGCTCGCCCTCGTCCAGCGAGACGACCCGCGTGCGTTCGCGGACGATGCCGCCCCGCTCGACGAGGTCGGCGACCAGGGCGAGCAGGTACTTCCGCGGATGGAACTGTGCCTGCCCCTCCACCCGTACCGCGCCGGCGACCGGGAACGGCAGCTCCGTGTCCTCGACGAAGGAGGCCGTCAGGCCCGCCTCGCGCGCCGCGTCGGCCTCCTCCCGCAGCTCGTCCACGCCGTCCGGCCGTTCCGTGTAGAAATGGCTCGGCGCGGACTCCAGCTCGCAGTCGATCCCGAGCTCCGCCGCCACCCGGCCCACATGGTCGACGGCCTCCTGCTGGGAGCGCGCGTACAGCCGGGCGCCCTCGGCGCCGAGCGACGCGCGCAGCCGTGCGTAGACCAGGCCGTGCTGGACCGAGAGCTTCGCGGTGGTGTATCCGGTCACACCCGCCGCGACGCGGTCCGCTTCCAGGAGCGCGACGCGCCGCCCCCGGCGGGCCAGCTCCCAGGCGACGCAGATGCCGGCGACACCCGCGCCGACGACGGCGACGTCGACCTCCAGGTCACCGGTCGGGCCGGGATACGCGGTCCCCGGTGCGCTCTCCATCCAGTACGACTCGTAGGTGCCGGGCTGAGCTGTCATGTCAGTGCCTCCACTTCGCACACGGTACGGGCGGGCCCGCGGGCCCCCCGGTGCGACGCGCTGTGAACCGTTCCCCTGATCGGGCGGACATGGCGCGGCTTCCCGCGACCGCCGCCGCTACCCGTCACCCGTACGTACGGGGAGGGGAACCGCGGCCGGACCGGAAGCCGGGCCCGAGGATCCGGGCCGGGAACCCGGGATCGGGAATCCGGGACCGGGCGGGCGTGGAGTGGCGCGCGCCGGGCAGGCGGATCGGGAACGTTCGCCCGAAAAGCACCCCCCGACACGAGAAAGGAGCGCATCGTGGCCCAGTCATCGAACAGCCGGTCGCAGGGCAAGGCGGCCGACGCCGAGCCCCGGCGCCCGCCGCCGGTCGCCGAGGTGAGCCGGACGGCGAGGGAGCAGCTCTCGGAGCTGCTGAACCAGCCGGCCGAGACCGTGAGCGCCTGCGCGCGGAACGAGGACGGCGGCTGGCGCCTCACCGTGGAGGTCCTCGAACTGCGGCGCGTCCCGGACACGATGAGTCTGCTCGCGTCCTACGAGGTCGACGTCGACCCCGACGGGTACCTCGTCGGCCACCGGCGCACCCACCGGTACGAGCGGGGGCGTGCGGACCGCCGCTGAGCGCCGCGCTCCCCGACCCACCCCCGAGAGAGGGAGAACGAGCATCATGACCGTTGTTCCCACGCAGACCGTTCCGGCCGCCTCCTCCGGCGGCGGCTCCAGCGGTCTCTACGACGTACTGGAACTGGTCCTCGACCGTGGCCTGGTGATCGACGCGTTCGTCCGCGTCTCCCTGGTCGGCATCGAGATCCTGAAGATCGACATACGGGTCGTCGTGGCCAGCGTCGACACCTATCTGCGGTTCGCCGAGGCGTGCAACCGGCTCGACCTGGAGGCCGGACCGCGCAAGAACCCCGGCCTGCCCGAACTGGTCGGCGAGGCCACCGAGTCCGGTGCCCGCTCCAAGACCAAGGGCGCCCTGAGCGGGGCCGCCCAGACCATCTCCGACGCCTTCCACCAGGCACGCGACGAGGCGGTCGAGGAGAAGAGCGGCAGTGGCGGTGACAGCGGCGGCAGCTCGCGCCGGCGCGGCTCGACCCGCGGGGAGGAGAAGGAATGAGCACGTACGTCTACGTCATCGCGCCCGCCGACCGGACGCTTCCCGAGGACATCGAGGGCATCGGCGACCCGCCGAGGCCGGTCCGCAGCGTGCGCAGCGGCGACCTGGTGGCGCTGTGCAGCGACGCGCCCGCCGAGCTGAAGCCGAAGCGCCGTGACCTGCTCGCGCACCAGCACGTCGTGATCCGGGCCGGCAAGGACGGCCCCGTGCTGCCCCTGCGGTTCGGCGGGGTCTCGCCCGACGACGAGACGGTCGCCGCCGTCCTGGCCGAGCACCACGACCGCTACATGGAGCGGTTGAAGGCGCTCGACGGCAAGGACGAGTTCAACGTGAAGGTCCACCACGACGAGGAGGGCGTGCTCCAGGCCGTACTCGCCGACGACGCCGACCTGATGGCCCGTCACACAGCCAACCGCGCGGCGGGCGGCGGCAGTCACGAGGACAAGCTCGCGTTCGGCGAGCTCGTGGCGCGCGCCGTCGCCGAGCGCGAGAGGACCGACGCGGCCCTCGTCGAGCGGACCCTCGCCCCGTACGCGGCGGCGGTGGTGCACGGGCCGGAGGGCACCGGCCGGCTGGCCAACCTGTCGTTCCTGGTGGAACGCGAACGGCGCCAGGAGTTCCTGGACGCCGTCCGCGCCCTCCACCAGGAGCACACGCACCTCCAGGAGCAGGTGACGGGCCCCCTGCCCCCGTACAGCTTCGTCGAGACGGACTGACTCCATGGGACTGCTCAAGGAGATCCTCCTGCTGCCGGCCGCGCCGGTGCGCGGCACCGCCTGGGTGCTGCGGCAGGTCGTAGACGTGGCGGAGCGGGAGTACTACGACCCGGCCGTCGTCCACCGCGAACTCGCGGCCCTCGTGGCGGCCTTCGAGGCCGGGGAGATCGACGAGGAGGAGTTCGACCGGCGCGAGGACGCACTCCTGGCCCGCCTCGACGCCCGCCCGGACGCGAGGAGGACCCCATGAGCGCGGCGCACCGCCGGTGGACGGCGACGTCCCGCCGGGATCGCGCGCGGGAGCACCCGGGCCGGGCGGCCGGCCCCTGGGCGGAGGGAGGCGCATGACCCGCACCGAACGACTCCTCGTCGGCGTCGCCCGGGTCGCGGGCCGGTCCTCCGCCCGGCTCCGGGGTCTCACCGGCGGTCCCGGCGGCCTCGCGTCGCTGACCCTCGCCTGCGCCCGGCGCGCGGGACGCGCCCGGGGAGCCCTCGATGCCGCCCGGGCCGCCGGCACCCGGCGCCTGCGGCGCCTCACCGCGCGGCTGCCCACTGGCCGCGGTCGCGGTCACGGCCCCGGTCGTGATCGTGACCGCGGTCGTGGGCGCGCCCGCGCCCCGGACCACGACCACGACCACCCCGCACGGAAGGAGGAACGGGCATGACGATGGCGTCGGGGCCGCCCCGCCCGTACGACGAACAATCGGCCAACCTCGCCGACATCCTGGAGCGCGTCCTCGACAAGGGCGTGGTGATCGCCGGCGACATCCGTATCAACCTCCTCGACATCGAACTCCTCACCATCAAGCTGCGACTCGTCGTGGCATCGGTCGACCGGGCCAAGGAGATGGGCATCGACTGGTGGGAGCAGGACCCCGCCCTGTCCTCCAAGGCCCGGCGGGGCGAGCTCGGCCGCGAGAACGAGGAGCTGCGCCGACGGATCGCCGAACTGGAGGCGAGGCAGGAGACATGAACGACGAACCGCTGCTGTACGTGTACGCCGTCGTCCGGGCCCCCTTCGGAGAAGACGGACCGCCCCCCGGCCCCGCGTCCGGCGAGACGCTGGGCACCGGGCTCACGACCGTCGAGCACCGGGGCCTGACCGCCGTCGTCGAAGCGGTCCCGGCGGCCGACTTCGACGAGGCGCCGCTACGGGAACGGCTGGAGGACCTGGACTGGCTCGCCGAGGTCGCCCGCGCCCACCACGGCGTGGTGGCCGCGGCGGGCCGTCGGGTCACCACCGTTCCGCTGCGGCTCGCGACCGTCTGCCGGGGCGAGTCCGGCGTCCGCAGACTGCTCGAAGAGGGGGAGCGCGGCCTGTCCGAGGCCCTCGCCCGGCTGACGGGCGTCCACGAGTGGGGCGTGAAGCTGTACGTCGACGAGTCGGCCGCCGCCCAGCGCGCGCCGGCCGTCGGCGTGCCCGGCGGCGCGAACGGCACGGCCCGTGCCGACTCCGGGCGCGACTATCTGCGGCGCCGCCTGGGGGAGCAGCGGGCCCGCCGGGACGCCGGCGACACGGCGGCCCGCACCGCACACCAGGTGCACGAGGTGCTCTCCCGCGCGGCCGTGGACACGGTCCTCCACCCGCCCCAGCAGGCACGGCTGTCCGGCGCCCCCGGCCGCAACGTCCTCAACGCCGCGTACCTCGTCCGCGACGAGGAGGAGCAGCGGTTCCTCGCCGCCGTGCCCCCGGTCGAGGACACGCACCCCGGGCTGCGCCTGGAGATCACGGGCCCCTGGGTGCCCTACTCCTTCGCGCGGACCCCGTCCGATGCCGAGGAAGGGCGGGACCGATGACCGACCAGCGGGAGATCGCGCTGGTCGACCTGCTGGACCGGCTCCTCGCCGGCGGTGTGGTGCTGGCCGGCGACCTCACCCTGCGGATCGCCGACGTCGACCTCGTACGCGTCGATCTGAAGGCGCTCATCAGCTCCGTCGGCGACGCCGTGCCCTCCCCGTGGCAGGAGGCGCCGTGACGGAACGACGACCGCGACGCGTGGAGCTGGACCCCGACACCGTCGAACGCGACCTGGCCTGCCTGGTCCTGACCGTGGTCGAGCTGCTGCGGCAGCTCATGGAACGACAGGCCCTGCGCCGGGTCGAGGCGGGTGATCTCAGCGAGGAGCAGGAGGAGCGGATCGGTCTGACCCTCATGCTCCTGGAGGACCGGATGGGGCTGCTGCGCGAGCGCTTCGGCCTGGAGCCGGAGGATCTGAACATCGACCTGGGGCCGCTCGGCAAACTCCTCTGAAGCCGGGTTTGTTCCGGCGAGGGCCGGTCAGACGAAGCACATGACTGCATCGGAGAAGAGCAACGAGACCCCGTCCCGCCGCAGCAACGGGCGCGCCGCCTCCGCCACGGCGAAGAAGACCGTCCGCGCCGTGGAGGAGACGGGCCAGGAGAGCACCGGAACCCTGACCGCCCTTCCCGCGCCCCTCGCGGAGAAGACCCTCGCGGCCGTCCACGCCGTCCGCGGCACCGGCGACATGGTGTGGAACGCCGTACGGGCCCGCAAGGCGGTCAGCGGAGGCGCGGCCGTCAGCGCCGCGGCCGCGCTCACCGGCGCGTACGCCCTGGGACGCCGGGCCGGGCTGCGGTGCCGCGGCCCGATCTCCCGGCTCACCGGAGGCCGTATCTGACCCCGTGACGCCACGCGCCGCGACGCCACGCGCCGAAGCGGCATGACCGAAGCGGCCACGACCGGCCGCGACACCGCGAAGGGGCGGCTCCGGAAATCCGGAGCCGCCCCTTCGCGGTGCGGCCGTGAGCGCCGTGAGCGTCACGCCATCACGCCATCAGGACCGAGTCGTCCTCGGGACGGGCGCCGGGAAGCTGGTGACGGGCGGCGATCAGTGCCGTGTCCACGTCGCGCGTGCCGGTGGAGACGCAGAGGGTGTACGCGAGGTCGTCCATCCGCTGCCGTACCTCCGCACTGCCGTTCTCGGCGTGCAGCACCCTGAGCGTCTCGTACTGCTCGATCAGATTGCTCAACACCACGGGGTGGGCCATCAGCACAGTGCCACTCCTCTCGTCGGTACGGGCGCCGACCGCCCGGTCCGCTGCGCCGCGTACCCCGCTTTCCGGTCCGTATGCCGGGTGCGACGGCCTTCGTGACCGGCGCCGCTCGTCAACGCCGTCGTGGCGCGCCGTATCCCCGCCCCATCACCGCCGTGTCGCCCGGGACGACCGTTTTCGTCCGGGTCTCCAGGGCAGACGGGGAGCGATGGATCAAGCCGAGGGGCGACGGCATCGGTCAGATGCCGCGATTCCCGGCCGATACGGGTGAGAGCCGCCCGGCCTCCGCTTGGCCGGGCCGCGTCCCGGTTATGGCTGGGAGGTCCCCCCACACCGTCTCTTGGGAGAAACGATGGCGACCGAGCACTCCGACGCCCACCCCGACGCGACCCCGGAAGCGGCCGACGGCGGCCTGCCGGGCAAGCCCGGTCCGGTGTCCCCCACCGTCGAGGAGCCGACCCGGTCGGCGGAGCCCCTGCCGGCCAAGCCGGACCAGAGCGGGCCGGAGACCGTCAGCCCGACCGGGCAGGCCACGGGGGCGGCCCAGGCGCGGGTGGCGCAGAGCGGGGCGTACCTGACGACGGCGCAGGGGGCGCGGCTCTACGACACCGACCACTCCCTGAAGGCCGGCGCGCGCGGACCGGTCCTGCTCCAGGACCACCATCTGCGGGAGAAGATCACCCACTTCGACCACGAGCGGATCCCGGAACGGGTGGTCCACGCGCGCGGCGCCGCCGCCCACGGTGTCTTCCGGGGCTACGGCACCGCCGGTGAGGTCTGCCGGGCCGCCTTCCTGGCGAAGGACGTGGAGACGCCGGTCTTCGTGCGGTTCTCGACCGTCCTGGGCTCCCGCGGCTCGTCGGACACGGTCCGCGACACCCGGGGGTTCGCGACCAAGTTCTACACCGACGAGGGCACCTTCGACCTCGTCGGCAACAACATCCCGGTCTTCTTCATCCAGGACGCGGTCAAGTTCCCCGACATCATCCACGCGGGCAAGCCGCACCCCGACCGGGAGATCCCGCAGGCCCAGAGCGCGCACGACACGTTCTGGGACTTCGTCTCGCTGCACACCGAAGCCACCCACCACACCCTCTGGAACATGTCGGACCGCGGCATCCCCCGCTCGTACCGGATGATGGAGGGCTTCGGCGTCCACACCTTCCGCCTGGTCAACGCCTCCGGGGACACCGTCCTTGCCAAGTTCCACTGGAAGCCGAAGCTCGGCGTGCACTCGCTGGTCTGGGAGGAGGCCCAGCTCATCAACGGGATGGACCCCGACTTCCACCGGCGGGATCTGTTCGACGCCATCGAGGCAGGCGCCTTCCCGCAGTGGGAACTCGGCATCCAGGTCTTCCCCGACACCCCCGACCAGACCTTCGAGGGCATCGACCTCCTGGACCCCACCAAGATCGTTCCCGAGGAGCGGGCCCCGGTCCAGCCCCTCGGCCTGATGACCCTGAACGCCAACACCAAGAACTTCTTCGCCGAGACCGAGCAGGTCGCCTTCCACCCCGGCCACCTCGTCCCCGGCATCGACGTGACGGACGACCCGCTGCTCGCGGGCCGGCTCTTCTCCTACCTCGACACCCAGATCAGCCGCCTCGGCGGACCGAACTTCGCCCAGATCCCGATCAACCGGCCGCACGCCCCCGTCAACGACATGCTGCGGGACGGCATGCACCAGACGGCCGTGCACACCGGCGTCGCGCCCTACCGCCCCAACAGCCTGGACGGCGGCTGCCCCTTCCTCGCCGGTGCCGACACGGGCGCCTACATCGAGACGCCCGTGCAGGTCAGCGAGGCGCGGAAGGTCCGCGAGGCACCTGCCTCCTTCGCGGACCATTTCTCGCAGCCGCGGCTCTTCTGGCTCAGCATGACCCCGGTCGAGCAGGAGCACATCATCGCCGCGTACACCTTCGAACTGGGCAAGTGCTACGAGCAGGCGGTGAAGGAGCGGGTCCTCCAGGTCCTGGCGAACATCGACCCGGTGCTGTGCGAGCAGGTCGCCACCGGCCTCGGCCTGCCGGCGCCCGAGCCCACCGTCCCGCTCGCCCAGGTGGAGCCCAGCCCCGCGCTGTCCCAACTGGGCTCCACCTGGCCGACGGACGGCCGGATCATCGGGATCGTCGCCGACGACACGGCCGACCTGGCCGGCGTGCGCGCCGCCCGGCAGGCCGTCCTGGACGCCGGCATGACCCCGCTCGTCATCGCCCCGACCGGCGGCACCCTCGACGGGGACGGCGAGCCCGTGCCCGTCCAGCGGACCTTCACCACCGCCCGCTCCGTCGAGTTCGACGCCCTGCTCCTGGCCGGCGCGCCCGCGGCGGGCGCCGACGCCTACGGCGCCCGCGACGCGAAGGCCGGCTCGCCCCGGCCGCCGCGAGGACCCGACCCGCGGCTCCTGCTGCTGCTCACCGAGGCGTACCGGCACGGCAAGGCCGTCGGTGGCTGGAACGACGCCACGGCCCTCCTGGAGACGGCCGGCATCGAGGCCGGCACCCCCGGTGTCATCACGGCCGAGAGCGGCGCGGCGGCGGTGGAGGCCACCACCACGGCCCTGGCGGAGCACCGGGCCTGGGACCGGTTCCCGCCCGCCGTCTGAGACCGGGACGGCTCCCCGTCGCGACCGCCCGGCACCGCCACCCACCTCTGGGGCGGCGGGGCCGGGCGGTCGCCGTCGAGCCCCTCACCCCGGCCGTCTCGTCACTCTGCCGACTTCGTCACTCCGCCGTCGTCACTCCGTCGTCTCACTCCGCCACGGGCACGCACTCGTCGAGCAGGTCGAGGACGTCGCGCCAGGCCCGCTCCGCGTGCCGGGCGTGGTAGCCGACGCCGGGGCGGACTTCCTGGTCGACCGGCGGGTGGTGGAAGGCGTGCAGGGCGCCGCCGTAGACCACCAGGCGCCAGTCGACGCCCGCGGCCTGCATCTCGGCGGCGAACGCCTCGCGTTGCGCGGGCGCCATGATCGGGTCCTCGGATCCGACCCCCGCCCACACCGGGCAGTGGATCCGCGCCGCCTCGCCCGGCCGGCCCGTATTCAGCCCGTTGACCGTCGCGATCGCGCGCAGGTCGACGCCGTCGCGCCCGAGCTCCAGCGCGATCACGCCCCCGGTGCCGTAGCCGACGGCGGCGATCCGGTCGGGGTCGGTACGCGGTTCCGCCCGCACCACGTCGAGCGCGGCATGGCCGATCTCCCGCAGGCGGCCGGGATCGGCGAGCAGCGGCATGCAACGGGCCAGCATCTCCTCGGGATCGGTGAACCAGCGGCCGCCGTGGATGTCGAACGCCAGCGCCACGTACCCCCGCTCGGCCAGGGCGTCGGCCCGGCGGCGCTGAACGTCGTTCAGCCCCGTCCCCTCGGGCCCGAGCAGCACCGTCGGCCGGCGGCCCGCACCGGCCGGCAGCGCGAGGTGCCCGACCATCGTCAGACCGTCGGCGGGGTACTCGACCGTGCGTGTGGTAACCGTCGTCATGGGGCCGGAGTGTAATGAGCCTCGAAAATCCGTGCCCTTGCTCCGTCGTCTTCTCGCCAACCCCTCCCGCCCCGCCCCTCCCGTCCCTCCCGACCCACGACCGGGCGACGGGTCACCGCGGGCCGTGCGGGTGGGGGCCGGCGGTCTTCACGGGAGAGGACGGGCCGGCCGCCGACCGGAGCATCTGGCCGGCCGCCAGCTCGCGGTAGGCGGGGCTGGACGCGAGCAGTTCCTCGTGGCGCCCGCAGGCCGCCGTGCGGCCGTTGTCCAGGACGACGATCCGGTCGGCATGCTGGACCGTGGAGAGGCGGTGGGCGATCACCAGAAGGGCGCACTCCTGGGCGATGTCCCGCATGACGGTGGTGAGCGCCGTCTCGTTGACGGTGTCGAGGTGGGAGGTGGGCTCGTCGAGCAGGAGGAGTGAGGGGCGGGCCAGCAGGGCGCGGGCCAGGGCGACACGTTGGCGTTCGCCCGCCGAGAGGGTGCCCCCTCGCTCGCCGAGCATCCCCGACAGACCGCCCGGCAGCCGCCGCGCCACCGTCTCCAGTTGGGCGAGCTCGACCACGCGCCGTACGTCGGCGTCGGTGGCCGCGGGCGCGGCGTAGGCGATGTTCTCGCGCAGGGTGCCGTGCAGGACGTGGGTGTTCTGGTCGACGACGGCGATGCGGGCGCGGCAGGCGGCGCGGCTCAGCTCGGTGGCGGGCCGGCCGTCGAACAGCAGGGTTCCGGCATCCGGTTCGTAGAACCTGGCGATCAGGGCGAAGATCGTGCTCTTGCCGGCCCCCGACCGGCCGACCAGGGCCGTCTGGCTCCGCCGGGGGACGGTGAAGGAGACGCCGCGCAGCACCGGCCGGTCCGGGTCGTAGCCGAAGTGGACGTCGCGGAGGTCGAGAGCCGACGGGGCGGCCGGGCGGTCGTCCCGCCGTCGAGGTTCGCGCGGGACGACGCGCGTCCGCGCACCGTACGGCCTGCCCGGCCCGGGCCGGGCAGGCTCGGCGGGCGGTGCCGGATCCGGGCGCGTGGACTCGGCGGACGGCGGCGGATCCGGGTGCGTGGGCTCGGCCGGAAGGTTCAGTGCCTGGTCGATGCGCTGGTAGGCGCCCATGCCGCGCTGGATGAGGCCGACCGCCCGGAACACCGACGACAGCGGCAGGACCAGGTAGGAGGCGTACAGCAGGAAGGCGACCAGGTCGCCGAGCGAGTTGGCGTGCCCGGTCACCCGCAGGCCGCCGATGACGAGGACGATCAGGAAGGAGCCCTGCACGGCGAGTTCGACGGCCGGACTCATCACGGAGGCGAGCTTCGCGGTCCGTACGCCGGCGCTGTACGCGGTCTCGACGCGCTCTCCGATGCGGGCCCCCTCCCGGTCCTCCGCGCGGTGGACGCGGACCATCGGCAGGGCGCCGAGCGCCCGTTCCAGGTCGGCGGCGATCGCGCCGACCGACGCCTGCATGCGTTCGGACGCGGCCCGGATGCCCTTGAGCAGGGAGGCGACGATCACGGCCGCGATGGCCACGGTCAGGGCCACCAGGAGCAGCAGCAGCGGATCGATCCACACCATGAGCGCGATCGCCCCCGCCGCGACGAGAGCCCCCGTCACCAGGTCGACCAGGGCCTGGGACACCACCTCCCTCAACAGGGTGGTGTCGGCGGTGACCCGCGAGATCAGGTCGCCCCTGCGGTGCCGGTCGTACTCCCTCATCTCCAGCCGGAGCAACCGCGCGACCAGACCGTGCCGCAACTGTCGTACGACTCCCTCGCCCATGCGCTCCAGAACGAAGCGGCCCACCGCGCCCGTGGCCGCCTCGGTGACGAACAGCGCCGCCAGGACCAACAGCAGGGGCCACGGCACCTGCCCCCGCCCGCTGGCGTCCACGACGTGTTTGGCGACGAGCGGCTGGGCGAGGCCCAGCGCGGAACCGGCGAGTGTGAGGACGGTGGCGGCGGCGACGGACGCCCGGTGCCCGTCGGTCAGCCGGTACATGGTGGCGACCGCGGCACGGGTGGAACGGTCGCTCTCGGGCGTCGGCCGTGCCCGGCCCGCGGTGACGTCGGTCATCGGCTCGATCGGCCCCCGGGGGCCACCGTGATGAGCCGGGTGAAGTAGTCGTCGGGAACGCCCTCGTCCACCGGGCGGCCGTCCGCCTCGATCCAGGCGTGTGCGGTGAACGGCGGCACCACGCGTACGCCGGTGCACCAGGTCGGCCAGGTCCCCGACAGACGGCACAGCAGGGCGGCTCCCAGGGAACGGGGCAGACAGCCCTTGGGGCCGGCGCAGCGCAGGCTCACCGCGCACAGGGCGTCCCGGGCGTTCTTGGCCTGCGCGGCGGTGGCCGGCGCGGCCCCGCGGCGGACCCGTTCCAGCACGGCGCGGATACGGCGTGGCGGCAGGAAGGAGAGGGCGAGGGCGGGGAGCAGGACGAGACGGGCGGCCAGGCGCCGCGCGAAGGGGACTCCGGTGGGCCTCTCCAGGGCGCTGGGCGTCGTCATTCGGCCAGCCCCGAGGTCCGTAGCTGCCGGACGAGGGTGTCGACGTCCCGGCTCGCCTGGTCGAGGTCGATGTCGAACTCCTCGACGAGCGCGGCGACCGCGTCCGCCTCGTCGCCGCCCGCCATCAGCGTCTTGACCACCAGGGTGCCGGTGGGGTTCAACTCCCAGTACTCCCCGGCGCGCTGGTCGAGGAGGACCGTGCCGTAATCGGTCTGGGCGGTGGAGACGTCGGCACCGAACTTCAATGCCATGGGTGTGCCTTTCCGCTGGGGGCTGTTGTCATGGGGACGCGGGCGCCGCGGGCTCGGTACGCCGGTCGAGGCCGCGCAGCCAGACTTCGGCGGCGATGGTCGAGTAGAGGATCGCCTCGCGCAGTTCGGGGGTGGCCGGCCGCTGCGCGAGCCGGCGCAGCGCGGCGCCGTCGACCAGACCCAGGCGTTCCAGCCGTGAGTCCTCCCACAGCGCCAGGAGTTCGGCGCGGTGTTCCCGCAGTCCGTTGGACGCGTCCATGGAGGCGGCGGCCTTGGTGGAGCGCCGCAGGCACGCCTCGGGCACGATCCCGGCCATGGCCGCGGCCAGGAGGGGTTTGTACCGCCAGGGCGTGACGCGTTCGCTCGGACGGACGGCGAGGCACGCCTCGATGACGCGATCGTCGAGGAAGGGCGACGCCATCGGTACGCCGGCGCGGGCGGCCATCCGGTCCCACTGACGGATGATGCGGGTGCAGGAGCGGATCTGGTCCAGGTCGGCGTGCAGGCCGCGGTCCGGATGCAGCGGGACCGCGTTCGCGGCGGCCTCGCGCAGCGCCCGCCGGGCCATCGCCTCGGCGTCCGGGGTGACCCAGTCGAAGAGGCGAGGGGGCATGCCCCAGCCCAGGCTGGTGCTGACGGTCGCGGGCAGCGGGTCGCGCAGGCGCCGGCCCGCGTCGGCCAGCCACGTCCCGTACGGCCGCGCGTCGGCCAGCGCGCGTGCGGTGGCGCCCAGGGGCCACTGCCACAGGGCCCGGAAGCCCCGCAGTTGCCGCAGCGCGAACAGCGGGCGGGTGCGCAGCAGCCGGTGGTAGTACGCCTCGGAGCACCAGGCCACATGGTCACCGCCGATGCCGGTCAGGTGCAGCCGGCTGCCGCGCTCGGCCATGCCCGGCAGGTGGTGCAGGACCCTCGACCGGTCCATGACCCCGATGGTCGGTTCGTCCAGCAGATCGTCGATGGCAAGCAGGTCGTCGTAGACGAGGGGGGAGGCGTCGGCGTCCCAGACGACGTGGTCGACCTCGGGCAGTGACCGGGCGGCCTGTTCGGCCCAGTACAGATCCGTGTCGGCCGGGTCGCGGCCCGGCCAGGTGCTGGCGACGACCCGGGCAGGGGAGCGGTCCGCCAGGAAGCAGATGGACGTGGAGTCGAGGCCGCCGGACAGGTCGCAGCTCACCACTCCTCCCTGCCGTGTCCGCGCGTCCACTGCCGTGGCCAGGGCCTCACGGACGAGAGGGGCGCCGTCGGCGAGGGTCCGTACCGGCTCGGGCGGGGTCCACCAGCGGGAGTGGCGTACGGTCCGGCCGTCCGCGGCGACGACGAGCGCGTCCTGCGGGGGCACAGCGGTGACCCCGCGCCACATGGGGGTCTCGGCGAGGGGGTGGGGCACCGGCCACAGCAGCCGGATCGCCACTTGCTCGGGGTCCGCTGCGGCACCGAGCGCGGCGGCGAGGACGTCGGCGCGGCTGGCGGCCACGCGCACCCCGTCCACGGTGGCGTGGAAGACCAGCCGGAGCCCGGACGCGGTGCCCTGCACCCTGAGCCGGCCGTCGAGCGCGGCGACGAGATGGAAGCTGCCGGGCAGCGAACGGGCCAGTGCGTCCACGTCGGCGAGATCGCGGAGCCGTCCGGCTCGGCGTTCGAGTTCCGCGGCGTCGACGGGGCAGCAGCCGATGACGGCGAGGGCCGCGGGGCCGGCGTGCGCGGTGACGACGTCCTGGTCGTGCCACTGTCCCACCAGCCAGGGCCGGCCCGAGGCGTGCGTCAGGACGCGCGTTCCGGGGCGGGAGAAGGAGCGGGCCACGGCGGCCGCGTCCTCCCGGTCGGTGAAGACCGTGAAGTGCGCGTCGCCGGGGCCCGTCCCCGCACTCTCGTGCAGTTCAGTCATGACGTCGGATCAGGACGGCCGACGTCAGTTCTTGCTCAGGATGAGCCGGTCGTTGCCGGAGCTCTGCAGGAGCCCGGTCTTCTTCCGGAACGTCCCGAGCTTGGCGAGCGTCGGCGCTTCGTAAGCCTTCTTCATGACGTCTCCTCACGTGCGGTGTACACGACCACTCCTTGCCGGCTGCGCACCGGAGGCCGGTTGGCAGCCGCCTGCCCTGGGTTCATCGGGAGCCCGGAGCGAGGAAGTGGCGTATGCAATAGCTATGCGCACTGGAGGAGGGCCCGACAAGAGCGCCAAAGTAAATACGACTATAGGTAAAGTGCATGTGCGGCTGAAATTGACCCCGGCCTGTTTGAAGGGCCACCTGAGAAATCTTCAACGAATGCGAGTGGCTTGCGCGAAGGAAAAAACCTTTTGACCTGCGCGCGGAGGAAGAAGGTGACCGCCCTGGTCAGGGGCGTGCGCCGGTAGCAGTGCGACGGAGCCACCGGGGCGCACTCCGACCGTTCCGCCGCACACCTTCCCCGCGGCCCTCATCGCCGATTGGCCGGATATCGCCACGTCCCATGAAGGCCCCTCGCCGAAGATTTAAGGAAGCGCTGCTCTGCCCGCGGTCGCGCCTGCCTCATGAGCACCCGCAAACGTCCGCGACTCTCGTCCCCTTCACCTCGGTAGTCTGCCGGGATGATCACCTCATATACGGGATCCGAGGATGCCGCGGTCGCGATAGCCGGGGCGCGGGCCGGTGCGGACGTGGTCCGCGCGATGTACGGCCGAAGGCTCGACCGCATCGACAAGGGGGACGGGGACTTCGCCACCGCGGCCGATGTGGAGGCCGAGAAGACGATCCTCGACGTCCTCCGTGCCGCACGCCCCGACGACGCAGTGCTCGGCGAGGAAGGCGGACGGCGGGGCGGCGCCGACGCCGGGCGCCAGTGGCTGGTCGATCCCCTGTGCGGCACGCTGAACTACGCCGTCGGCTCCCTGCTGGTGGCCGTCAACGTGGCGCTGCGCGACGGCCCGGCGGCGGTGGCCGACCCGTTCGGCGGCGAGGTCTTCTTCACCGACGGACAGCGCGCCTGGGTACGGCGGGACGGAGCCGACGACACCCCCCTGACGCCCTCGTCCGCCACCCGCTTGGTGGACGTCAACCTCGACCCGCCGTTCCCGAGCGCCCCCACCTTCCGAGCCGTGGACCTGCTGGCCCACCCCCGCTTCGTCGAACGCTTCCGCCCCCGCGTCGTGTCGACGACCCTGGCCCTCGCCTGGGTCGCCGCCGGCAAGCGCGCCGCATACGTCACCGACGGCGGCGACCTCTCCGACAGCGTCCACTTCGCGGCCGGCATCGCCTTGTGCCGCGCCGCCGGCTGCACCGTCACGACGATCGACGGCACCCCCCTGGCCGAAGGCGGCCGCGGCCTCGTGGCGGCCGCCGACGACGACACCCACGCGCTGCTGATGTCGCTGATCCGCGGCTGACTCCGGCCGCGTCGTGGTCCACATAGGCCGACGCTGTTGTGCACGTCCCTCAAGGGCTCGTCCTGCCTGGTGGCTCCCGGCCGTTTCGGCACCGGGCGCCTGCTCGATTTACCGGAAGCTGATTTTCCGGAAAAAACCGGGCCTGGTCATCCGGTTCACCGGCGCGGCAGGCTGCGCGTGCGGACCAGCAGGGCCCGCTTCGCCTGTACCTGGAAGGACGCACCGACGATGACCACCTCCGCCTCGGCCCGGCCCCCATCGCGCCCTTGCCCCCGAGAACGCCGACACTGGAGCCGCGCCGCACTCCGTCACTTCATCCGGGGCCTGAGTTACGGCACCGGCCTGACCCTCGCCGGCCTGGCCGGCTACTGGATCCGGCCCATGCTGTGACCCGGCTCCTCCGGGCCCCCGCCGCGACCGCGTAGTCGTAGCCCCAGTCATAGGGCCCCCGTGCGAGAAGACGCTCCGGTCCCGGTCCTGGGGCTGTCGCTGGGCACCACCTCCGCGTCGACCGCGAGCCGTGTGAGAGCGGGTGACGCGCCGGAGCTCCGCCCGGAAGTTCCGGCGGGGCTCCGGAGGGCGGGGGCCAAGCGCTGCTAAGGGCTGTCCCGTAACTGTCAGAAGGGGAAGAGTCGACCTCAGACTTCTTCGTGGTCTGCTGCTGCGGCCCAGCGCCGAATATGTGGGTCGCGGTGGACGCGGGCGGATGCGAGTGTGCTTTCAAGCAGTTCGTGCAGGGGTGGCGGGTATGCCGCGGCGGAGGTAGGCAGGTCCAGCAGGACACGGTGGCGCATCTGCAGGTCGGTGACTTCGGCGAACACCCGCAGGGATGCCTCCAGCCAGGCGGTCTTGATGTCCTGTGACTCGTCCAGTGCGGGATCACGTACCCCGCCGGGCCCGTATGCCGGAGACCGATCCGCACGCAACGGCACGTGGGCGCTGTACCAGGCCCGCACGGCACCAGCCCGCTCGGCGTCCGTTCCGGTCCGCAGGTAGTCGACCAGTGCCGCCATCACGCGGCGGCGTCCGAATGCGTAGACCGCGGGCTCGACGAACCAGCGGCAGAAGCTGGGGTCCGGGTCGTGTACGGCTGCCGCCATCAGCGGGGCGAACCACTCGTCGGGCAGACTCGCATGTCCGAGCAGGGGCTTGCGCACCGCATGGGCGAGGTGGCGGGCACGCCGGTCCTCCGGCTCCATACCGACGTCTCCGACGCCCAGTAGCTGGGCCACCTCTGTCACGCAGGTCAGGAATGAACGCGGCTCTATGCCGCTCTGCTCGTCTTCGGCCACGGCGGCATTCTGGACCGGCCCCGTCGGCAGGCACAGGCCCAGTGGCCGCCGGCGCTCAGGCGGAAGAGGACTCGCTCGGCCTCCCCTGGGTGGAACGATCACGGCGTGGCTGGTGTGATCACGGCGTCGGAGCCGTCCTGGATAGCCCCGTTCTCAGGGCTGAGCCCTCGCGCCTTCGGCAAGTTGGTGACCGTGCTGCGACAGGAGGGTGCGGATATGGTCCGCAAGGGCCGGCCGTGGAGCCTCCCACTGGAGGGCCGGGCCCTGTCGGTGGTCGCGTACGGGCGCACGAACCTGACCATGCGCCAGCTCGCGCCGCCGTTCGGGGTGTCGAAGTCGGCGGCGGAGCGGACCATCGACCATCCCGGGCCGATGCTCGCGCTCCAGCCCCGTCAGCGTTTCGCCAAGGACGCCGTGCTCATCGTGGATGGGACCTTGGTCCCCGACTAAGACGTCGTGACGGGAGACGGTCCGCCGGGGAGATGCGCCCGCCGGGTCCGGATGCTCCCCGGACGGGGGCCGCCGGGAACGGTGACCGACCGAGCCGACCGAGCCGACTGAGTCGACCGTGCCCCACACCTGCGGCCGCTCGGCCCCGCCCGGGCGGGCTCTCGGGCACTCACCCATCCCGGTGGCGGCGAGCGGTCATCCGTCACGTGCCTCCCCGTACCGTCGTTACGCAGCAGCACACATGGAGCAGGCCCGGGACTGACGGGCCTTGAAGACAGGTGACGGAAATGCGCACTGAGGCTGCCCAGCGGATCGAGCTGGTCTTTTCCCTCTTCGACGCCAACGGCAACGGAGTCGTCGGATCCGACGACTTCGATCTCATGACGGATCGTGTCCTGAAGGCGGCGGTCGCATCGGACGACGGTGCCAAGGCGGCCATCCGGGCCGCGTTCCGCCGCTACTGGACGACGCTGGCCACCGAGCTGGACGCCAACGGCGACGGTGTGATCACCGTTGATGAGTTCCGTCCGTTCGTGCTCGACCCCGAGCGCTTCGGTCCTACCGTCAAGGAGTTCGCCAAGGCGCTCTCCGCGCTCGGCGACCCCGATGGGGACGGCCTGATCGAGCGCCCGCTCTTCGTCTCGCTGATGAAGGCGATCGGCTTCGAGGAGGCGAACATCCACGCGCTCTTCGACGCCTTCGGCCCGGACGCCCAGGACCGCATCACTGTGGCCACATGGGCCGCCGGCATCGAGGACTTCTACGCGCCGGACCTGGCCGGGATCCCGGGCGACCGGCTGGTGTCCGCCCCGGTCGCCTGAGGTGACCGCCTGACACGGTCGCCCCCCGGCCTCAAACGCGCGTCGGGGGGCGGCCGCTCCCTGGCTCCGTGAAGGCCCGTCACGGCCGGGGCTTGTGCGCGAACACCCACCGGTTCCCCTCCAGCGCGTCGTTCGGCTCGGGGAGGGGACCGCGTCCGTGTCGGCGGGTGAAGTCGAAGGGGGTGCGTACCGAGGCGGACCAGCCCCTGGCCGTCAGGCCGCCCACGGAGTCGGGGCGCGGCCCCCGGTCGAAGAGACGGAGCAGATCAATGCCGATCTGTTCCCGCGTCGCTGTGTAGATCGCGCTGTCGCGGTACTCCCAAAGGTCCTTCTCCAGCTTGACCTCGAACGCCAGCGCGCTGCCCTCCACCGTCAACCGGTCCACCGCGTCGATGAGAGACGTCTCGACGGGCCCCGGCAGGTAGAAGAGCAGTCCCTCCGCCAGCCAGACGCTCGGTGCGGCCGGGTCGAAGCCGGCGGTGGTGAGCGCGGTGACCCAGTCGGCCCGCAGGTCGGCCGGTACGGGGACGCGCCTCGCCTTCGGGGCGGCCGCCAGGTCCGAGAGCACCCGCTCCTTGAACGCCAGCACGCCCGCCCTGTCGATCTCGTAGACCACCAGGCCGGACGGCCAGTCCAGCCGGAAGGCGCGGGTGTCCAGCCCCGCGCCCAGCAGGACCACCTGGCGGGCGCCCGTGCGGACCGACCGGAGGAGGAAGTCGTCGAGGACCCGGGTCCGCAGTCCGAAGTAGCGGGCGAATCGCCCCCACAACGGATCGGCGTCCCCGTCCGGTACCTGTTGGAGGCGCACCGGCCACTCGGAGCACGCCGGGGCGGCGCGCACGAAGTGTTCCGCGTGGATGTCCTGGGCCAGGCTGTCGTGGCGCTGGGTCTCGATCGCCCGGGCCGCGGCGACCAGGAGGGCGGTCAGACCCACGCCTCCGTCCACGCCGTCCACGCCGTCCACGCCGTTCACGCCGTCCACGCCGTTCCCGTCCGTGTGCCGGGATGCTGTGCCGGCCATGTTCTCCCCGTCGGCTGGAGTGGGGACCGTGGGGTGCCTCTTCGTCGGATGCGGTGAGTGCGCGGTGCCGAGTGTCTCGCTCATCGGCTTCCTCTCTCGGGGAGCAGGACGGGTTTGACCACGCGGCCCGCTTCGCAGTCGCGTTCGGCCTCGTTGACGTCGGTCAGCGGATAGGTGCGGATCAGCCGGTCGAAGGGGAAGCGCCCGGCCTGCCACAGCCCGGTCAGCCGGGGTATCAGCAGCCCGGGCACGGCGTCTCCTTCGCAGATGTGGCGGATGCTGCGGCCCCGGTCCAGGGTGCCCGGTTCGAGCGGCAGCGCGGTGGGGAGCCGTGCGACAAGGCCGAGGCTTCCGGTGGGGCGCAGCGCCCGGAGGGCGTCGTTGATGAGCGGGTACGAGGCCGTGGTGTCGAGCGCGTACTGCGCGCCGCCGTCGGTCAGCCGCCGGATCCGCTCGGGCAGCCCGGGCGTCGTGGCGAGCAGCGGGATCGCGCCGAACCGTTCGGCCAGGGCCAGCCGGCGGGGATGCCGGTCGACGGCCACGGTCAGCGCGCCGGCGGCGGTGGCCGCCATCACCGCGGCCAGGCCCACCGATCCCGCGCCGAAGACCGCGAGGGTGTCGCCGGGCCCGGCGCCGAAGGAGTTCAGCACGGCTCCGGCGCCGGTGAGGAAGCCGCAGCCGAGCGGTCCGAGCAGTTCGATGGGGAGCGCGGGGTCGACCCGGACGGCGTTGCGGGCCGGGACGAGCGCGTAGGTGGCGAAGGAGGACTGGCCGAACCACCGGGGGGCCAGCGCTTTCCCGGCCGCGTCGGTGAGGCGCGGCTCGTCCTCCTCGCGTCCTCCGAAGAGGTTGAGGGAGGCGAAGGAGTCGCAGTAGGCGGGGGCCGCGCCGCGGCAGTTCCGGCAGTGTCCGCAGGAGTCGAAGCTCAGCACGACGTGGTCACCGACGCGGATCGCGGTGTCCGGGCCGCCGCCCGTCCCGACCACGACCCCGGCCCCCTCGTGGCCGAGCACCACCGGCAGCGGGCTGCGGCCGGCTGATCGCCGGACCGCGAGATCCGTCCGGCACATCCCGCAGCCCGCGATCTCGACGAGGATCTCGCCGGCCGCGGGTTCCGCGCGCAGGGTCACCTCCTCGATCGTGAACGGGTCCTCGTACGAGCGCAGTACGGCCGCCTGGAGCCTCATCGCCGTTCCTCCTGGGGGCGGTGGACGACGAACGGCCGGAGGTTGCCGTAGAGCCCCCACGGGCCGCCCGCGACACCGACTCCGCTGTCCTTGACGCCGGCGAAGGGCTGGGCGAGGGACAGTTCGGCGTGGTGGTTGATCCAGGCCGTGCCGCATTCGAGCCGGTCGGCCACCGCCTCGGCCCGGTCGAGATCGGTGCCCCACACGGAACCGCCCAGTCCGAAGCCGGTGCCGTTGGCCGCGTCGACGGCCTCGTCGAGGCTCCGGTAGGGCAGAACGGGCAGGACGGGTCCGAACTGTTCCTCGGTCACCACCGGGCTGTCGGGCGGTACGTCGGTGAGGATCGTGGGAGCGAAGAAGTAGCCGGCCCCGTCCAGCCGGTGGCCGCCGGCCGCCGCCCGGGCGCCGTCCGCCAGGGCTCGCTGCGTGACCTGTTCGACCCGGGCCAGATGAGGGGCGTTGTTGAGCGGGCCCAGGCGGGTGTCCGGGTCGAGGCCGGGCCCGACGGCGACGGTCTTCGCACGCTGGGCGAGGGCCTCGACGACCTCGGCGTGCAGCCGGGTCGGCACGTAGACCCGTTTGACCGCCATGCAGACCTGCCCGCAGTTGCGAAACGCGGCCCAGAACAGCCGGTCCGCGATCCGGTCCACCTCGACGTCGTCCAGCAGGACGGCGGCGTCGTTGCCGCCCAGTTCCAGGGTGACCCGGGCGAGGGAGCCCGCCGCCGCTCGGGCGACGGCCCGCCCGGTGGGCACGGAGCCGGTGAAGGTGACGTGACGGATGCCCGGGTGGGAGACGAGGCGGGCGCCGAGGGGCTCGTGGCCGGTGACGACGCTCAGTACGTCCTCGGGCAGGGCGCGGGCGAGGACGGAACCGAGCAGCCGGGTGGCGAGAGGGGTGAACGGGGACGGTTTGAGCACCACGGTGTTGCCCGCCGCGAGCGCGGGTGCGAACTTCGCCGCCGCCAGTTGGATGGGGAAGTTCCATGGCACGATCGCGGCGACGGGCCCGAGGGGCCGCCAGCGGACCTCGCTGTGCACCGGTCGGCCGTCGGCGATCCGCCGGGTTCTGGGGGCCAGCTCCGCGAAGTAGCGCAGGCGGGCCGCCGTACGGGAGATCTCCGCGTACGACTCGGCCAGGGGCTTGCCCTGTTCCCTGGTGAGCAACCGGGCGAGGCCGTCGCCGGCCGCCTCCACGGCGTCGGCCGCGGCGTGCAGCGCGGTGGTACGGGCGGCGGGGTCGGCACGCCAGCGGCGCCAGGCCCGGTGGGCCCGGGCGACCACGTCGTCCAACTCGTCCGGCCGCTGGTCGGGGGCCTCGTCGAAGGTCTCCCCGGTGGCCGGGTCGACGACGGGGAAGCGCGCGGCGCGCCGTCCGGGGACGTGGCCGGGCTCGGATGTCGGCATGCCGGCGGTCAGTTCGGGGTGGCGACGACGGCCGCGTGTTCCCGGGCCTGCCGGTCCATCTCGGCCCGGAAGGCGGCCACCAGATGCGGCCGGATCCTTCCGGCGTTGCGGTCGCCGCCCTCGCAGACCGCACCGCGCACCCCCACGATGTCCGTGCCGATACGGGTCAGCGGACCGAGATCGGCCTGCCGGACACTGCCCGCGAGCGCGGCGAGCAGCCCGGAGGCGTGGGCCCGCCGGACGAACTCGGCACAGACGTCCGGCGGAAGGTGGTCGAACAGCCGCGTCCCGTCCTTGACGGCGGTGTCGAGCATGGCCGCATCGGCGCCCGAACGGGCGGCGATGTCGGGCACGGCCAGCGGGTTGACGCAGCCGATGCGGTGGGCGTCGGCATAGCCGGAGGCGACCACGAGCGCTTCGGGACGATGGTCCTTCACCGCCCGGACGACCGCGCGCATGACCTCGATGCCCTGATCGGGCGTGGTGCATCCGTAGAGGCCGACCTTGATGTACGTGGCACCGGAGACGACCGCACCGAGCGCCGCCTGCGCCACCGTCCCGGGCTTGTACGGGACGTCTCCCACCGTGGCGGACACCGGCTTGTCCGCCGGGACCGCCTCGCGGATCTCCCTGATGACCCAGGGGAAGTTGGCACCGAGCGAACCCTCATCGGGCTTCTTGACGTCGACGATGTCGAGGTGCTCCGCGGCCTTCGCGCAGTCGAGGGCCTCCTCGACGCCGTCCGGGGAGATGAGAAGCAACACCATGAGCTCCTTCCGCCGCGCGCCCGCCCGGCCGAAGGACGGAAGGGGTGCGGATCGCCTGGTTCATGTGCGGTCCGCTCATCATTTCCGCACCCCAACGGCGCCGGTAGAGCGCACGGAGTCCCCACCGGGCGCTCCCCCCATGCGCCGTGTGCTCCGGCATGAGCCGGACCGACGACAGAGCCGGCAGCGGGCCCCGCGCGGCAGCAGTGTGCGCCGGGGGCGCACGCCCCGTTCGCGTAGCGCATGACACGCGTGAGCCCGTGGGGACCCCCCCAGCGGGAGGCTCCGCCTCCGTCCCCTCCCGTGCCGGGCAGGGGAGGGGACGGAGCCGCCAGGTTCCACCCGGCGCTGTGAGGGATCGTGCGAGATGAGAGGGTCTTGCGGGTGAGCGATACATCGACGAACACCCTGCAATACCGCGTTGACGGGCGAGAAGACGCTCCGGTCCTGGTCCTGGGGCCGTCGCTGGGCACCACCTGGCACATGTGGGACCGCCAGATACCCGAGCTGTCCCGTAGCTGGCGGGTCGTCCGCTTCGACCTGCCGGGGCACGGCGGCGCGCCCGCCCAGCCCGCCGCCTCCGTGGCCGAGCTCGGCGACCGGCTGCTCGCCACCCTCGACGAGCTCGGGATCCAGCGCTTCGGCTACGCGGGCTGCGCCCTCGGCGGCGCGGTCGGTCTGGACCTCGCGCTGCGGGCCCCGCAGCGGGTCGCCTCCCTCGCGCTCGTCGCCACCTCGCCCCGCTTCGGGACCGCCGACGAGTTCCGCCAGCGGGGGGTGATCGTGCGCACCAACGGCCTCGAGCCGATGGCCCGCAGCGCGCCCGAGCAGTGGTTCACCCCGGCCTTCGCCGCAGCGCAGCCCGCCATCGTCGACTGGGCCGTGCAGATGGTCCGCACCACCGACCCCGGCTGCTACATCGCCGCCTGCGAGGCCCTCGCCGTCTTCGACGTGCGCGAGGCGCTCGGCCGCATCGGCGTGCCCGCCCTCGTCCTGGTCGGCGCCGACGACCGGGTCACCGGCCCGGCCGAGGCCCGTACCCTCGTGGCCGGCATCGCCGACGCCCGGCTCGCCGTCGTGCCCGGCGCCTCCCACCTCGCGCCCGTCGAGCAGCCCGCCGCCGTCACGGAGCTGCTCACCGGCCACTTCTCGGAGGTCGTGCACGACACCGGTGCGCTCAACGCGCCGCTCGCACCGCTCGCGCCGCCGGTCGCCGCGCCCGTCGTCCCGGCCGGCGACCTCGCCGCCGCCCCGCCCGCCGAGGTCCACGAGGAGCCGCGCCCCGACCCGTACGAGACGGGGCTCAGGCTCCGCCGGGAGCTCCTCGGCGAGGCCCGGGTCGACGCGGCGCTCGCCGACGACTTCGGCAGCGACCTCCAGAATCTCGTCACCCGCTTCGCCTGGGGCGAGGTGTGGAGCCGTGACGGCCTCGACCGGCGCACCCGCAGCGCCGTCGCCCTGGCCGCCCTGATCGCCGGCGGGCACCACGAGGCCCTCGCCGACCACACGCGCGCCGCGCTCCGCAGCGGTCTGACCCCGGACGAGCTGCGGGAGATCGTCCTCCAGACCGCCGTCTACTGCGGTCTGCCCGCGGCCGAGAGCGCGCTGCGGGTCGTCGGCCGCGTGGTCGAGGAGGAGACCACGCCCCAGGCGTAGGCTGCGGCCGTGAAGCTGACGAAGAACACCCACGCCTGCGTCCGCCTGGAGAAGGAAGGGCGGACGCTCGTCATCGACCCCGGGATGTTCACGGAGGAGGACGCCGCGCTCGGCGCGGACGTCCTCCTCGTCACCCACGAGCACCCCGACCACTTCGACGAGGGGCGGCTGCGGGCCGCCCTGGAGGCCGACCCGGCCGTCGAGGTGTGGACCCTGCGCAGCGTCGCCGAGCAGTTGACGGCGGCGTTCCCCGGCCGGGTCCACACGGTCGGCGACGGCGACACCTTCACCGCCGCCGGTTTCGACGTCCAGGTGCACGGCGAGCTGCACGCCGTGATCCACCCCGACATCCCCCGCATCACCAACATCGGTTTCCTCATCGACGGGTCCGTCTTCCACCCCGGGGACGCGCTGACCGTGCCGGACCGGCCGGTGGAGACCCTGTTCCTGCCGGTCATGGCCCCGTGGAACAAGATCTCCGAGGTGATCGAGTACGTACGGGAGGTCAAGCCGGTGCGTGCCTACGACATCCACGACGCCCTGCTCACCGATCTGGCCCGGCCGATCTACGACCGCCAGATCGGCGCCCTCGCCGGCACCGACCACCGGCGGCTCGCCCCCGGCGCCTCCACGGAGCTCTAGCACCGCTCCGACGTCGGCGGCCGCCCCTTGTCACACCCCCCGGTTAGGCTTGCGCTCATGCGCATCGCCACCTGGAACGTCAATTCGATCACCGCCCGGCTGCCGCGGCTCCTGGCCTGGCTGGAGAGCAGCGGCACGGATGTGCTGTGCATCCAGGAGACCAAGTGCACCGCCGAGCAGTTCCCCACCGAGGAGCTGCGCGAGCTGGGCTACGAGTCGGTGGTCAACGCGACCGGCCGGTGGAACGGGGTCGCCCTGGTCTCCCGGGTCGGCCTGGAGGACGTCGTCACCGGCCTGCCCGGCGGCCCCGACTACGAGGGCGTGGAGGAGCCGCGCGCGATCTCCGCGACCTGCGGCCCGGTCCGCGTCTGGTCGGTCTACGTGCCGAACGGCCGGGAGGTGGCCCATGACCATTACGCGTACAAGCTGCGCTGGCTGGAGGCGCTGAAGGCCGCCGTCGCCGACGACGCGGCCGGCGAGCGCCCCTTCGCCGTGCTCGGCGACTTCAACATCGCCCCCACCGACCAGGACGTCTGGGACATCAGCCTCTTCGAGGGCGCCACGCACGTGACCGAGCCGGAGCGGGCCGCGCTCGCCGGGCTGCGGGAGGCCGGTCTGAGCGACGTGGTCCCGCGGCCGCTGAAGTACGACCACCCCTTCACGTACTGGGACTACCGCCAACTGTGCTTCCCGAAGAACAAGGGCATGCGCATCGACCTGGTCTACGGCAACAAGCCGTTCGCCGACGCCGTCAAGGACGGCTACGTCGACCGTGAGGAGCGCAAGGGCAAGGGTGCGTCCGACCACGCCCCGGTCGTCGTCGACCTCGACGTCTGAGCCGGCCGGCGGCAGGGCCGGGCCGCCGCGGTGACCCGCCCGGCGGTGACCCGCCCCTGCTGCAGTCCGGCGACCCCGGCCCCGCCTCCTGCCGCCGGACGATCTCCGCGCGCCGGGTGGTGCGCGCGGGGGCGGAATGCGACGCTGTTCGGATGAACATCCCGTTCCTGGACAACTGGCTCAAGCGGCACGAGGCCGAGCGGTCCCCGCTGGTCCCGGTCTTCGACCGGGACCCGGCCGGGGCGGCCGAACTGCTCGCCGAGTGCGAGCTGCTGCGCGCCCGCGCCCAGGAGGCCGGAGTGACGCTCGACGACACCCCCCGCTCCCTCACCGCCCTCGACCAGCTCCCGCCCCGCTGGCGGGACGACCCCGAGGAGCTGCCCTGGGTCGGCAACGACGCGGGCCTCTACCTCGGCACGGTCCTCGTGCGCACCGTGCCCGGCGCCGGCTGGCGGCTGCGCCCGGACGGCCAGCCGGTGGTTCTGCTCGCCTCGGGGCGGGAGATCAACGTGGTGGAGGCGGGGCTCGACTGGGCCACGACCGGGACGCCCCAGCTCTCCCAGGTCTATGCCGAGGCCGCCGAGTTCTGACCCCCGGCCGGCCCCACCCCCACCGCCGTACCCTCCCGCACCCACCCCCGTACCCGCCCCTCCCCACGCCCCTTTTGCAGTAAATACGGCTTATCTCCCTTTCATGCGTGTCGGGCGTGAAGTCCCTTTTTCTGCTGGATAGTTTGCGCTGACCTCGACACCAGCGGAGAACACAGGGGGCAGGGCAGCACATGGCCGTCGTCGATCGCGATCCGTTGATCGAACTGCGGGGCGTCAACAAGCACTACGGCACGTTGCACGTCCTCCAGGACATCCACCTCACCGTCGGCCGCGGGGAGGTCGTCGTCGTCATCGGCCCGTCAGGGTCCGGCAAGTCGACGCTCTGCCGGGCCGTGAACCGGCTGGAGGCGGTCGAGTCCGGCGAGATCGTCATCGACGGCCGGCCCCTCCCGGAGGAGGGCAAGGCGCTCGCCCGGCTCCGCGCAGAGGTCGGGATGGTCTTCCAGTCCTTCAACCTCTTCGCGCACAAGACCGTCCTGGCCAACGTCTCCCTCGCCCAGATCAAGGTCCGCAAGCGGAGGAGGGAGGAGGCGGACCGGCGTTCCCGCGAGCTCCTCGAACGGGTCGGCCTCGCCGCGCACGCCGACAAGTTCCCCGCCCAGCTCTCCGGAGGCCAGCAGCAGCGCGTCGCCATCGCCCGCGCCCTCGCCATGGACCCCAAGGCGCTCCTCTTCGACGAGCCGACCTCGGCGCTCGACCCCGAGATGATCAACGAGGTGCTGGAGGTCATGCGGCAGCTCGCCGACGAGGGCATGACGATGGTCGTCGTCACCCACGAGATGGGCTTCGCCCGCTCGGCCGCCCACCGTGTCGTCTTCATGGCCGACGGCCGCATCGTCGAGGACCGCACCCCCGAGGACTTCTTCACTGCACCGCGCAGCGAGCGGGCCAAGGACTTCCTGTCCAAGATCCTCACGCACTGACGGGAGCGGAAGCATGCAGCGTACGCAACGAACCCTCGCCGTGCTCGCCCTCCTCCTCGCCGCCGCGCTCGCCGGCGCCGGCTGCGGCAAGGAGGGCAGCCCGCCCGTCAAGGGACCCGAGCCCGGCCGACTCCCCGTCTACCAGGTGCGGTCCGGCTTCACCCTGCCCGACTCGCCCACCTGGAACCGGGCGAAGAAGCGCGGGCACCTGGTCGTCGGCGCCAAGGAGGACCAGCCCTACATGGGCGAGAAGGACCCCGCCTCGGGCCGCTACTCCGGCTTCGACATCGAGATCGCCAAGATGATGGCGGCCTCCCTCGGCTTCGACCCGGCCGGCATCCGCTTCCGCACCATCGCCTCGGCCAACCGCGAGACCGCCCTGCAGAACGGCCAGATCGACTACTACGTCGGCACCTACACCATCAACGACAACCGCAAGAAGCTCGTCGGCTTCGCCGGCCCCTACTACATGGCCGGACAGTCCCTCCTCGTCCGCACCGACGAGAACGACATCCACGGCCCCCAGGACCTCGACGGCAAGCGCGTCTGCTCGGCCGCCGGCTCCACCCCGTTCCAGCGGATCCAGAAGGAGTACCCGAAGGCCGACCTCGTCGCGTACGACACCTACTCCGTCTGCGTCGACAACCTGCTCACCTACCAGGTCGACGCCGTCACCACCGACGACACCATCCTCATGGGCTACGCCGCCAAGGTCCCCGACGAGCTCAAGATCGCCGGAAAGCCGTTCTCCAAGGAGCCGTACGGCATCGGCGTCCCGCGCGAGGACACCGCGCTGCGCTTCGCCCTCGACGACGCCCTCGCCGCCCACGAGAAGAACGGCGACTGGAAGAGGGCCTACGACGTGACCCTCGGCCTCTCCGGGGTGCCCGCCCCGGCTCCGCCCGCCATCGACCGCTACCCGGCGAGCTGAGGAAGGAGCACCACCCACCCATGGACGTCCTGACGGACAACTTCTCCACCTACGGCGACGGCTTCCTCGGCACCGTCGAACTCACCGTCTACGCCTCGCTCCTGGCCCTCGCCCTCGGCTTCCTCATGGCCTCCTTCCGGGTCGCGCCGGTCGGCTCCCTCCGGGTGCTGGGCACCGTGTGGGTCACGGTGCTCCGCAACACCCCGCTCACCCTGCTCTTCTTCGCGGTGATGCTGGGCCTGCCCCGCTTCGGCATCGTGCTGCCCTTCCGGCTGTTCGCGGTCCTCGCGCTCGGCTGCTACACCTCCGCCTTCGTCTGCGAGGCACTGCGCTCGGGCATCAACACCGTCCCGCTCGGTCAGGGCGAGGCCGCCCGCAGCCTCGGCATGACCTTCGGCCAGACCCTCGGCACCGTCATCCTTCCGCAGGCATTCCGCTCGGTCATCCCGCCGATCGGCTCCACCCTCATCGCCCTCGCCAAGAACTCGGCCATCGCCGGGGCGTTCAGCGTCACCGAACTCCTCGGCACCTACAAGACGTTGAGCGAGCTCGGCTACAACATCATCTGGACCTTCGTCTGGATCGCCGTCGGCTACCTCATCATCACCCTCGCCATCAGCGCGCTCTTCCACTTCCTGGAGAACCGCTGGGGAGTCGCCCGATGACCACCGCCTCCACCGCGCTCTACGACATCCCGGGCCCGCGCACCCGCAGACGCCATCTCCTCTACGGCCTGATCTCGACAGCGGCCATCCTCGGCATCGCCGCCTGGATCCTCTTTCTCCTCTTCGACACCGGCCAGTTCACCGCCACGAAATGGTCGCCCTTCGCCTACGAGGGCATCCAGGAACTCCTGCTGCGCGGCCTCGGCAACACCCTCAAGGCGTTCGCGTACGCCTCGGTGCTCTCGCTCGCGCTCGGCGGGGTCCTCGCCACCGGACGGCTCTCCGAGCACCGGGTCTTCCGCTGGACCGCCACCCTGTTCGTGGAGTTCTTCCGGGCCATGCCCGTCCTCGTGATGATCTTCTTCATCTTCGTGGCGCTCAAGGTCCAGCCGCTGCCCGCCCTGGTCGCCGGGCTCACCCTGTACAACGGCTCGGTGCTCGCCGAGGTCTTCCGCACCGGAGTCCACGCCGTGGCGCGCGGCCAGCGCGAGGCGGCGTACGCGCTCGGCATGCGCAAGACGCAGGTGATGACCTACGTCCTGGTGCCGCAGGCGCTGCGGGCGATGCTGCCCGCCATCATCAGCCAGTTGGTGGTGGCGCTGAAGGACACCTCACTCGGATTCCTCATCACCTACGAGGAGTTCCTGCACGCGGGCAAGCTGATCGCGTCCAACCTGGACTACGACCTGCCCTTCATCCCGGTCGTGATGGTGATCTCGCCGATCTACATCGGGATGTGCATCCTGCTCTCCTGGTTCGCCACCTGGGTGGCGAAGCGGGAGCGGCGCAGCCCCAAGACGAGAGCCACGGACGTCGCTCCCGCCGAACCGGCCACGCTGCTGCCGGGCCGCGAGTAGCCCCGCACGGGACCCCGCACGGGCCCTGCCCGCCCGGCAGCAGCCGGTGATCACTCCTTCCGCAGCGGTACCGACACATAACTCGGGTCGGACGCGGGGGAGGAGAAGGTCAGCTGCGCGCCGGTCGGGTTGTGCTCGATGTACAGCGGGTCGACCGTGTCGACGACCAGGGCGAGCCGGTGCCCGGCCGGCACGTCGTACGCCGTGGAGAACAGCTCCAGGTCGACGGGGAACGGCTTGCCGGGGGTCTTGTCGTGGAAGGTGTACGGGGCGTTGCTGATCAGCTTGCCCGTGCCGAGGGGGCCCACGTCGTAGAGGTACGCGACGAAGGTGCCGCTCGACGCGGTGGGCGTGACCGTGGTGTGCAGCAGCGCCGTGCCGCGCACCCGCTGCGGGGAGTCGTAGCGCTCGGACTGCCAGACACCGGCGAAGGCGCGGGGGAGCAGCGGGATCGAGGCGACCGGCGGGGCCTGGAAGAACTGGTCCAGGAGGTTGGAGAGCATGACGACCCCGCCGTTCGCGCCGGAGTCGACGTTCGCCCACAGATGCTCGGAGTCGTCGAGCAGGAACTTCCGCCGGTCGGCGCCGACCGACTTCCAGTCGGGGTAGGTCTCGTAGCCGGCGTCGGAGCGCGGCTTGAGGCGGACCGGCTGCTCGCGGTCGACGCCGTTGGCTTCGCCCTTGAGGTGGTGGTCGAACCAGCGCTGGGTGCTGGTCCAGGTGTCGTTGGGCAGTCCGAGCAGGCCGGTGGCCTCGGCGGTGGCGTGGTCGCCGGGCCGGAACTCCAGGCGCTTGGGGCCGGTGAGCTTCTCGTAGAAGCTCGCGAACTGGTTGGGCGGGAAGATGGTGTCGCCCCAGGCGTTGCCGAGCATGACGGCCGGGCGGTTGGCGTTGAGGGCGTCGACGTAGGTCACCGCGGAGCGCTTGCGGCCCCAGGTGATCATCTCGTCCTCCTTCTCCAGGTTGGAGGAGAGGAAGTCGCCCAGGATCTGGCGGAGTTCGGGTCCGGGCCGCCCGGTGAGGTAGCCGGCGCCGCCGAGCAGGGCGGCGGCCTGGAGGTGCTGGGTCCGGCCGCTGTAGATGGAGTCGATGAGATCGGCCCAGCCGCTCAGCGCGGCGACCGCTCTGATCCGCTTGTCGTGCGCGGCGGCGAGCAGGCTGATCCCGGCCCCGTAGGAGACGCCGGCCATGCCGACCCGGGCCGGGTCGGCCGGGGTGTTGGCCAGGGCCCAGTCGATGACGAGGGAGGCGTCGGCGACGTCCTTGGGCCCCGCGGTCTCGATCTCGCCGCCGGACTGCCAGAAGCCGCGCGAGTTGTAACTCACCACGACGTAACCGGAGTCGGCGAGCTTCCGCGCCTGCGCCAGGTACTCGATCTGGGGCATGGACCAGCTCGTGGGCAGCACGATCACCGGGTAGCGGGCGGAGCCGTCGGCGCCGGCCGGGGCGACGACATTGGCCTTGAGGATCGTGCCGCCGTCCCCGGCGATGTCGACGAAGCGGATGGAGCCGGCGGTCTCGGCCTCGGTGTCCGTCGGGGCGGCGTGGGCGGCGGGGGCGAGCCCGAGCGCCGTGCCGGCGACGAGGGCGGCGGTGCAGGCGAGGGTCAGGGCGGTGCGCACGGGTCACTCCTCACTGGTTCACTGAAGGGGGGGGCAGTGAAAGTGACCCGACGGTAACCGCGACGGCTTACCCGTGGTAACCAGTCGGTATGTTACGCATGAGTAACGATTGGCGGAATCCCGTCCCGAGTGCGGCTCAGCGCAGCGCGCTCTTAGCCCTCCACTCGTCCCAGGACAGGTTCCACTCGCCGTATCCGTTGTTCAGCGCCTGCGTGCCCTTGGCGTCCGCGCCGGTGATCTCGAACGGGTCCCCGACCTGCACCGCCTCGTACACGGCCCTCGCGTTCGCGTCGCTCATGCCGATGCAGCCGGAGCTGCGGTTGGCGTTGCCGAAGTAGGCCGCGTTCCAGGGAGCCGCGTGCGCGTACATCCCCGACCAGGTCAGCCGCATCGAGTAGTCGACCATCTTGTCGTAGGCGTCACCGAGACCGACCGTCTCGGAGCGCATGTTGATCGTGCCCTCCTTGGACATCAGGACCGTCGTGCCCCGCCAGGACGCCTTCTCCCCGCCGGGCGTCCCCGCCGACATGGCCACGTCCTTCACCACCCGACCGTCCCGCAGCAGCTTCAGCCGGTGGCCGTCCAGGTCGACCTTGACGACCTGGTTCCGGCCGACCGTGAAGGTGGTGGTGTAGTCGCGGACGAACCAGCCGCCGTCCTCCCCGGAGTCCACACCGTTCAGCTCCGCGGCCAGGGTGACCTCGGTGCCCGGCTTCCAGTACTCCTTCGGCCGCCAGTCCACCCGGTCCTTGCCCGACCAGTCCCGCATCCAGCCCCAGGAGCCCTCGGTGCCGTTCGAGGTGGTGACCTTCAGCCGCCGCTCCACCGCCGCCTTGTCCTTCACCGGGTGGTCGAACACGATCGACAGCGGCTGGGCGATGCCGACCGTGGTGTTCTTGCCCGGCGCCAGGGTCAGCTTGTTCACCTTCCCGGGCGCGGCGGTCGCGAACTCCGCCTTCGCGCCGCCGCCCCCGGTGTCCCGCGCCTCCACGGCGTACGAGGTCCCCGGCGCCGCCGGCCGGCGCGAGGTCCAGGTCCTCCCGTCGGCCGACACCTCCCCGGCCAGGTTCCCGCCCTTGGAGTCCGTCACCGTCACCTGCTGGAGCCGCGGCCCCTCGGTGAGCGTGACCACCACCGGGGCGCCCGCCTTCGCCTGCCGCCCGGTCAGATTCACGGCGATCCGGGTGGGCGGCTCCTCCTGCGCGGAACCGCCACCCGACCCGCCCGGCCCGCCGGAACACGCCCCGAGCGTGAGCGTCAGGGCGGTGGTGGCGAGCAGAGCGGGCACGGGTATGCGGTTCAGGTTCACGCGAACGACCTCCGGTGGTGATCTCTTACTGGAGGTGAGAGCCCCGCCGGCCGGAGATGGTTCCGTACATGTGCCCTATTTCTGCGATGTCGGATGTGAGATGGGCGATACGGGCCGGGCCGGGCCGTCCTGGAGGGCGACGGCCTCCGCGAAGTCCCGCCGGGCCTCGCCGTAGCGCTTGACGGCGAGCAGGAACAGGGCGCGGTCGGTGAGGGCCCGGGCGAGGACGCCCTCGGAGTCCCCGAGACGGCGGGCGAGGGTCACGCCCTCGTCGAGGACCGGACGGAACGTCTCCTCGGCGCGGCGCCCCGAGGTCTCCCAGCGCAGCGCCTGACGGATCGCCAGGCGCCGGTGCAGGGCGACCAGCCCCGCCAGGTCGCCGGACGCGCGCAGAGCGGCGGCCTCCCGTTCGAGGGAGGGGATCGCGGCGAAGAAGGACTCCCTCGTGTCCGGCGACCAGCCGTGGACGGCATAGGCGCCGAACGGCGGCGCCGGCGCCTCCGGGGTGGCCGCCGGTTCCCCCGGCCTGCCCGACAGGACGAACAGGGTGACCCACCATGCCTGGAGGTTGCTCCAGCTCACCGGCTCGCCCGCGCCCGCGAGACGCGTGAGCACCGCCAGCGCCTCCTGCCGGGCCGCCATCGCCTCCGCCTCGCGCCCGGCCGCCGACAGCATCCGGGCCTGGTGGGCGAGCTGCCACACCAGGCAGGCCAGCGGGGTCCGGTCCTCCGCCGCCTTGCGCCGCTTGTCGGCCACGAGACGCGCGAACACCGCCAGCGCCTCCTCGTGCCGGCCGGCCGCGTCGAGCTCCGCCGCCCACTCGACCAGGCTCCAGCCGGACGCGGCCGCCCCCTCCGGCCCGAGGTGCCGGCCGTACAGTGCGGCCGCCTCCGCGTGCCGCCCCTCCTCCGCCAGCACCCTCGCGAGCCTCCCGTACGCCCCGGACCGCGCCAGCTCCTCGCACACCGCGCGCCCCTCCGCCCGCCGGCCGGCGGCGAACAGCGCCCGCTCGTACGACTCCAGCGCACGGCCCAGCAGTTCGGGCCGCCGGTCGTCCTCGATCCGCCGGGCCACGTCCACCGCCTCGGCGAAGAGCCGGACCCGCGGCTCCTGATCCCGCAGTTCGTACCCACGCCGCGTCAACGCGCCCACCAGCTTGGGCAGATACGCCCGCGGGCTCACCCGCGCGAGCACCCGGTACGCACCGACGTACTCCCACGTGCTCAGCCGCCCCGACCCCAGCAGCAGCACCCGCGCCCGCAGCACCGCGTCCTGATCGATCTTTCCCGTGTCCGCCACGTTCCCCCTGCTCTCCGCGCTCTCCGTGTGAGGCACGAAGGGAGATTCTGGGAGTCGGGGCACAGGCCGGACAAGGCTCTCGAACTGTGCGTTCCGTCCTACGAAAAACGGCCCTGACCTGTCATGATGGTGACGTCTTCACTCCGACGGGAGGGCCGATGGGGCACACGGACGGCGTCCCCGACGTCTTCGACCCGCGGATCTACGCCACCGGCATCCCGCACGACCGCTTCCGGATCCTGCGCGACCACCACCCCGTCGCGCGCCAGGAGGAGTACGAGGTCCTCGGCTGGCCCGCCGGGCCGGGCTTCTGGGCCGTGACACGGCACGCCGACGTCGTCCGGGTCCTCAAGGACACCGCCGGCTTCTCCTCGTACCTCGGCGCCACCCAGATCCGCGACCCCGACCCCGCCGACCTGCCCTTCATCCGCCGGATGATGCTCAACCAGGACCCTCCCCACCACGGGCGGCTGCGGCGGCTCGTCAGCCGCGCCTTCACCCCGGGGCGGATCGAGCGGTTCGCCGAGACCGTGCGCCGACGCGCCCGCGAACTCCTGGACGCGGCAAGGGAGTCGGGCGAGGAGGTGGACCTCGTGCGGGCCGTCACCGACGACTACGCCCTGCTCAACCTCACCGACCTGCTCGGCGTGCCCGCGAGCGACCGGGGGCTGCTGCTCGCCTGGACCGAGCGGGTCATCGCCTACCAGGACCCCGACGAGCCGCCCGTCCTGGACGCGGAGGGACGGCCGGTCAACCCCCGCTCACCCGCGATGCTGGCCGAGATGTTCGCCTACGCGCAGGAGCTCGCCGCCCACAAGCGCCGGCACCCCGCCGACGACATCATGACCACGCTCGCCACCGGCGAACTCCGGGACGCCGAACTGGAGATGTTCTTTTTCCTGCTGACCGTCGCGGGCAACGACACCGTGCGCAGCGCCGCACCCGGCGGACTGCTCGCCCTTGCACAAAACCCGGAGCAGCGAAGGGAGTTGTGGTCAGGGAAGGTCGGGATGGACACGGCGGTGGACGAACTCCTGCGGATCCACCCGCCGGTGCTCTCCTTCCGGCGCACCGCCGTCCGGGACACCGAACTGGCCGGGGTGCCGATCGCCGCGGGGGACAAGGTCGTCGTCTTCCACGCCTCCGCCAACCACGACGAGCGGGTCTTCACCGACCCCCACCGCCTCGACCTCGCCCGCACCCCCAATCCGCACGTCTCCTTCGGCGACGGCCCCCACGTCTGCCTCGGCGCCCACTTCGCCCGGCTTCAGCTCCGCATCCTGTACGAGGAGGTACGGGACGCCTGCGCCGGCCTGGAGCTCGCCGGGCCGCCCCGGCGCCTCGTCTCCCACTTCATCAACGGCATCAAGTCGCTGCCGGTGCGGGTGGAGCCGTACGCGCCTCGCGGGTGATGTCGGCGACCACCTCCACCACATCGGGACCGTACGCGTCGGAGTTGACGACCTTCAGCAGCAGCGCGAACGTGCCGTCGCGTCCATGGGTGCGGGCCAGTGCCTCGTGGTGGCGCGACAGATGACGGGCTGCCGCCTGATTGGCGACCGCGGCCTGACCGCAGAGCAGGAACAGCGGCCGCTCGCCCTCTCCGCCCGTCAGCCGGGCGAGGACGACGTACTCGGTGGTGCCCCACTGCGCGCGGTAGGACTGGCCGCCGACGGTGAACATGCCCCGGTCCTCGCGCGGATCCGGCTCCACGTTCATCGTCAGGCCCGGCAGCAGGTTCGCGAGGTGCGCCCCCATACGGTGATTCGAATAGGGCCCGCCGATGCAGAACTCCGTCGTCTCGCCCAGTCCCCGGCGGGCCGTGTCGTGCTGGACGATCCGCAGCCGTGCGCCACAGTCCTTGATCAGGGCCGAGAGTTCGAGCAGCGCCGACACGTCGGTGGCGTGCACGGCCCGATCGTTGCCCGCCTGCCGGTTCACCACCAGCACGCACTCGGAGCCGGTCGGAAGCCCGAAGAACGCCTGCTTCCTGCGGAGTCGGCGCCGCAGGACGGAGGTGCGGGCCAGCCAGCCGAGGGAACCGCTGATCCCGGTGGCGAGGACACCGAGGACGACGTTCCACAGGTCTTCATTCATGGGCGCGCATGTTATCGGCGATCGGGTGACCGTTCGACAGGCGGTCCTGACGGCGGGCGAGACGGGGCGTTACGCTGCGCGGACGGTCATCGACTGGAGGTAAGGATGCGTCGTTCCGTCGTACGCCGCCCCGCCGTACGTGCCGCGTCGATCGTGGCCCTCGCCGCCACGGTGCTCTCGGTCGGGGCCGCCGCCCCGCCGACGACCGCCCCGTCGGCGGCGCCCCCTCGGGAGGCACCGGCCAAGGTGCCCGTCGCCACCGGCTGGGGCGGCGCGGTCGCCAGCGTCGACGCCGACGCCTCCGCCGCCGGCATCGAGGTGCTGCGCCAGGGCGGCAACGCGGTCGACGCCGCCGTCGCCGTGGCCGCCGCCCTCGGCGTCACGGAGCCCTACTCGGCCGGCATCGGCGGAGGCGGCTACTTCGTCCGCTACGACGCGAAGACCCGCACGGTCCACACCATCGACGGCCGCGAGACCGCGCCCGCCTCGGCGGACGCGAACCTCTTCGTCGAGAACGGCAAGCCCATCCCCTTCGAGGAGGGCATGACCAGCGGCCGCGGCGTCGGCACCCCCGGCACCCCCGCCACCTGGAAGACCGCCCTCGACGCCTGGGGCAGCAAACCCCTCCGCACGCTGCTGCGGCCCGCCGAGCGGCTCGCCCGCGACGGCTTCACCGTGGACGCCACCTTCCGCGCGCAGACCGCCGCCAACGAGGCCCGCTTCCGCGACTTCCCCGCCAGCTCCGCGCTCTTCCTGCCCGGCGGACAGTTGCCGGTCGTCGGCTCGACCTTCAAGAACCCCGATCTCGCCCGTACGTACGAGAAGATGGGCCGGCACGGGGTCGGCGTGCTCTACGAAGGGCCGATCGCGCGCGACATCGTCGACACCGTCCGGCATCCTCCGGTCCGCGCGGGAGCCACCCGGGTGGTCCGCTCCGGCGACCTGACCGAGGACGACCTCGCCGCCTACCGGACCATCGAGCGCCGCCCCACGAAGGTCTCCTACCGCGGCCTCGACGTCTACTCGATGGCCCCGTCCTCCTCCGGCGGCACCACCGTCGGCGAGGCCCTCAACATCCTGGAGGGCACCGACCTCTCCCGCGCCTCCCAGGCCCGCTATCTGCACCGCTTCATCGAGGCCAGCCGGATCGCCTTCGCCGACCGCGGCCGCTGGGTGGGCGACCCGGCCTTCGAGGACGTGCCCGTGCGCGGACTGCTCTCCCAGCGCTACGCCGACTCCCGGGCCTGCCTGATCCGCGACGACGCCGCCCTGACCAGCCCGCTCGCCCCCGGCGACCCGCGCCGGCCGGTGCCCTGCGCGAGCGGCGGAACGGCGGCCCCGACGACGTACGAGGGCGAGAACACCACCCACCTCACCGTCGCCGACAAGTGGGGCGACGTCGTCTCCTACACCCTCACCATCGAGTCCACCGGCGGCAGCGGCATCACCGTGCCCGGCCGCGGCTTCCTGCTCAACAACGAGCTGACCGACTTCTCCTTCGCCCCGGCGAACCCGGCCGTGCACGACCCCAACCTGCCCGGACCCGGCAAGCGCCCGCGCTCCTCGATGTCCCCGACGATCGTGCTCGACAAGACCGGCCGGCCGGTGCTCGCGCTCGGCTCCCCGGGCGGCGCCACCATCATCACCACCGTGCTCCAGACCCTCACCGGAGTCGTGGACCGCGGCCTGCCGCTCGTCGACGCCATCGCCGCGCCCCGGGCGAGCCAGCGCAACCAGACCACCACCGAGCTCGAACCGGCCCTCTGGAACAGCCCGCTCCGGACCGAGCTCGAAGCGCTCGGCCACGGCTTCCGGCAGAATCCGGAGATCGGCGCGGCCACCGGCGTCCAGCGCCTGCCGGACGGGCGCTGGCTGGCCGCCGCCGAAACGGCGCGCAGGGGCGGCGGCTCGGCGATGGTGGTGAAGCCGGCGCCCTGACCGGCTGCCGGAACTAGAGGGCCGTCAGGACGCGCGGGCCGTCGTCCGTGATCGCGACAGTGTGCTCGGTGTGGGCCGCGCGCGAGCCGTCGAGCGTACGGATGGTCCAGCCGTCCCCGGCCGTGTAGTGGTGGTCGCCGCCGCCGGCGATCAGCATCGGCTCGATCGCGATCACCATCCCGTGCCGCAGCGGCATGCCCCGGCCCGGACGTCCCTCGTTGGGGATGTCCGGGCCCTCGTGCATCGTGCGGCCCACGCCGTGGCCGCCGAAGCCGTCCGGGATGCCGTAGCCGGCCCGCCGGCAGACCCGGCCGATCGCGTGCGCGATGTCGCCGACCCGGTTGCCGACCCGCGCCGCCGCGATGCCGGCCTCCAGGGCCTCGTACGCCGTGTCGATCAGCCGGGCGTCCTCGGGGCGGGCCCGGCCGACCGTGAAGCTCACGGCCGCGTCGCCGACCCAGCCGTCGAGCACCGCCCCGCAGTCCGCGCTCAGCAGATCCCCGTCCGCGAGCCGCGTCCCGTCCGGGACGCCGTGCACGATCGCGTCGTTGACGGAGAGACAGACCACCGCCGGGAAGGGCACCGGCGCCCAATCGGGGCGATAGCCCAGGAACGGCGACCCGGCCCCCGCCGCCGCGAGCACCTCGCGCGCCGCCCGATCGAGCTCGTCCAGCGTCACCCCGGGCGCCGCCTTCTCCTTCACGGCCGCCAGGGCCTGTGCCACCACCCTGCCGGCCTCGCGCATGAGCAGCAGGTTCGCATCCGTCTTGATCTCCACCATGCCAATTACTATACCGGTATTAGAATGGGTGCCATGGTGCGCACACCCCTGACCCCCGAAGAGCGCGAGCGCGGCGAGCGGCTCGGCCGCCTCCTGCGCGAGGCGCGCGGCGACCGCTCGATGACCGAGATCGCCGCGGCGGCCGGCCTCTCCGCCGAGACCCTCCGCAAGATCGAGACCGGCCGCGCCCCGACCCCCGCCTTCTTCACCGTCGCCGCGCTCGCCGGCGTCCTGGAGCTGTCGATGGACGAACTGGTGACGAGCTGCGCGCTGGTCCCCGTCTAGGGGGCGGGGGCTTTGCCCGCCCGGCGCGTCCGGGGACAGGTCGAGCGGCGGTGCCACCATCAGCCGGTCGCCGCTCCCTGCGCGGCCCCCTCGACACCGCCTGCGCCTGGGCCCGCGCCGACGGGGCGCGGATCGCCGCGGCGCGGGACGACTGCGACACCGGCGTCCGGGGCCCGGACGCGGCTGCGTAGGCTCCCACGCATGAAGCCCGACACGATGCCCGAAGAGCTGCGGCGCGGCCGCTACGTCAGCCTCACCACCTTCCGGAAGGACGGCACCGGCGTCGCCACCCCCGTCTGGTACGCGGTCGAGGGCGACGAGCTGTACGCCTGGACCCGCACCGACTCCTGGAAGGTGAAGCGGCTGCGCCGCGACGCCCGGGTCGTGGCCGCCGTCTGCGACGTGCGCGGGAACGTGCCCGAGGGTGCCGTACGGGTGGAGGGCACGGCCCGGCTCGTCACGGGGGAGGAGCTGCGCCGGGTGCGGAGGCTCCTCTCCCGCAAGTACACCTGGCAGTTCTGGGCGGTCGACTGGCCCGCCACCCTCGCCCGCCTCGGGAAGCGCCCCCACACGGGCATCGTCGTGAGCTTCCCGGGCGCCTGACCGAAAACTCTGCGTAGCCGTCCCGTAACACGGCTGAGGTCCAATGGTGGTGGACCGAAAGGCAGTGGTATGGCGGTGCGTCAACTCCCGGCGGAAGTCGCGGCGTTCACAGGATGGCTGAGCGAGCTGGCCGGCCGGCTCACCCCGGGCGAGGGCTGGTACGGCGTCTTCTCGGTCCGCGACCCCGACGGGCTGCGCGCCTGCTTCGCCGGTACGGACGTCCTGCCGTGGGACGTCGTCGAGTCCCTGCTCCAGGACCTCGCCGAACCGCTCGACGGCCCCCGCGCCCTGCGTGGCCGGGCCCTCCACGAGGCCGCCGCCACCGCCCACGACCGCGCCGCCCCCGGCGGAGCGGCGGCGCTCGCCGAACGGCGGGACCTGATGCGTCGCGAGGCCCGTCACGCCGAGGCCCGCATCCACGAACGGACCGCCCGCCCCGCCCCCGACGACACCACCCTCGCCTGGGCCCACGACGACCTCCGCCGCGCCCACGCCCGCATCGCCGAACTCACCGCCCGGCTCCGGCGCCTGGAGCGGGAGACGGTCGCAGAGGCCCTGCCCGCCGGGCCTCAGCGGCGGCACCCGGACGCGGCGACGGCGGGGGTGGGCGGGGGCTCCGTGCCGACGGGGCGGGCGGGGGCGTCCACGCCGACCCCGTCCGCCGGAACCGCGACCTCAGCCGCACCCGCGGCACCGGCCCCCGCCCCCGCCCCGCCCGCGGCCTCGGTCCGGCGTCGGCCCCGTGGGGCCCGTTACGCGGGGCTGGAGGAGGTGGATCCGTCGACCGCGGTCGCGGTGCCCGTACCCGAGCTGCCCACCGCTCCGGCCGGCGCGCCGCGTGGGGCCCGGTTCGGTGGGGTGCCCGGTCCGGCCCTCCGGCCCGCTCCCGCCGCCGACGACGGGGGAGAGGCCGCCCGTGCCGCGGGCAACGCCGTCTACGCGCTGCGGCGGCTGAGGGCCCAGGGCCGCAGCGGCGAGGCGCACGCGCTGCTGTGCGAGGCGCTCGCCGGGCCGCCCGCGTGGCTGCCGGTGCTCGCCGCCGAGCTCCACGGCGCCGGACTCGCCGCCGACTGGGCCACCCTGTTGTGGGAGGCCGCCACGCTGCCGCCCGCGCGGCTGGCCGCCGTCGCCGGGGCGCTCGCGGACGCGGGCCGCCCGCAGGACTGCGACCAGTTGCTCCGGCAGGGCGTGGCCCGACCGGTGGAGGAGCTGGCGGGGGCCTGCGCCGCCCTGTACGCCGAGGCCCGCCACGCGGAGGCCCACGCGCTGCTCACCGCCTTCGTCCGCAGCCGGACACCCGAGGACGCGGCCCGGCTCGCCGCCGCCGGCCCGGCCGGTGGCAAGGCCGCCGCCCTCACCGCCGGACTGCTGGCCGCCGCCCGTTCCGTCTCCCCGTCGCGCGAACGGGACGTGCTGCACGCGCTGCGCGTCGCCCGACTCGCGTGACGCGCGCGGCGACGGCGGCGTCGATCGTCATCACTCGGGACGTGTCGGTACGTGTCCGACGTGGACCACTCGGGTATGAAACATGATCGACTCCGCCGCTTCACGGCAGTGGTCTTGCTCCGGGCTGTGACGGGGCTTACGTTCTCCTCCTACGCATCGCGTCTACGTGCGTAGAGGCTCTCTGACGCCGTGCCGAAGGAGCAGCTCATGACCGACGTCGTACGCGCCGCGCTCGTCCAGGCGACCTGGACCGGCGACACCGAATCCATGATCGCCAAGCATGAGGAGCACGCCCGCGAGGCCGCCCGGCAGGGGGCGAAGGTCATCGGGTTCCAGGAGGTGTTCAACGCCCCGTACTTCTGCCAGGTGCAGGAGCCCGAGCACTACCGCTGGGCGGAACCGGTGCCCGACGGGCCCACCGTGCGACGGATGCGGGACCTCGCCCGGGAGACCGGGATGGTGATCGTCGTGCCCGTCTTCGAGGTGGAGGGCGCCGGCTTCTACTACAACACCGCCGCCGTCATCGACGCCGACGGCACCTACCTCGGCAAATACCGCAAGCACCACATCCCGCAGGTCAAGGGCTTCTGGGAGAAGTACTACTTCCGTCCCGGCAACGCCGGCTGGCCCGTCTTCGACACCGCCGTCGGCAAGGTCGGCGTCTACATCTGCTACGACCGCCACTTCCCCGAGGGCTGGCGGCAACTCGGCCTCAACGGCGCCCAGTTGGTCTACAACCCCTCGGCCACCCACCGCGGCCTCTCCTCCTACCTCTGGCAGCTCGAACAGCCCGCCGCCGCCGTCGCCAACGAGTACTTCGTCGCCGCCATCAACCGCGTCGGCGTCGAGGAGTACGGCGACAACGACTTCTACGGCACCAGCTACTTCGTCGACCCGCGCGGCCGGTTCGTCGGAGACGTCGCCTCCGACAAGGAGGAGGAACTCGTCGTCCGCGACCTCGACTTCGGCCTCATCGACGAGGTCCGGCAGCAGTGGGCCTTCTACCGCGACCGCCGCCCCGACGCCTACGACGGGCTGGTGCAGCCGTGAGCAGCCTCTACGCACGCCACCGCGCCGTCGCCCCCGACTGGCTCGCCCTGTACTACAAGGACCCCATCGAGCTCACCCACGGCGAGGGCCGGCACGTCTGGGACGCCGACGGCAACCGCTACCTCGACTTCTTCGGCGGCATCCTCACCACCATGACCGCCCACGCCCTGCCCGAGGTCACCAAGGCGATCGCCGAACAGGCCGGGCGGATCATCCACTCCTCCACCCTCTACCTCAACCGCCCCATGGTGGAGCTCGCCGAGCGCATCGCCGCCCTCTCCGGCATCCCCGACGCCCGCGTCTTCTTCAC
>NZ_JBEXQW010000049.1:0-56486 GCF_040612775.1 Streptomyces sp. NPDC006339
GTGAAGAAGACGCGGGCGTCGGGGATGCCGGAGAGGGCGGCGATGCGCTCGGCGAGCTCCACCATGGGGCGGTTGAGGTAGAGGGTGGAGGAGTGACGCCATCCGGCCCGCTGGCGGAGATGACCGTGCCCAAGCCGGTGATCAGGCGTCGACCTTCGCCATGACCTCGTCGCTGACGTCGAAGTTGGCGTAGACGTTCTGCACGTCGTCGCTGTCCTCGAGCGCGTCGATCAGCTTGAACATCTTGCGCGCGCCCTCCTCGTCGAGCTCGACCTGCATGGTCGGGACGAAGCTGGAGTCGGCCGAGTCGTAGTCGATGCCGGCCTCCTGCAGGGCGGAGCGGACCGCGACCAGGTCGGTGGCCTCGCTGATGATCTCGAAGCTCTCGCCGAGGTCGTTGACCTCCTCGGCGCCCGCCTCGAGCACGACCTCCAGGACGTCGTCCTCGGTCAGCTCGCCCTTGGGCAGCACGACGACGCCCTTGCGGTTGAACAGGTACGAGACGGAGCCCGGGTCGGCCATCGAGCCGCCGTTGCGGGTCATGGCGACGCGCACGTCGGAGGCGGCGCGGTTGCGGTTGTCGGTGAGGCACTCGATGAGCACCGCGACACCGTTCGGGCCGTAACCCTCGTACATGATCGTCGCGTAGTCGACGCCGCCGGCCTCGAGGCCGCCGCCGCGCTTGACCGCGGAGTCGATGTTCTTGTTGGGCACCGAGCTCTTCTTGGCCTTCTGGATGGCGTCGAAGAGGGTCGGGTTGCCGTCCGGGTCGGCACCGCCGGTGCGGGCGGCGACCTCGATGTTCTTGATCAGCTTCGCGAAGAGCTTGCCGCGCTTGGCGTCGATCACGGCCTTCTTGTGCTTCGTCGTAGCCCATTTAGAGTGGCCGGACATCTGCCTGTCTCCTTCGCGTAACCCATTTCCCTACGAACCCCAGAGATCCTACCGGGATCCTTTCACCGCTCCGCGCGCACCATGTCCACGAACAACTGGTGGATCCGGTGGTCGCCGGTGAGTTCGGGATGGAAGGAGGTCGCCAGGGCCTTGCCCTGCCGTACGGCGACGATGTGCCCGTCGTGCTCGGCGAGCACCTCGGCCCGGGCGCCGACCGACTCCACCCACGGCGCGCGGATGAAGACGCCCTCGACGGGAGAGTCGATCCCGGCCACGGTCACCCCGGCCTCGAAGGACTCGTTCTGCCGCCCGAAGGCGTTGCGGCGCACGATCATGTCGATGCCGCCGAAGGTCTCCTGGCCCGAGCGCGGGTCGAGGATCTTGTCGGCGAGCATGATGAGGCCGGCGCAGGTGCCGTACACGGGCAGGCCGCCCGCGATGCGCTCGCGCAGCGGCTCCATCAGGCCGAAGAGGACGGCCAGCTTGGAGATGGTGGTGGACTCGCCACCGGGGATGACGAGGCCGTCGACCTCGTCGAGTTCTTCGGGGCGCCGGACCGGCCTGGCCACGGCGTCGGCCGCGGCCAGGGCGATCAGGTGCTCCCGTACGTCGCCCTGGAGGGCCAGGACACCGATCACGGGAGTGCTGTTCATCGGTGTGTTACCAGCCTCGGTTGGCGTAGCGCTCGGCCTCGGGCAGGGTGTCGCAGTTGATGCCGACCATGGCCTCGCCCAGGTTGCGGGAGGCGTCCGCGATGATCTTCGGGTCGTCGTAGAAGGTGGTGGCCTTCACGATGGCGGCGGCGCGCTTGGCCGGGTCGCCGGACTTGAAGATGCCGGAGCCGACGAAGACGCCCTCGGCACCGAGCTGGCGCATCAGGGCGGCGTCGGCCGGGGTGGCCACGCCACCGGCGGAGAACAGCACGACCGGGAGCTTGCCGAGCTCGGCGACCTCCTTGACGAGCTCGTACGGGGCGCGCAGCTCCTTGGCGGCGGCGTACAGCTCGTTGTTGTCGAAGCCGCGCAGCTTGGCGATCTCGTTCTTGATCTGGCGCAGGTGGCGGACGGCCTCGACGACGTTGCCGGTGCCGGCCTCGCCCTTGGAGCGGATCATGGCCGCGCCCTCGGCGATGCGGCGCAGGGCCTCGCCCAGGTTGGTGGCGCCACAGACGAAGGGGGTGGTGAAGGCCCACTTGTCGGAGTGGTTGACCTCGTCGGCCGGGGTGAGGACCTCGGACTCGTCGATGTAGTCGACGCCGAGGGACTGCAGGACCTGCGCCTCGACGAAGTGACCGATGCGGGACTTGGCCATCACGGGGATGGACACGGCCTCGATGATCTCTTCGATCATGTTCGGGTCGGACATGCGGGCGACGCCGCCGTCCTTGCGGATGTCGGCGGGGACCCGCTCCAGGGCCATGACGGCCACGGCGCCGGCGTCCTCGGCGATCTTCGCCTGCTCGGCGTTGACCACGTCCATGATCACGCCGCCCTTGAGCTGCTCGGCCATGCCGCGCTTGACGCGGGAGGTGCCGATCGCCGAGGACTCAGTGGACTGGGGGGTGGTGGAAGGCGTGGTGGACACGGGGTACCTCACTCGTGACAACGGGGTTGACGACAAGAGTGAGGAAACAGGCCACGTGCGGTCCACATCAAGGGCCAATGTGCAGCCGGTGGCTCGTTTTCGCAGGTTACGAAGGTGAAGGCGGCTCAGGTCGGACGATCCGCAAGGGCGATGGGCGGTTCGTCATCCATTTCGAAGGCGAGCGGAAACGGGGCGTGGCCGGCGAGCCGGAACCAGCGGACCGTGCGGTGCCGGCGCAGGGCCCGCGCCGCCCGTACGGCGTCGTTGTGGAACCGCCGTGCCATCGGCACCCGCCGGACCGCCGCGGCCAGCTCCCCCGCGGCCTCCTCGCCACCGGGCGCCTCCCGCACCACCTCGACCTGCTCCGGCTCCCCGAACACCGCCCGCAGGGCCTGGCTGAGTTCGCTCTCGGCGACCTCCCGGTGGTCCTCCTCGGCCTGCCGGGCCGCGTGCGCCGCCTCGTACAGCACGATCGAGGCGGCCGGGTCCAGCACTCCGGAGGTGGCCAGTTCCTGGGCGACCGAGGCCCGCCGCAGCAGTTGCGCGTCCAGCGCGGCCCGCGCCGCGTCGATCCGCGTGTGCAGCCGGTCGAGCCGGCCGGCGGTCCAGCTCAGGTAGACGCCGACGAGGATCAGCGCGACGACGGTCCAGATCAGGGTTTCGGTCACGGGCGCACAGGCTACCGGGGCGGCGGCAGCGTCCCTTCCCAGACAGCGTGGTCATGGGCGAACAGCACCCGCGTCGGCCGTCCCGCGGCGAGCTCCCCGAGCCGCGCGAGCCAGGGCCGGTACGGGGTGCCGAACTCGTGCGCGAAGTCGTACGCCTGTCCGGCGAGGACGGTGACGCGGTCGCCGTGGTCGAGGACGAGCGACTGGTGCCCCTCGGTGTGCCCGGGGGTGGGGACGACACGGACGCCGGGCGCGATCTCGTGCTCGCCGTCGAGCTCCACGTACCGGACGCCGGGCAGCAGCGTGTCGATGGTGTAGTCCCCGGCGCGGGCGGCGGCGAGCTCGGTGCGCTGGACCAGGACGGGGGTGCCGGTGAAGCGCTGGTTGCCGCCGATGTGGTCGAAGTGCAGATGGCAGTTGACGACGAGGTCGACGTCCTCCGGCCCGACGGTCAGGGGCCTGCGCACGGGCCGGTAGTGCGCGTCCGCCTCCGCCGAGCCCTCCCCCATCCCGGTGTCGAACACGAGGGCACCGCCCTCGTACCGCACGAGGTAGCCGAGGGCCGGCTCCCGGCGGTCGTGGGGCCCGCCCCATTCCGCGGCGGGCCGGGTGAAATAGCCGAGGTCGAGCGTCTCGATCGCGATCATGCGTCCACCCTGCCCGCCGGCGCGGCCCGCCACGACCGGCTCCGCCGAGAGCGGACGGGGCCCGTGGGCCCTAGAAGCCCAGCCGCGCCCGCAGTCCGCCCGCCACCCGGTCGTCCGTCGCCACCGAGGCCGCGCCGTCCGTGACCGTCTCGTAGACGGCGAGGACGTCGGCGCCCACCGTCGACCAGTCGAAGCGGCGCACGTGCGCCGCGCCCCGCTCGCGCAGTTCGTCCCGGCGGGCCTCGTCGCCGAGGAGGCGGATCGCCCGGTCCGCGAGGTCGTCGGCGTCCTCGTTGGTGAAGAGCTCGCCGGCCGCGCCCTGGTCGAGGACCTGGGCGAAGGCGTCGAGGTCGGCGGCGAGGACGGGGGCGCCGGCGGACAGGGCCTCGACGAGGATGATGCCGAAGCTCTCGCCGCCGGTGTTGGGCGCCACGTACACGTCGACGCTGCGCAGCAGCCGCGCCTTGTCCTCGTCGCTGACCATGCCGAGGAACTCGACCCGCGACCGCATCTCGCGCGGCAGGGAGGCGACGGCCTCCTCCTCGTCCCCGCGCCCGGCGACGAGGAGCCGGGTCTCGGGCCGCTCGGCGAGGATCTTCGGGAGGGCCCGCATCAGGACCGGCAGGCCCTTGCGCGGCTCGTCGATGCGGCCGATGAAGCCGAGCGTGCCGCCCTGCCACTCCTTCTTGGGCTCGGCCCGGGCGAAGAAGTCGACGTCGACCCCGTTGGGGATGACCACGGCGTCGCCGCCGAGGTGCTCGACGAGCGTCCGCCGGGCGTACTCGCTGACCGCGATCCGCGCGCTGATCTTCTCCAGGGCGGGCTGGAGGATCGGATACGCGGCGATCATCGCCCGGGAGCGCGGGTTGGAGGTGTGGAAGGTGGCCACCAGGGGCCCGGTCGCCGCCCAGCAGGTCAGCAGCCCGAGCGACGGCGAGGTCGGCTCGTGGATGTGGACCACGTCGAAGGTCCCGTCGTGCAGCCAGCGCCGCACCCGGGCCGCCGACAGGAAGCCGAAGTTGAGGCGGGCGACGGAGCCGTTGTACGGCACGGGCACCGCGCGCCCGGCGGACACGACGTACGGCGGCAGCGGGGTCTCGTCGTCGGCCGGGGCCAGCACGGAGACGTGGTGACCGAGCCGGATGAGGTGCTCGGCGAGGTCGCGGATGTGGAACTGGACGCCGCCCGGCACGTCCCAGGAGTACGGGCAGACGATGCCGATCCTCAAGGCGTCCGCTCCTCCAGGTCCGCGAGCCAGAGCCGCTGCAGCATGTGCCAGTCCTCCGGGTGGTCGGCGATGCCCTCGGCGAAGACGTCGGCGAGGGCCTGGGTCATCGAGGCCGCCTTCTCGGCGCGGGTACCCGACTCGGGTACCTCGACGGGGGCGTGGATCCGTCCCCGCATGACGTCGGTGTCGTCGTACCACAGCGTCACGGGCAGCAGCAGCGCGCCGGTCTGCTGGGCGAGCATGGCGGGCCCGGCCGGCATCCGTGCCGCCTCGCCGAAGAAGGTGACCTCGACCCCAGACGCGGACAGATCGCGGTCGGCGACCAGGCAGACCAGGCCGCCGGCCCGCAGCCGCCGCGCGAGGACGCCGAAGGCGGCGCCGCCGGTGTGCGGCAGCACCTCCATGCCCAGCGACTCGCGGTAGGCGACGAACCGGTCGAACAGCGACTCCGGCTTGAGCCGCTCGGCGACCGTGGTGAACGGCAGGCCGAGGGCGCGGGTGACCCACACGCCGGCGAGGTCCCAGTTGGCCATGTGCGGCAGGGCGACGATCACGCCGCGGCCGGAGGCCAGGCCCTCCTTGAGGTGGTGGACGCCCTTGGGGTCGAAGCTGCCGGCGGCCCGCTCCGCGCTCCAGGCGGGGAGCCGGAAGGACTCCATCCAGTAGCGCATGTACGAGCGCATGCCGGCCTTCGACAGCTCGGCCAGCCGCTCCGGGGACGCGTCCGGCACCACCCGCGCCAGGTTGGATTCCAGGCGCAGGACGCTCGGGCCGCGCCGCTTCCACGCCGTGTCGGCGATCCGCCGGCCGAGGCCCCGGGCCACCGGCTCGGGCAGTTTCTTCACGGTGGCCCAGCCCAGCCCGTACAGGCCGTCGCTCAGCTTGTCCTTGAGTCCGCTCACGATGCCGCCCCGCTCCCCCTGGAGGCGGCGTCCGCCTCCGCCGACTCCCTGCGTACGGTCACGACGCGCTGCCCCAGGGTCACGGCCGAGCCGACCGCCACGATCCACAGGGCGATGGGCAGCAGCACCTGGACGCCGGGCACGCCGAAGGCGTGCAGTCCGGCGAGACCCGCGGCCACCAGCGAGATGACGAGCCGCTCGGCCCGCTCGACGAGTCCGTTGACGGCGACCGGCAGGCCGATCGACTCGCCGCGCGCCTTGGTGTACGACACGACCTGGCCGCTGGCCAGGCAGAAGATCGCGACGGCGCACAGGATGTCGTCGTCGCCCTTGCCGGCGTACCAGAGGGCGAAACCGCCGAAGATCGCGCCGTCGGCGACCCGGTCGAGGGTCGAGTCGAGGAAGGCGCCCCAGCGGCTGGAGATGCCGGCCTGGCGGGCCATGTTGCCGTCGACGAGGTCCGAGAAGACGAAGAGGGTGATGACGATCGTGCCCCAGAAGAACTCCCCGCGGGGGAAGAAGACCAGGGCGCCCGCGACCACTCCGGCGGTGCCGACGAGCGTCACCGCGTCGGGGCTGACGCCCCGGCGGAGCAGAAACGCGGCGAACGGCGTGAGGACACGCGTGAAAAACGCACGCGCGTACTTGTTCAGCATGGCCTTCCCGAGGTTCGGTGGGCCGCGCGGCCCCTACGACCACCGGCTCACCCATCGTAGCCACGCGGGCCCCCGCCGGAGCGGCGGCACCCGGGGACGGCGCGGGCGGCCCCCGCCCGTACGACGTATGGACGCACCGTGACGTCGGTGCAAAGCTCGAAGGACAACCGCGGGCGTCGCCGGAGCCGCACGCGACGGGCGGCCTCCATGCCGCCGGCTGCTGCCACTCCCCCGCGTCCGCGCCCCGCCTCACCGCACGAGCAGTCGGGAGGAACATCATGGGCGACAAGGCGAACACCCACTCCGGGGCCGCCGGCAGGGCTCCAACGGCCGACCGGCCCTCGGCCGTACGGAACGTGGTGCTGGTCGGCCACAGCGGATCGGGCAAGACGACCCTCGTCGAGGCCCTGGCGCAGACCGCGGGCGCGGTGAACCGCGCCGGGCGCGTCGAGGACGGCGGGACGATCTCCGACTACGACGAGATCGAACACCGCCAGCAGCGTTCCGTACAGCTCTCCCTCGTCCCGGTGGAGTGGGACGGATGCAAGATCAATCTGTTGGACACCCCGGGATACGCCGACTTCGTCGGGGAGCTGAGGGCCGGTCTGCGCGCGGCGGACGCGGCCCTCTTCGTCGTCTCGGCGGCGCAGGAGGCCGACGCGGTCGTCGGCTCGACCCGCGCGGTGTGGGAGGAGTGCGCCGCGGTCGGCATGCCCCGGGCGATCGTCGTCACCCACCTCGACACCGCCCGCACCGACTACACCCGCCTGACCGAGGTCCTCGCCGAGCTGTTCGGCGGTGACGACCCGGACGCCGTGCTCCCCCTGTACCTGCCCGTGCGCGGCGCCGAGGGCGCCGACGGGCACGCGCCCGCCACCGGCCTGGTGGGGCTGCTCACGGAGCGGATCTTCGACTACTCGACGGGGGTACGGAGGGAGGACCCGCCCGACGAGACGCAGAAGCCGCTGATCGCGGAGGCGAGGGCCCGGCTGATCGAGGGGATCATCGCCGAGAGCGAGGACGAGACCCTGATGGACCGCTATCTCGGCGGCGAGGACATCGACCTCAAGACGCTGATCGACGACCTGGAGAAGGCGGTCGCCCGCGGCACCTTCCATCCGGTCCTCGCCGCCGCTCCCGCCGCCGACGGCGCCAAGCAGGGCCTGGGCACGGTCGAGCTCCTGGACCTGATCACCCGCGGCTTCCCCACCCCGCTGGAGCGGGAGGCCCCGGCCGTCACCACCCCGACGGGCGAGCCGCGGCCGGCGCTGACCTGCGATCCGGACGGGCCGCTGGTCGCCGAGGTCGTGAAGACCTCCTCCGACCCCTACGTGGGGCGGATCTCGCTGGTGCGGGTCTTCTCCGGCACCCTGCGGCCCGACGAGACCGTCCACGTCTCCGGCCACGGGCTCGCCGACCGGGGACACGAGGACCACGACGTCGACGAGCGGGTCGGCGCCCTCACCTCCCCGTTCGGCAAACAGCAGCGCACCCTCGCGCACTGCGTGGCGGGCGACCTCGCCTGTGTCGGCAAGCTGGCGCGGGCGGAGACCGGCGACACCCTGTCGTCGAAGGACGCGCCGCTCCTGATGGAGCCGTGGTCGATGCCCGAGCCGCTGCTGCCGCTGGCGATCGAGGCGCACAGCAAGGCCGACGAGGACCGGCTGTCGCAGGGGCTCGCCCGGCTGGTCGCCGAGGATCCGACGATGCGCCTGGAACAGAACCAGGACACCCATCAGGTCGTCCTGTGGTGCCTGGGCGAGGCGCACGCCGATGTGGCCCTGGAGCGGCTGCGCGGCCGGTACGGCGTCCAGGTGGACACCGTGCCGCACAAGGTGGCGCTGCGCGAGACCTTCGGCGGGCCCGCGTCGGGGCGCGGCCGGCATGTGAAGCAGTCCGGCGGGCACGGCCAGTACGCGATCTGCGAGATCGACGTGGAGCCGCTGCCGCCGGGCAGCGGCATCGAGTTCGTCGACAAGGTGGTGGGCGGCGCCGTCCCGCGCCAGTTCATCCCGTCCGTGGAGAAGGGCGTGCGCGCGCAGGCGGCGAAGGGGGTGGCGGCCGGTCACCCGCTGGTGGACATCCGGGTGACCCTGCGCGACGGCAAGGCCCACTCGGTGGACTCCTCCGACGCGGCCTTCCAGACGGCGGGCGCCCTCGCCCTGCGGGAGGCCGCCGCCGACGTCCCCGTCCACCTGCTCGAACCGGTCGCCGAGGTGCAGGTCCTCGTCCCCGACGACTACGTCGGCCCGGTGATGAGCGACCTGTCGGGCCGGCGCGGGCGGGTGGTCGGCACCGAACAGGCGGGGCCGGGGCGCACGGTGGTGCGGGCGGAGGTGCCGGAGATCGAGATCGGGCGGTACGCGATCGACCTGCGGTCCGTCTCGCACGGCACGGGCAGCTTCTCCCGTACGTACGCACGGCACGAGGCGATGCCCGCGCATCTGGCGGACCGGGTCCGCGGGGAGGCGCGGAAGGGGGCGTGAACCGGTCCTGACGGGACGACAGGCGCCCGCCGCCCGCCGACTGCCGTGCGGCGGGCGGCGGGCGGCAAGCGACAAGCGGCGGGCGGCAAGCGGCATCCGGCCGTGCTCCCGTGCTCCCGTGACGCATCCGTCGCCACCCGGTTACGCTGTGGTGCCCAGCTCAGAAGGTGTGCGGGGTGCGGCAGTTGGGAACAGCCCGCACAGGGAACCATGGCGATGGGGGCGGCAGTGACGATCGGCAGTTTCGGACCCGGGGCGCAGATCCCCCTCCAGGGCTCGGACGCGCAGACGGCGGCGACCGCCGCACTCGCCTCCGTCGCGTACCGCGACAGCCCGGTCGAGGAGATCCTCAAGGCCAACAACGACCTGCACAAGTCGACGGTGAAGCCGGGCAGATGGCAGAAGCTCTTCCGGCCCGACCTCGGCGAGGCGTTCTCCCGCGCCGTGCAGGTCCGCATGCTCGGCGGCGCCCGCAAGCCCCTCATCCAGTCCTTCGGCGCCGATCCGCAGCCGGTCGTCGAGCACTGCCTGGCGGCCACCGGCATCCGCAAGCAGCGCGACGTGAAGCTGACCCTGGTCACCCTCGTCTTCGGCATCCTGTTCCTGCCGGGACTCCTGCTCTGGCTCGGCGTCATCCAACTGCGCCGGCTCGCCGCGGGCTCCGAGAACAAGCGGACCAGCGCCATCGGCACGGCGCTGATGCTCGCCGCCGGTTTCATCGCCCTGCTGTTCCTGCTGAAGCTGCCCTTCGACGGCTTCCTGCCGAACTATCTGCGCGCGATGATCGTGGCGCCGGTGGTCGGCTGGTTCCTGGCCCGCCGCATCTGCGAGAACACCGCCGTCGCCCTGCGCGAGCGCTGGACGGCCCTGCTCAGCGGCGGCGGCATCGGCGCCGCCGTGCCCGAGGCCGTACCGAAGGACCCGACCGAGAAGACCGCCGAGGAACTCCGCCTCAACCTGCAGAAGCTGACCGCCGAGCAGCAGTCCAACATCGTCTTCTACGCGGGCCCCAAGGGAATACTGGGCATGGGCACGCGCTGGGGAAGCTGGACCCTCGCCGAGGAGCTGGTCCCGCGCGAGGGCAAGGAGATCCACGACTTCCGTGCCTGGGACGTGGTCCGCCAGATCCACACCGAACTGACCCTGCTCGAACGCGGATCGCTGAAGACCGGCTTCCCCAAGCCGACCGTCAAGCACTGGATCGTCTCGCCGGTCGGCGAGGGCGCCGACGAGGTCGCGCGCCCCGAGGGCGAGAACATCGTGGCCTTCCAGGTGAAGCCGCACGAGATACAGCGCATCTGCAACGACCAGCAGTTCGGCAGTGGGAACCGGCACTATCTGGGCGTCCAGTTCACGCTCTGGGACGGTCAACTGGTCCTGACGATGATGGTGACGGTCACCTCGCTCCACCGCACGCTGCGCGTCGAGGTCAGCGGCCATGCCCTCGGGCCGGTCCACAGCCTGTTCACCACCAAGCCGGCGGCGAAGACGAAGGAGGTCTCCAAGACCGTCAGGTTCTGGGAGACCCGCGAGATCAAACTGCCGCTCACGGACACCGACGACGTCGTGCGCCAGGCCGTGCGCGCCCCGCTCACCTGGTTCCCGCCGGTCCTGGACTTCCTCGGCGGCAAGCTGGTCCTGCCCGAGCCCTTCGGGCTGCGCCACCCCTGGGCGAGTCCGCCGTGGAAGAACCGCTTCATGGCCGACGACGCGATCCGCGCGGCCACCCCGGTGCTGCGCGCGGTCCACGCGGCGACCCTCAGGGTGCTCGACGACCACAACGTGGACACCGAGCGCTTCGCCAATCGCTCCCTGGTCCTCAGCGGCGGCGTCCAGGACGCCGGCCCGAAGAAGGCCGACGTCTACGACGCGTAGGGCGGCTGCCGAAAGCCCGGATCAGATGCCGGCCGGCCAGGCGTCGGCCAGCATCCTGCGGGTGTCGGCGAGCAACTGCGGCAGGACCTTGGTGTGGCCGACCACCGGCATGAAGTTCGTGTCCCCGCCCCAGCGGGGCACGATGTGCTGGTGGAGATGGGCCGCGATACCGGCGCCCGCCACCGTGCCCTGGTTCATGCCGATGTTGAAACCGTGGGCGCCCGAGGCCGCGCGCAGGGCGACCATGGCCCGCTTGGTGAACTCGGCCAGCTCCTCGGTCTCCGCCGCGTCGAGGTCGGTGTAGTCGGCGACGTGGCGGTACGGCACCACCATGAGGTGGCCGCCGTTGTAGGGGTACAGGTTGAGCACCGCGTACACCCACGTGCCGCGCGCGATCACCAGACCGTCCTCGTCCGACTTCGACGGGATCGTGCAGAAGGGACAGCCGTCCTCGGCACCCGGCCCGGTCGGCTTGTTCTCGCCCTGGATGTACGCCATCCGGTGAGGCGTCCACAGGCGCTGGAACGCGTCCTGCGTCCCCACTCCGATCTGCTGTTCCGGCTCAGTCGTCATGCTGAGCAGCATATGGCTTCGCCCGTTCGGATCGTGTCGCCGGGGCGGAAGATCCATGCGGAGGCCATCCTGATCCGATGAGCGAGCGAGCGCCGTCGCAGGAGCGCTGGGAGGCACGGATGGAGACGCCGCTGGCGGTGGCGTCCCTGGTGTATCTCGGCGGGTACACGGTCCGGGTGCTGGCCCGCGACCTCTCCTCCGGCCCGCGGGACCTGTGCCTCGCGGTCATCTGCGCCACCTGGGCCCTCTTCGCCGTCGACTACGCGGTACGGCTGCGGCTCAGCGGCCTCGGGCCGCTGCGGTTCGTGCGCCGGCATCCGCTGGACACGGTCGTCCTGGTCCTCCCGCTGCTGCGCCCCCTGCGGATGATCACGGTGTACGACCGGGGTCGGCGCCGCCGCGACCGGGCGCGGCTGAGCCTCTACGCCCGGGTGATGGCCTACGCCGGCCTGTCGGTCGCGCTGCTGGGGTTCGCGGGGGCGCTGACGGTCTACCACCACGAGTACGGGGCGCCGGGCGCCTCGATCCGTACCTTCGGCGACGCGGTCTGGTGGACCTGCGCGACCCTGGCGACGGTCGGCTACGGGGACGTGGCCCCGGTGACCCCCGTCGGGCGGGTGGTCGCCGTGGGCCTCATGGGCTGCGGGCTCGCGCTGCTCGGCGCGGTGACCGGCTCGTTCTCGTCCTGGCTGATCCAGCGCTTCGACCGCGGGGACGAGAGGAGGCCCCCGAGGGATTCCCCGGGGGCCTCCTGACCCCGCGATGGCGGGAGCACAACCGCTGACCCCGATTCTGCATCTCGTGCATCGGGCCATCCCCGCTCAAGCGGGGAGCACGTCACACCTGGACGCGCGCCTCGACCACCTCAACGAGCTTCGCCAGCGCCTGGTCACGCGGCACACCGTTCTCCTGCGAACCGTCGCGGTAGCGGAAGGACACGGTGCCCGCGTTCATGTCGTCGTCGCCGACGATGATCATGAACGGGACCTTCAGCTTCTGGTGGTTGCGGATCTTCTTCTGCATCCGGTCCGAGGAGGCGTCCACGTCGACCCGCAGACCCTTCTTCTTCGCCTCGGCTGCGAACTCCTGCAGGTACTCGACGTGCGCGTCGCCGATCGGGATGCCGACCGCCTGCACCGGAGCGAGCCACGGCGGCATCGCGCCCGCGTAGTGCTCCAGGAGCACCGCGAAGAAGCGCTCGATCGAGCCGAACAGCGCGCGGTGGATCATGACCGGGCGCTGCTTGGTGCCGTCCGGCGCGGTGTACTCCAGGTCGAAGCGCTCCGGCAGGTTGAAGTCGAGCTGCACGGTCGACATCTGCCAGGTGCGGCCGATGGCGTCGCGCGCCTGCACGGAGATCTTCGGGCCGTAGAACGCGGCGCCACCCGGGTCGGGGGTCAGCGGCAGGCCCTGCTTCTCGGCGACCTGCTGGAGGACCGCGGTGGCCTCCTCCCACACCTCGTCGGAGCCGACGTACTTCTTCGGGTCCTTGGTGGACAGCTCCAGGTAGAAGTCGTTCAGACCGTAGTCACGCAGCAGGTCGAGCACGAAGGTGAGGGTGCGGTCGAGCTCCTCGGCCATCTGCTCACGGGTGCAGTAGATGTGCGCGTCGTCCTGGGTGAAGCCGCGGGCCCGGGTCAGGCCGTGGACGACGCCGGACTTCTCGTACCGGTACACGGTGCCGAACTCGAACAGGCGCAGCGGCAGCTCACGGTAGGAGCGCCCGCGCGCGTCGAAGATCAGGTTGTGCATCGGGCAGTTCATGGGCTTGAGGTAGTAGTCGGTACCACCGTCGAGCTGCATGGGGGGGTACATGCCCTCCGCGTACCAGTCCAGGTGACCGCTCTTCTCGAAGAGGGCTCCCTTGGTCGCGTGCGGCGAGTACACGAACTCGTAGCCGTGCTCCTCGTGCTTCTTCCGCGAATAGTCCTCCATGACCCGGCGGATGATGCCGCCGCGCGGGTGGAAGACGGCGAGGCCGGAGCCGATCTCGTCCGGGATGGAGAAGAGGTCCAGCTCGGTGCCGAGGCGGCGGTGGTCGCGCTTCTCGGCCTCGGCGAGGAAGTCGAGGTGCGCCTTCAGCTCGTCCTTGGACGGCCACGCGGTGCCGTAGATGCGCTGGAGCTGCTTGTTCTTCTCGTCGCCACGCCAGTACGCCGAGGCGTTGCGCATCAGCTTGAACGCCGGGATGTTCCGGGTCGTCGGCAGGTGGGGACCGCGGCAGAGGTCACGCCAGCACAGCTCGCCGGTCTTCGCGTCCAGGTTGTCGTAGATGGTCAGCTCGCCGCCGCCCACCTCGACGTTCGCCCCGTCGTCGGTCGACGCGGCGCCCTTGATGCCGATGAGCTCCAGCTTGTACGGCTCGGAGGCGAGCTCCGCGCGGGCCTCCTCGTCGGAGACGACCCGGCGGGAGAAGCGCTGGCCGCGCTTTTGGATCTCCTGCATCCGCTTCTCGATGGCCTTGAGATCCTCGGGCGTGAACGGCTTCTCGACATCGAAGTCGTAGTAGAAGCCGTCCCGGACCGGCGGGCCGATGCCCAGCTTGGCCTCCGGGAACAGCTCCTGCACGGCCTGGGCCATGACGTGCGCCGTGGAGTGGCGCAGGATGTTGAGGCCGTCCTCGGAGGAGATCTCGACGCCCTCGACGACATCGCCTTCGGCGAGCTCGTACGACAGGTCCTTCAGCTCACCCGCGACTCGGGCGGCGATGACGGTGCGGTCGTCGGCGAACAGGGCGCCGGCCGTGGTGCCCGCGCTCACCGTCCTCTCCTCTGGTCCCGAGGCGGACTGGACGGTCACACGGACTTCAGACACGGGTGCTCCATACATAGGGGCGCTGACAGACACGAGGTGCCGGCGCCGGCGGTGCGCGACAGAGACGAGGTGCCGCGCAGCCTCGATCTTATAGGGGTCTCCCGTGCGGCCGCGGGCTCGCGGGCGGCCGGTCAGTCCTCGCCCGGCCCGCACGCCTCCTCGAAGAAGTCGAGATTCCCCTGGAGCGATTTCATCAGCCGGTCCCGGACCGCCTCGTCCACCTGCACCGGTACGACGTCGGTGGCGTCGGTCAGGCGCCGGAAGCCGCCCCGGCTCTCCAGGCGGCCGACGACCCGGATCGGCAGCCCGACGAGATGGGCGTGACCGGCGGTGCGGTACGCCTCCTCGTCGAGGGAGACCCGGACGTGCCCGACCTCGGCGCCGGCCAGCACCCGCAGCCGCACGGTGCCCCGGCCGCGCGGGCCGGAGCGGCGCATGCGGACGACGGCGCCGGTGATGCGGACCGGCACGGACGGCTCGTCGCTCAGATAGCGGGCGCCGGCGGCGCGCAGGGCCGGCAGGTCGCCGGGCGAGAACTCGACGGGCTCGGGCCGGGCGGCGCAGCCCTCGGGGGTGCCGGCGGCCGGGGACCAGGCCAGGGCGATGCCGGCTCCTTCCGTGCCGCGGACCAGGGCGACCAGGGCCTCGGTGAGCTCGCGGCTCACCCCCGCCTCGACGGCGGTGTCGAAGGCGTCCATGCCGCCGGTGGCCCGCTGGTAGTCGACGGCCTCGCGGGCCGCGTGCAGCGCGTGGTGGAGCCGGACGGCGACGGCCCGGCCGGGGTCGACCGGCAGGAAGGCGGTCAGGCCGCGCCCGCCGGGGGCGGCGCCGACGACGACGCTCTCCAGGGACGCCTGGGCCTGTCTGCGGTGGCGGGCCCCGTGGTAGCCGGCCCGGCCGCGGACGGCGAGGGCGCCGGCGAGCAGCACACCGCGGGCGGCGGTCCTGAGCTGTTCCTGGACGGGCCAGGGCACGGCGCCGGCCGGGCCGGGCGGGACGTCGCGCCACCAGCGGATCTCGTCGCTGGGGACGGTGAGGCCGGTGAGGACCTCACGCGCGGAGGGCGCGGCGCTGCGGGCGAGGGCGGTGAGCGCCTCGCCGAGCAGGTCCTCGCTGTCGGGGAAGGCGCGGCTCTCCGGCACGAGGAGGCTGGGGCCGCGGCCGCCCGCCTCGGGGCCGGGCGGTGACCAGCGGCTGTAGCGCCCGGCGGACCCGCCGCGCCGCCGCCAGCCGTGCCGGGCGAGGAGGGCGCCGAGGACGCGCGGGTCGACGCGGCCGGGGTCGGGGGCCTCCCCGGCGTCGGCCCACGGCCCGGCGGGCGCGGCGGGCACACCGGTCCAGGGGCCGGGGAGCTCGCCGGGGACCGGGTGGGCCCGGGGCCACAGGGGCGGGGGTGGCACGGGGTCGGGGCCGTGGCCGGCCCCGTTCTCGGGTTCGTCGGTCGGCCGGTGCATCAGGGTCTCCCTCCCACGCCGACCCGCGCCATGATCTCGCAGAGCGCCCGGTCGTCGAAGATCCGCGCCGTCGAGATGCGGACGGTGGTCCTGTGCCGTCCCGTGACCGGGTGCCCGGCCAGGTTGATCCAGTAGCAGCAGTGCCGCAGGTCGAGCCGGTCGTGTCCGGCCCGCAGCCAGTCCTCCCGGTCGCGCGGCACGAGCATCACGACCAGGATCTTGTGCACGGCCACCGGGCTCCGCGCGAGCTTCACCAGGTGCTCGTTGTCGAGGGTGAACGAGAACTCCCCGGCGTCCGAGCCGACCTGACGCGGCGGTAGTTGATAGGTGCACTTGAGCTGCACCTTGATGGTCACTTCGTCGTCGATGGTGTGGCCGGGAGCGCTGTGACTCACGTGCCAGTCGATGCCGTTGTCCGGAAACGGCTGCGACAGCGAGCAGCCCGCCGCCGCCGCGACCGCGTGGAGGTATCCGACCTGAAGGGTCTCCATGCAGGCGGTGGTGGCGAGTGAGCCGCGCAGCGGTGCTGCCCGCTGAGGCGGCAGCCCTCCCGATTCGGGCTGGGCGAGCGCCATGTCGATTTCCTTCCCCGTCACCTGTGTTGTCACCGGCCCGCGTACGGCGCAAACAGCCCGGGTATCAACGATTCGGGCAGGGGGACGGCCATCTGCCGCGCACGTGCGAGGAGTTCGGGGATGACGACGCACTGGTACGAAGGGCCATTGGCCGCTTTCGACACGGAGACCACGGGAATCGACGTCGAGGAGGACCGCATCGTGTCCGCCGCCCTCGTCGTCCAGGACGCGACGGGCATGCGCCCGCGGGTGACGCGCTGGCTGGTGAATCCCGGCGTGCCCGTGCCCGCGGAGGCCACCGCCGTACACGGATTGACGGAGGATCACCTCCAGCGCAACGGGCGGTGGCCCGCGCCGGTCATGGAGGAGGTCGGCCGGGCGATAGCCGAACAGAGCGCGGCCGGGCGCCCGTTGGTGGTGATGAACGCGCCCTTCGACCTGACGATCCTGGACCGGGAGCTGCGCCGCCACCGGGCGTCCTCCCTCGGCCGCTATCTGGAGCACGTGCCGCTGTGCGTGCTCGACCCGCGGGTCCTGGACAAGCATCTGGACCGCTACCGGAAGGGGCGGCGGACGCTGACCGATCTGTGCGAGGAGTACGACGTGGTGCTGGACGGCGCCCATGACGCGGCGGCGGACGCGCAGGCGGCGATGGATGTCGTACGGGCGGTGGGCCGGCGTTTCGCCGCGCGGCTCGACCGGCTGTCACCGGCCGAACTGCACACGCTCCAGGCGGTGTGGCACGCGGCGCAGGCGCGCGGCCTCCAGGCGTGGTTCGCCCGCCAGGGCACCCCGGAGCCGGTGAATCCCGCGTGGCCGCTGCGTCCGGAGCTGCGCACGGCGGCGTGACCCGCCACCGCCGGAAGGTCAGGACGGCGGGCGACGGGTGACGGGCGACAGCACGACGGAACGGAACCGCATGGGGCGACGAGGGTGGCGCGAGCCTGCGCCGGAAACGGCTGAGGCCGGTCCGTCGTCTGACGGACCGGCCTCTCCCGGTGGGCGATACTGGGATCGAACCAGTGACCCCTTCGGTGTGAACGAAGTGCTCTCCCGCTGAGCTAATCGCCCGGGAACGGGTTGAACCATACAGGGCCCGCGGGGCTTCGTTCAAACCGGCCGCGGCGAGGCACGCAGGCGGGCGGCGAGCCCGCGGCGGCCGGCCCGCATCATCAGGGCGTGGTTGGCGCGGAAGACCGGCCGCCCGGGCACGGCGAGGGCGCGCAGCAGCGGGCTGCGGACCTCGACCTCCTGCTCGTAGAGGGCGCGGGTGCCGGAGCCGTCGGGCAGGGCGGTGAGGGTCCAGCGGGCCCAGCCCTCCAGGTCTCCGCCGAGCGCGACCTCCAGGACTCCGGCGGCGGGGTCGCCGCGCCGGGCCCGGGCGGTGACGACGAGGTCGTACGGGAGCAGGGAGCGGAAGCGGGCGGTGCCGGTGGTCTCGTCGACGGGGACGACCTCGCGGACCTGGGGCCACCAGCTCGGATAGTCCTCGCCGCGCTCCAGGACGGCGTAGACGGCCTCGGGCGGGGCGGCGAGGCACCAGACACTGCGGAAGCGGTAGCGGCACCAGTCCATGGCTCCAGTGTGGGCTACTCAGGGACGGATCTGAGTACGGACGCCCATCCCCTCCTCGCGGGTCCGGGGTCACACTCCGCCTATGGACTCCTCCCTGCCACCCGCGGAAGAGCTGGTGCTCGTCGACCGCGAACTGGCCCGAATCGACGCCCGCCGGGCCCAGTTGCTGGCCCGCCGGGACTGGCTGCTGCGGGTGCTGTACCCGCAGGTGACCGCCCCGGTGGCGGCGGCGCCCTTCCCCGCGCCGCCGGTGCCGCCCCGGCCCGAGGCGACGCCGCGCAGCACGCAGAACGTGCTGCTGACCCTGGGCGGGGTGCTGCTGACCGTCGCCGCGCTCGTCTTCACGCTGGTGAGCTGGGGCAGCATGGGCATCGGCGGGCGGGCGGCCGTCCTGGCCGTGGTGACCTCGGGCGCGCTTCTGGCCCCGGTCGTCCTGCTGCGCCGCGGCCTGGCCTCCACGGCCGAGTCGGTGGCCGCGCTCGGCCTGGTCCTGACGCTTCTCGACGCGTACGCGCTGCACCGGGTGGCGCTGGCCGACACGGACGGCCTGGCGTACGCGGCGGTGGCCTCGGCCGTCCTCGCGGGTGTCTGGACCGCGTACGGCTCCGCCCTGCCCCGACTGCGGGTGCCGCTTCCGGCGGCCGTGGTCGCCGCCCAACTGCCGCTTCCGCTCGGGGTCCTGGCGGCCGAGGGCGGTGCGCTCGCCTTCGCGTGGGCGGCCCTGGCCATGGCGGTGCTCGACCTGGTGGCGGTTCTGCGCGCCGGGGTCCCGGCCGTCCGTGTGACGGCCGGCGTCGGCGCGGCCGGTCTCGGTGGCTGGGCCGTGCTGACCGGTCTGGTGCTCTCGGTCACCGCTCCGGGCCGTGCCGCCCCGCTGCTGCTCGCGGCCGCCGCGGTGCTGCTGTGGCTCGCCCACCGCCACCTCCCGACCGCCCTCGCCTCGGCCGCGGCCGCCGGCCTGGCGATCGTCGCCACCCTGGGCGGTCTGCTGCGCCCCGTGCTGCCCGAGGTCTGGGAGGTGCCCGGCTACGCGCTGTGCGCCGTGGCGGTGGCGGCGGTGGCGCTGTGGGGCCGGGGAGCGGTCGAGCCGGCCGGTTCCGGTGGGCGTTTCGTGCCGTCGCGGGGCGTGCGGCACGGCCTGGCGGCGGCGGGCGGCGGTGTGCTGGCGCTCGCGGTGGCCTGGGCGCTGCCGCCGGTGGTGGCGGGGCTCCTCGGGCCGCTGGCGCGGACGACGGCCGTCTGGTCGGGAGCGCACGCCGAGCGGCTGCTGCCCGACTACCCGGCGACGGCCCCGCTGGTCCTGCTGCTCGCGGCCGCCGCCGTGGCGGTGGTGCCGCGCCTGTGGGCCCGTTGTGGCGCCCTGGCGCTGGTGTGGGGCGTGCTGACCGCCCTGCCGGTTTCGCTGGGGCTTCCGTACGCGCTGACGCCGGTGCTCCAGCTTCTGACGGTCACGGCGGCCCTGGCCCTGGCCGTGCGGCCGGCGCTCCTGGCGCGGGGCCTCCCGGCCGAGGCAGCCCCGGCCGAGGCAGCCCCGCCCGGAGAGGGGCCCGGCGAGGGGCCCGGGGAGGCGGAGGCCGGCGGGGACGCGGGGCCGGGGGCCTGGGCCGGGTGGGCGCCTCGCCTGCCGGCCTCCGCGGCCCGGCGCGCGGCGCCGGAGAGCGTCGTCGGACGGCTCGCGTACGCGTGCGGCCTCGGCTCCGCCGTCGGCGCGGTGGCGCTGGGCCTGGACACCCGGGCGACGACGTTCGCGGTGCTGGGTGTGCTGGCCGTGCTGTTCGGCGGGGTCGCCGTGCTCGGCACGGGTGGCCGACGGCTCATCGGCGCCGTGGGCGCGGTGCTCGCGGTGGCCGGTCTGGTCGGTGCCGGTGCGGCGGCCGCGCAGTGGGGCGCGGCGGTGAGCGGTCTGGTGCTGCTGGCCGTGCCGGCGGGGACGGCCGCGGTCGGCGCCCGGCTGCGGCGGCACCCGGTGGCCGTGGCCGTGGAGGGCACGGGTGCGGCCGTGGGGCTGTGCGGGCTGGGGCTGACCGGGGGCCGGCCGGCGCTGCTGGCCCTGGCGCTGGCGCTGGGCGGTGTGGTCGCCGCGGCGACGGCGGTACGGCCGGAGCGGCGCGTGGTGGCCTCGTGGGCGGCCGCGGCGCTGTTCCTGCTGGCGACCTGGGTGCGGCTCGCGGTGTGGGAGGTGAGGACGCCGGAGGCGTACACGCTGCCGGTGACGGTCCCGGCCCTGGTGGTGGGCGCGCTGAGGCGGCGGCGCGACCCGGCGGCCTCGTCCTGGACGGCGTACGGCCCGGGGCTGGCGGTGACGCTGGTGCCGAGCCTGGTCGCAGTCTGGGCGGATCCGTCCTGGGTGCGGCCGCTGCTGCTCGGTCTCGCGGCGCTCGCGGTGACGCTGCTGGGCGCGCGGTTCCGGCTGCAGGCCCCGCTGCTGCTCGGCGGCGCGGCGCTGGCCCTGGTCGGGCTGCACGAGCTGGCGCCGTACGTGGTGCAGGTGGTGGGTGCGCTGCCGCGCTGGCTGCCGCCGGCCCTGGCGGGTCTGCTGCTGCTGGCGGTGGGGGCGACGTACGAGCAGCGGCTGCGGGACGCGCGGCGGCTGCGGGAGCGCCTGGGGCGGATGCGCTGAGGCGGCCGGGGCGGGAACGCCGAGGGCCCGGAGACGGTGTCGTCTCCGGGCCCTCGGTCCGGGTGGTGGGCGATACTGGGTTCGAACCAGTGACCTCTTCGGTGTGAACGAAGCGCTCTCCCACTGAGCTAATCGCCCGGGCGCACCGCAAACATTACCCCATGTCAGCGGGGCTCCCGAACCGGGTTCGAATCACCGGTCGATCTTCCACGGCATCACGAAGCCGAACTTCCACAGGTACACGCCGAGCAGCACGGCGGTGATCACCAGACCGATGGTGGTGAGGATGATGTTCCTGCGCCGGACCTTGGGGTCGAGGGCGCGCTGGGCGGCTTCGGTGACCTTGCGCTTGGTCCAGCGCAGCACGAGCTGGGCCCAGACGAACTCGGTGGCCCAGATCGCCATGCCGGCGAAGATCACCAGCCAGCCGGGGCCGGGCAGGGGCAGCATCACGACGCCGGCGCCGACCACGGCGAGTCCGACGACGAAGACGCCGACCTGCCAGCTCAGGTGCAGGGTCCGGCGGGCCTTGATGAACTCCGGGGCCCGGGAGCCCAGGGGGGCCTCCTCGGGCGTCTCGGCGCCGCTTCCCCCGCTGGCCGCGGACTGTCCGGCGCGCTCGTCACTCTCCGCATGCATGGCCCCAACCTACCGGACCGGCGGCGCTTGCCGGAATGGCGGTATTACCCCAGGTCACATGCCTCCATACGAGCTACCTGAACGATCACAAAACAGACAGAGGGGTTTACAACGGCACCGTAGGTGGCATGTCGATTTCGCCGACGTGCGAATCCCCGAGCGCACACTGAGCGAAAGGCCCTGGCGCTTATGAACACCACGGTCAGCTGCGAGCTGCACCTGCGCCTCGTTGTGTCGAGCGAGTCCTCACTGCCTGTACCCGCGGGCCTGCGGTATGACACGGCCGATCCGTATGCCGTGCACGCCACCTTCCACACCGGAGCCGAGGAGACGGTCGAATGGGTGTTCGCCCGCGACCTTCTCGCCGAGGGGCTGCACCGGCCCACCGGCACGGGCGACGTCCGCGTCTGGCCGTCCCGTAGCCACGGCCAGGGAGTCGTCTGCATCGCGCTGAGCTCTCCCGAGGGCGAAGCACTGCTCGAGGCCCCGGCGAGGGCCCTGGAGTCGTTCCTCAAGCGGACCGACGCTGCCGTGCCGCCCGGCACCGAGCACCGCCACTTCGACCTCGATACGGAGCTCTCCCACATCCTGGCCGATAGCTGAGCCAGGCCGAGAGCCGCCGCACGGCGCCGTCCGACTCGGGGAGACGGCGCCGCGCGGGCAGCCCCTTACGCCTTTCATCGGCGCCTCACACCGCGCGGCCGGCGCGGTGTGAGGCGCCGATGCCCGTTTCCGGGTCGCGCTAAAGTCAGCGCAATTGCGCGGGCGCCCGCCCGCAGCCGGCCAGGGAGCGAATCGTGCTGATCCCCCACGACACCCGGATCGCCCTCGACACCGTCGTCGATCTGATGAACACCGCCCCGCAGGGCGACCGCGACGACGAGCTCGGGGACCTCCAGGCACTGCAGTCCTTCGTGCACGCTCACAAGATCAGCGACGTGGGTGAGCTCGGAGCCGAGGACCTGCGGGCCGTCCGGGACGTCCGCGACCGGTTCATGGCCGTCTTCTCCGCCCCCGACGCCAGGATCGCCGCCACGCTGATCAACCAACTGGTCGCCGCCGCGGGCACCACGCCGCAGCTCACCGATCACGACGGCTACGACTGGCACGTGCACTACTTCGCGCCGGGCGCCTCCGTCGCCGACCACCTGGCCGCCGACTGCGGCATGGCGCTCGCCTTCATCGTGGTCGCCGGGGAGCAGGAGCGGCTGCGGCGCTGCGAGGCCCCGGACTGCGGCCGCGCCTTCGTCGACCTCTCCCGCAACCGCTCCCGGCGCTACTGCGACAGCCGCACCTGCGGCAACCGGCTGCACGTCGCCGCGTACCGGGCCCGCCGCAAGGAGGCCGCCGGCTGACGGATCGGCGCCGGAGGCTCGGACGAGGGCTCACAGCGGGGCTCACAGCAGGAACAGATCATGGACGGCGGCCATGAGCAGCAGTCCGCCGATCACCGCCAGGAAGATCATCAGCGGCGGCTGGGAGAGCGCGAACAGACAGCCGCGCGGCTCCTCGGTGGCGGAAGGGACGGGCGCGGGGGCGGGAACGGGGTCTCGCGAGGTATCCAGCATCTCGGGGGGATGATGGCGCACCCGAGGCCCCGGCGATCACGCAACACGCCCCAGGTCAGGGGCCGTTCATCCCATCCCGTCGCCACACGGAACGAACGGAACGAGAAGCGGCAGAAGCGGTCATATTCCGTGCTTCTTCAGAATCGCCTCGATGTCACTGAAGTCGTCCTCGGCGGCCCCCGTCCGGGGCTTCGCGGTCGGCCCGCGCCGACCGGCACCGAGGGACGGCGCCGAGGCGGTGGGCGCCACGCTCGGCCGCCCCGCCTCCCCGGTCGTCTCCTTCCGTCCCGCGCGACGCCGCTCGACGGCCCGCGTCGACGAGAACAGCAGCCAGGCCGCGCCGAGCACGCCGAAGCCGATCCACGCGGTCGGGCTGAAGGCCGTGCCGGCCAGCCACTTCACCGCACCCGTCAGCACCAACCCCAGCGGCACCAGCGCGTAGGCCGCGATCCTGGCCGCGGTCAGGAACCGCCGGCGATAGGCCGTGATCGCGGCGATGCCCAGGCCCGCCGCGGACACCGCGGAGCAAATGGTCTCGGCGAGCATGCGATCCTCCAGGTCCCGGGTGATACGTCCCTTCCATCCTGCACCGCCCCGCCCCGCACGACCATGCCCCGGCCGGCGGATCAGGGAGATCTCCGGGTCGTCCCCCAGGGATCGAGGGCGGGCGGGGACGCGGATGAGAGAGACTCTTCCCATGAGTGAGTCCACCGCCCCCGCCTCCCCCGTCGTCCTGGAGACCTGGTTCGACCTGCAGTGCCCCGACTGCTTCAAGGCCCTCGACGACGTCCGCGCGCTGCGCGAGAAGTACGGCGAGCGCCTCGACGTACAGTTGCGGCACTTCCCGCTGGCCAAGCACAAGCACGCCTACGCCGCCGCCCAGGCCGCGGAGGAGGCGTTCGCGCAGGGCAAGGGCTGGGCCTACACGGAGGCGCTGCTCGCCAGGACCGCGGAACTCGGCGAGCGCGGCGAGCCGGTGCTCCTGGAGGTGGCCCGTGAACTGGGCCTGGACGCCGAGGAGTTCGACACGGCCCTGATCGACGGCCGGCACCTCCTGACGGTCGACGCCGACGAGGCCGAGGGCAAGGCCGTGAAGGTCACCGGCACGCCCACCTACGTCATCGGCGGCGAGCGGCTCGACGGCGGCCAGAGCCAGGACGGACTGCGCGCCCGCGTCGAGGAGCTCGCCGACCGTCTCCTCGCCGACGCCTAGACCCACGCCTACAACGGCTTGAAGCTGTTGACGTGCGTCGTGCGGTAGCCCAGGGACTCGTAGAGCCGGATCGCCGGGGTGTTGCCCGCGAAGACGTGCAGTCCGAGCAGGCGCTCCCCGGCCGCCAGCGCGACGCCCTCGGCTAGGAGCATCAGCGCCCGGCCGTAGCCCTTCCCCCGGTGCTCCTCGGCGACCTCGACGTCGTACACGTAACCGCCGCTCACCCCCGGCTCCAGCTCGCGGACGCCCGTCCACACCCGGCCGACCACCCCGCCGTCCACGACCGCCAGGTCGATGGACGTGCCGGGGGTGGCGAGGCCCCTCGGGAGCAGCTCGCGGTGACTCGCCTCCGCCTTGGCGCGGGCCTGGGCCTCCGGGACGCCCCGGCTGATCCAGCTCTGGGCGAAGCGCTCCCTCGCTCCTGCCTCCCACCTGACGAACTCCGCGTCGGTCATCGGCCGGACCTCGAAGCCGGGCGGCAGGGCGGGAGGACGCTCCGGCAGTTCCTTGAGCATGTTCCGGCTGCGCTCGGTGTAGCCGAGGGAGCGGGCCAGCCGCAGCGCCGCCTCCGCGTCCGCGGGCACGGACACCTGCACCTGACGGCAGCCCCAGTCGCGCAGCACCTCCTCGGAGGCGAGCGCCGCCACCGTGGCCCGGCCCCGGCCCCGGTCCGGTTCGTCGACCCACAGGCGGTCGATGACGCCCGAGCCGGCGCCGAAGGCCGGGTCGGTGGCGACGTGGACGGAGCCGACCCGGCGGCTGTTCACGCAGATGTCGTACGTGCGCGACCGGCCGCCGTCGGCGGACTGCTGGAGCGGCTCGGACGGCCGCAGGGTGGTGGTCATCACCCGTGTTCTACCCACCGCCGCCCGGGTCCGTCATCCGGTTTCCGCGCGGACGGGGACCGGACGAGGACCGGGCGAGGACCGGGCGGGACGCCACCAGGGGCGGTGGGTGGTCGGGGCGGTGAGGGGGCGCTGGACGGTCAGGCGAGCCGGGGGTCCCGGTCCCGGGCCGCCCGCTCGTCGAAGATCCGCATGGCCTTGGCCGTGACCGGGCCCGGCGCGCCGGCGAGCTCCCGGCCGTCGACGCGGTGCACCGCCTGCACGTCGCGCAGGGTCGAGGTCAGGAAGATCTCGTCGGCGCTCTCCAGGACCTCCAGCGGAAGGTCGGTCTCCTCCGCGCCGGTCCACTGCACCGCGAGGGCGCGGGTGATGCCCGCCAGGCAGCCGGAGGAGACGGGCGGGGTCAGGATCCGGCCGTCGAGCACCACGAAGACGTTGGAACCGGTGCCCTCGCAGAGCTGTCCGACCGTGTTGCCGAACAGGGCCTCGGATGCGCCCCGCTCGCGTGCCCGGGCGAGGGCGACGACGTTCTCCGCGTACGAGGTGGTCTTCAGGCCCGTGAGGGCGCCGCGCTCGTTGCGGGTCCACGGGACGGTGATCACGGCCGTGGAGTCGGGGCGCCGGCTCGTCTCGCCGAGGGCCACGACCAGGCTGGGGCCCGCGTCGCCGCGCTCGGAGCCGAGCGGCGACAGCCCGCCGGTGTACGTGATGCGGAGCCGGCCGAGCTCCATCGGGTTGGCCTCCAGCACGGCGGCGCAGGCGCGGCGGACCTCGTCGAGATCCGGGTCCGGCAGCCCGAGACCGCGGGCGGAGCGGGTGAGCCGCTCCAGGTGGAGCGTGAGAGCAAACGTTTCACCACGCTCGGCCTTGACCGTCTCGAAGACACCGTCGCCCACGGTCAGACCGTGGTCGAGGACGGAGACCAGCGCGGTCCCGGCGTCGTGCAGTCCGCCGTTGACCCAGAGTTTCATCGAGATATGGCCTTTCCACTCGCCTCGTACGCGCCGCTCGCCTCGTACCGGCCCGACGCTATCGCGACCAGGCGGGCGGCCTTCAGTTCGGTCTCCGCCCACTCCCGCTCGGGATCGGAACCCCAGGTGATCCCCGCGCCGGTGCCGAAGCGCAGCACGCCCTCGGCACGGTCGATCCAGAAGGTCCGTATGCCGACGGCCAGCTCGGCGGTGCGCCGGTCGGCATCGACCCAGCCGATCCCGCCGCAGTAGGGGCCGCGCGGGGCCGTCTCCAGGGCGTCGATGATCCGCAGGGCGCTGGACTTGGGCGCGCCGGTCACCGAGCCGGGCGGGAAGGTCGCGGCGAGCAGATCGGCCCAGCCGGCGCCGTCGCGGAGCTCGCCGCGGACGGTGGAGACCAGGTGGACGAGCCCCGGGTGCGGTTCGACCGCGCAGAGCTCGGGCACGGTGACGGACCCGGTGGCACAGACCCGGCCCAGGTCGTTGCGCACGAGGTCCACGATCATCACGTTCTCGGCGTGGTCCTTCTCCAGGAGGTCCTCGGCGGTCCGGCCGGTGCCCTTGATCGGGCCGGACTCGACGGTGCGGTCCGCGCGCCGCAGATAGAGCTCGGGCGAGGCGGTGGCGATCTCCACGCCGTGCGCGGGCAGGCGGATCGTTCCGGCGTACGGGGCGGGGTTGCCGCGGGCGAGGAGCGCGGTGAGCGCGTCGACGTCGGCCCGGGCCGGGTCGGGCAGCGGCGCGGACAGCACGCGGCAGAGGTTCGCCTGGTAGACCTCCCCGCGCGCGATGTGCTCGCGCACGCGCCGCACGCCCGCGGTGTACGCGGCGCGGTCGAGGGAGGACGTCCAGTCACCGGCCGCCGGGCCGCGCCAGGCGCCCGGGACGGGCGCGGGAACCGGGTCGGGCCGTACGTCGCCGAAGCGTGCGCAGGTCAGACGGCCCTCGAAGTCCGCGCAGACGGCCCAGAAGCCGGCGGAGTCCAGCGCCTCGGGATCATGGGTGACGTCCCGGAGGTCGGTGGCGAGGAGGCCGCCGAAGCGGGCCAGAGGAGCAAGGGTGTGCACGCTTGCGAGTCTAGGGGCGCCGGGCCGGACGGGGCGGGGGCCGGAGCGGGGAAGCGGGCGGGTGCCGGAACGGCGGAGCGGGCGGGGGCCGGGAGAGCCGCTGGGTGCCACCCGGGGAACACGCGGAGTGAACGCCGTACGAACGCTCCCGGCCCCCTGGAGGGGGCGCAGGTCAGCACGCTGCGGAAACGCGTTTTTGTACTGGCCCGGGAATCCGCTAGAGTTCAACACGTCGCCGGGACGCGCAAGCGAAACGGAAACGACAAGCGGACGTGGCTCAGTTGGTAGAGCATCACCTTGCCAAGGTGAGGGTCGCGAGTTCGAATCTCGTCGTCCGCTCGATGTGGGGGATCTTCCCGAACCCCCGTAATCACTCCGGGTGGAGTGGCCGAGAGGCGAGGCAACGGCCTGCAAAGCCGTCTACACGGGTTCAAATCCCGTCTCCACCTCCAAGGACGATTAGCTCAGCGGGAGAGCGCTTCCCTGACACGGAAGAGGTCACTGGTTCAATCCCAGTATCGTCCACTGGACCCTCGGGTCCCGGATCCTCGGATCCCCCGCGCGATTAGCTCAGCGGGAGAGCGCTTCCCTGACACGGAAGAGGTCACTGGTTCAATCCCAGTATCGCGCACGCAGTACCCGCACCCTCGGGTGTGCCCGCGCGATTAGCTCAGCGGGAGAGCGCTTCCCTGACACGGAAGAGGTCACTGGTTCAATCCCAGTATCGCGCACCACCTACGAAGCCCCCGGCCGCTCCTCGCGGCCGGGGGCTTCGTCGTGACACCGGGGAGACCCCGGAGACGCTCAGGAGGAGAAGAGCATCCGGCCGAAACCGCGGGGGCGGTGGCCGTGGTGGCCGCCGTGGTGCGGCGCACCCCAGGCCGGAGCGGCCGGCTGCGCCGGGTACGCCTGCGGCGCGGGCGGGGCCGGCGGAGCCGGCTGGGCCCACTGCGCCTCCAGACGGGTCAGGGCCTCCAGCTCGCCGTAGTCCAGGAATATGCCGCGGCAGCCGCTGCACTGCTCGATCTGGACACCATTGCGGTTGTACGTGTGCATGGGCGCGTGGCACTTGGGACACTGCATGCTGGAATCAACTCCCTGCCTTCGAATGGGACTCTCACCCTAAGGGGACGCAGGCCCGGCCAACTCGGTTCGGAGCGAAGCGATTCGGGCGCACGTGTCGATCATCACGTCCTCCACCTCGTCCAGCGGCCGGCCCTCCACCGTCGACTTGGCCACGGCGAGCGCGGCGGTCTGCACCGTCAGGGCACGGGCCGGCACGTCGAGCCGCGCCCAGGGGCCTGCCGGGTCGTCGGCGCCCGCCAGGCCGGCCGCCGCCCGGCCGACCGGGTCCGGGCCGGCGACCGGGTGCGGGCCGGCGACCTGGTCCGGGCCGGCGGCTGTGGGGCCCGTCGTCGCGGGGCCGCCGGCCGTCTCGTACGCGCCCAGGAAGCGCGACCAGACCTCCGGCGGCAGCAGGCCGGCCGCGAACCACGCCGCCGGGCGGGCCAGATCCCAGGCCGGATCACCGACCCCCATGTCGTCCACGTCGATCAGACGCCAGCCGCCGCCACCGCCCGGCCTCACGAGCTGGCCCAGATGGAAGTCACCGTGACACAGCGCCGGACGACCCGGCCACGCGTCCCCCGCCGGCAGCGTCGCCCACGCGCGCAGCACCGTCACCGCGGCCGGATGGTCCACAGCGGAGCGGCGCATCCGCTCCACGGCCAGCGCCACCTTCACCGGCGCCCTCATCGCCGGCAGACCGGGCGGCGCCGGAGTCCGGTGCAGCAGCGCCAGCAGCCGACCCGCCTCCTCCCACGGAGCCGCGTCCGGGTCCTCCGGGTCGACCGGCGCGCCGAACGGCCAGGCCGTCAGCGGGCGCCCGTCCGGCAACACCTCCGGCCCCGGCCCCGGCACGGGCGGCAGCAGGATCCCCTCCAGGGCCGGCAGACCGGCGAGCGCGACCCGCACCCGCAACTCCGCCGCGTCACCGTCCGGCGCATGCGCCTTCAGGACCAGCCCCCCGTGCCGTACGACCGTGCCGTCGTCCCGGTCCGCCAGCAGACCGACCGGACAGGCGCACGCGCACATCCCGTCGGTCCCGACCGGGCCCGACCCGGTCGGATGCGCGGCGGCACGAGCGAGGGCATGCAGCTTCTGGAGGGCGGTGTCGTCCACGCCGGGAGCCTACGCGGGCGCCTCCAAACGCGTCCGCGCGGGCGGAGAGGCACCGACGAGAGGGCTTGCCACGATCCGGAGGGCCCGGAGGGTCCGAAAGGGCTGAAGGTCTGAAGGTCCGACGGTCCAAAGGCCCGGAAAAGCGCGAGGGCCGGTCAGCTCCCCAGCTAACCGGCCGCACGCTGCCGTCCGCCGCACCCCCGTCCCCACGGGGCTGATGGCCGGATGTCCCCGACCCGGGCCGCTCTCCCGGGTCCGGGGCGCCGCTCAGCGCCCCAGCATCACGCCCACGGACGACGCCTGTGTGACCACCGCGTCCCAGCCGCCGAAGGCGACCACGAGCAGGGTCGCGAGAGGGAGGACCATGGCGGTCGCCACCAGCGGGTGACGACGGCCGGAAGGACGCGGGTTCATCCGCGGGGCCGAGTACGCCATGGTTCCTCTCCTGTCGTGTGTGGAGGCGGCGGGTGCGGTGACCTCGGGGGACGAGTGCTGCACCCGCCGCTCGACAACAAATCTAGGCAGCGACGGCCGCCCCGGCGTCATGCCCGCGTACCGACTTCCGGGCCTCCCGGAGGATGACGCCCCACCCCCCGGCGTACTCCCCTGGGTGGAGACCGCTCCCCCGGAATAAGGGTCTTCCCCGAAGGGTCCGCGGCAGGCGCGTGACGTCCCTCACGTTTGCCGCCCGCCCCCGGGGTGTCGACCCGACCGACACCCAACCGCTTTGATACGAAGGGGCGTTGGCGACCGCTCGGGCTGACCGGGCCTCAAGTGCGTCCCTCAGCACTGACAATCGAAGCGGCCACGAGGGCGCGGCCTGTGAGCACGCCGGGGCGGCGGTACGTAAGCTGTGCCACGTCGAACGGACGAGGGGACGGACATGGCGATGATGCGGCTCCGGCGCGAGGACCCGCGGATCGTCGGGTCGTTCCGGCTCCACCGCAGGCTGGGAGCCGGCGGCATGGGAGTCGTGTACCTGGGCTCCGACCGGCGCGGACAGCGCGTGGCGCTCAAAGTCATCCGGCCCGACCTCGCCGAGGACCAGGAATTCCGCTCCCGGTTCGCCCGCGAGGTCTCCGCCGCCCGGCGGATCCGCGGCGGCTGCACCGCCCGGCTCGTCGCCGCCGACCTGGAAGCCGAGCGCCCCTGGTTCGCCACCCAGTACGTGCCCGGCCCCTCCCTGCACGATCGCGTCGCCGAAGAAGGCCCGCTCCGGGCCGCCGACGTCGCCGCCATCGGAGCGGCGCTCTCGGAAGGGCTGGTCGCCGTCCACGAGGCCGGAGTCGTCCACCGCGACCTCAAGCCCTCCAACATCCTGCTGTCCCCCAAGGGACCCCGGATCATCGACTTCGGGATCGCCTGGGCCACCGGCGCCAGCACCCTCACCCACGTCGGCACCGCCGTGGGCTCCCCCGGCTTCCTCGCCCCCGAACAAGTACGGGGCGCGGCCGTCACCCCCGCCACCGACGTCTTCTCGCTCGGCGCCACCCTGGCATACGCGGCCATGGGCGACTCCCCCTTCGGCCACGGCAGCTCCGAGGTCATGCTCTACCGCGTCGTCCACGAAGAGCCCCAGCTCCACGGCGTACCCGACGCACTCGCCCCCCTCGTACGCGCCTGCCTCGCCAAGGACCCCGAAGAACGGCCCAGCACCCTCCAGCTCTCCATGCGGCTCAAGGAGATCGCCGCACGCGAGGCCCAGGGCCTCCCCGCCGCCACCCGGACCCCCGGCCAGCGGGAACGCGTCGAGGACCGGAACACCCTCCGGCCCACCGAGCGGTACACCGAACGCTCCACGGAGCGGTCCGGCGGGCGGCCCGGTGAGCGGGGTGCGGGCGAGGGCGGTGCCGGTGACCGGCCCACCGGTGGGCACGGGCGCCCCCCGGGTGCCCGGCCGTCCGCGTCCCGTACGGGCGGGGGCTCCCGTGCTCCCAAGTCCCGGCCCGGCACCCGGCCGGGAGCGCGGACCACGTCCACGGGGCTCCGGCCCGCCAACCCTCGGCTGCTGCGTCAGCGGCTGTTCGTCTTCGTCGTGGTGACGCTCGTCGTCGCCCTCGGCATCGCCGCGGCGCAGGCGATCCAGGGGTGACGGCGGGGCCGGTCGACGCCGGCCCTCCGGCCCGGGCCGTCCCGGGCTGTCCCGGGCCGGGCCGGTGCTACGGCTGCGGGCGGCCGCTCGTGACCGCGTAGAACGCCACCGCCGCCGCCGCACCCACGTTCAGCGAATCCACCCCGTGCGCCATCGGAATGCGCACCCACTCGTCCGCCGCCCGCAACGCCTGCGTCGACAGGCCCTCGCCCTCCGCGCCCAGCATCAGCGCGACCCGGTCGAGCCGGTGCGGAGCGGCCTCGTCGATGGAGGTGGCCCGCTCCGCCGGAGTCAGCGCGAGGACCTTGAAGCCCGCCTCCCGTACGGCCTCCAGACCGCGCGGCCACGTCTCCAGACGGGCGTACGGGACCGAGAAGACCGCACCCATCGACACCTTCACCGACCGGCGGTAGAGCGGATCGGCGCAGTCCGGGGAGAGCAGCACGGCGTCCATGCCGAGAGCGGCCGCGCTGCGGAAGATCGCGCCGATGTTGGTGTGGTCGTTCACCGACTCCATCACCGCGACCCGGCGGGCCGAACCGAGCAGCTCCGTGGCGTCCGGCAGCGGCTTGCGCTGCATCGACGCCAGGGCGCCGCGATGCACGTGATAGCCCGTGACGCGCTCCGCGAGGTCCGGCTGCACCGCGTACACCGGGGCCGGGACCTCGTCGATCACGTCCCGCATCGCATCGACCCACTTGGCCGAGAGCAGCATCGACCGCATCTCGTACCCGGCCTGCCTCGCGCGGCGGATCACCTTCTCGCCCTCGGCGATGAACAGGCCCTCGGCCGGCTCGCGTCTGCGGCGCAGCTCGACATCGGTCAGACCGGTGTAGTCGCGCAGACGCGGGTCGTCGGGGTCGTCGATCGTGATGAGTTCGGCCACGGGGTGATACTGCCTTGTCCGGGGGGTGGTGCCAATGATGGGGCGAGGGGGGTGGGGGTTGGGCGTTGAGGGATGGGGGTGGGGGTGGGGTGAGGGTGGGGGTGGGGCGGGGTCGGGGCGCGGCTATTCGGCCGGCTGCCGGACCAGCTTGTCGGGGGCCTCGTTCACCACGTCGCCGATGACGATCACCGCCGGCGGGCGGACGTCCTCGGCCTTCACCGTCTCGGCGACCGTGGCCAGCGTCGCGTCCACGCGGCGCTGGGTGGCCGTGGTGCCCTCCTGGACCAGGGCCAGCGGGGTGTCCGGCGACTTGCCGTGCGCGACCAGCGCCTCCGCGATCTTTCCGATCTTGTCGACGCCCATGAGGATGACCAGGGTGCCCGTGAGCTTCGCGAGGGACGCCCAGTCCACCAGGGAGCGCGGGTCGTCCGGCGCCACGTGACCGCTGACGACGGTGAACTCGTGCGCCACTCCGCGGTGCGTGATTGGGATGCCGGCGGCACCCGGCACCGAGATCGAGCTGGAGATGCCCGGGACCACCGTGCAGGCGATACCCTCGGCCGCCAGCGCCTGGGCCTCCTCCATGCCCCGGCCGAACACGAACGGATCGCCGCCCTTGAGGCGGACCACCGACTTGCCCTGCTTGGCATGCTCGATCAGCGCGTTGTTGATGGCCTCCTGGGCCATGAAACGGCCGTACGGGATCTTCGCCGCGTCGATCACCTCGACGTGCGGGGGAAGCTCCGAGAGGAGGTCACGCGGGCCCAGCCGGTCGGCGATCACCACGTCCGCCTCGGCGAGGAGGCGGCGGCCGCGGACCGTGATCAGGTCCGGGTCGCCCGGGCCGCCGCCGACCAGGGCCACGAACGGGGTGCGGGCGCGGTGGGACGGGGCCGTGATCGAGCCGTTGCGGAGGCCCTCGACGACGGCGTCCCGGACGGCGGCGGAACGGCGCGGGTCGTGGCCCGTGAGGACGGCGACGGTCACGCCCTCGCTGTGGCCGGTGGCCGGGGTCCAGGCGGTGGCCGCCTCGGCGTCGTCGGAGCGCACGCACCAGGTCCTGGTCCGCTCGGCCTCGGCGGAGATGGCGGCGTTCGCCACCGGGTCGGTGGTGGCGACGAGGGCGTACCAGGCGTCGGCCAGGTCACCCTCCTCGTAACGGCGCCTGATCCAGGTGATCTCGCCCGCCTCGGCCATCGCGTCCACGGACGGGGTGGCGGAGGGAGAGATCAGGGTGATCTCCGCCCCGGCCGCGATCAGGGCCGGCAGCCGGCGCTGGGCGACCTGCCCGCCGCCGAACACGACGACGCGGCGGCCGGCGAGGCGCAGTCCGACGGGGTAGGCGGGGTGCTCGGCGTGCTCGGCGTGGTCGGCGTGCTCGGCCATGGTGCGGGCGGCTCCTCTGAAGGGGCGGTGGTGTGCCCCAAACGATAGCGGTGACCTGCGGTTTTCTCGCTGTGACGGATGTCCCCCGTGGGCCGAGCGCCGTTGGTCGGTGCGTGGGGGACGTGCAGGTACCCGTGTTCGGGACTGCATGATTTACGGCGCGGCCGAGGTCACGGGAGGGCGGGAACGCCCTTGTTCCGCGCCACAAATCACGCTTTACGTCCCGAACACGGGTCCCTGCACGTCCCCCACTCCCGTCGGTGGGGCGGGGGCGTGCGGGGGTGCGGCTGCTACTTCTCCGTGACGCCCGCGGAGTCGAACGTGGCGACCTCGTGCATCGCCCGCGCGGCACTCTGGACCACCGGGAGGGCGAGGAGTGCTCCGGTGCCCTCGCCGAGGCGGAGGTCGAGGTCCACCAGCGGGCGCAGGCCCAGCTTGTTGAGGGCCGCGACATGGCCCGGCTCGGCGCTGCGGTGGCCCGCGATGCAGGCCGCCAGCGACTCGGGGGCGATGGCCCGGGCCACGAGCGCGGCCGCGCCGGTGGAGACGCCGTCGAGGATGACCGGGGTACGGAGCGAGGCCGCGCCCAGGATCAGGCCGACCAGCGCCGCGTGCTCCAGGCCGCCGAGCGCGGCGAGGACGCCGATCGGGTCCGCCGGGTCCGGCTTGTGCAGGTCGAGGGCGCGGCGGACGACGTCCACCTTGCGGGCGTGCATCTCGTCGTTGATGCCCGTGCCGCGGCCGGTGACCTCGGTCGGGTCCACGCCCGTGTACACCGAGATGAGGGCGGCGGACGTGGTGGTGTTCGCGATGCCCATCTCGCCGGTGAGGAGCGCCTTGTTGCCGGCGGCGACGAGGTCACGGGCGGTCTCGATGCCCACCTCGATCGCCGCGACCGCCTCCTCGCGGGTCATGGCCTGCGTGATCGTGAAGTCGGCCGTGCCCGCGCGGACCTTGCGCGGCAGCAGGCCGGGCGTGGCCGGGAGGTCGCCGGCGACGCCGACGTCGATGACGCAGACCTCGGCGCCCACCTGGTTCGCGAAGGCGTTGCAGACCGCTCCCCCGCCGAGGAAGTTCGCGACCATCTGGCCGGTCACCTCCTGCGGCCAGGCGGTGACCCCCTGGGCGTGCACCCCGTGGTCGCCGGCGAAGATCGCCACGGCGGCCGGCTCCGGAATCGGCGGCGGGCACATCCGGGAGAGGCCCGAGAGCTGGGCGGAGATGATCTCCAGCATGCCCAGCGCGCCCGCGGGCTTGGTCATGCGCTTCTGGCGTTCCCACGCCTCGCCGAGCGCCTTGGCGTCCAGCGGGCGGATGTTGGCGACGGTCTCCTGGAGCAGGTCGTGCGGCTCCTCGCCGGGCAGGGCGCGGCGGCCGTACGTCTCCTCGTGGACGACCCACGACAGCGGGCGGCGCTTGGACCAGCCCGCCTGCATCAGCTCGGGCTCCTCCGGGAACTCGTCGACGTAGCCGACGCAGAGGTACGCGACCACTTCGAGGTGCTCGGGAAGGCCGAGGGCGCGGACCATCTCGCGCTCGTCGAAGAAACTGACCCAGCCGACGCCCAGGCCCTCGGCGCGGGCGGCGAGCCACAGGTTCTCGACGGCGAGCGCCGAGGAGTACGGGGCCATCTGCGGCTGCGTGTAGCGGCCGAGGGTGTGGCGGCCGCCCCGGGTCGGGTCGGCGGTCACGACGATGTTGACCGGGGTGTCGAGGATGGCCTCGATCTTCAGTTCCTTGAACTGCTTCGCCCGGCCCTTGGGGAGCGACTTGGCGTACGCCTCGCGCTGGCGCATGGCGAGCTCGTGCATCGTCCGGCGGGTCTCGGCGGAGCGGATGACGACGAAGTCCCACGGCTGCGAGTGGCCCACGGAGGGGGCCGTGTGGGCGGCCTCCAGGACGCGCAGGAGCACCTCGTGCGGGATCGGGTCGGAGCGGAAGCCGTTGCGGATGTCGCGGCGCTCGCGCATCACGCGGAGCACGGCCTCGCGCTCGGCCTCGCCGTAGCCCGGGGCACGGTCGCCCTGCACGTCGTCCGGCGACGTCGTCGGGGAGGGGACGGTCTCCGGTGACGCCGTCTCGGACGGGGCGGCCTCCGGTGACGCCGTCTCGGACGGGGCGGCTTCCGGCGACTCCGTCTCGGACGGGGCGGTCTCCGGCGACTCCGTCTCGGACGGGGCCGTCTCGGACGGGGCGGCTTCCGGCGACTCGATCTCCGACGGCGCGGTGGTGGGCGGCGCGGTCTCGGAGGGCTCGCTGTCCGTCGGCATGCTCTCGGTGAGGGCCGCTTCGGCCGCCGGTGCCTCGGCCGCCAATACCTCGGTGGGGGCCACCTCGGTCGGCTGCGCCTCGGTGAGGGCCGCCTCGGTCGGCTGCGCGTCGGGCAGCGGCGCCACGGGGAGAGGGGTCTCCGTCGGCTCCGCCTCGGCTGCGGGCTCCTCGGCCGGGAGGGCCTCGACGGGGGCCGCCTCGGTCGGGTGTGCCTCGGGGAGGGGCGTCTCCGTCGGCTCCGGCTCGGGCGCGGGCTCCTCGGCCGGGAGGGCCTCGGCGGGCTGTGCCTCGGTGGGCGGCTCCTCGACCGGGAGGGCCTGGGCGGCGGGGGCCTCGGGCATCGGCTCCGGGGCGGGCGCCACCTCGGCCACCGGGACCTCTTCCGCCGGCACCTCGGCCGCCGGGGCGGCGGCGACCTGCTCGGCGGGGGCCGGGACCGCCTCCGGCTGGGGCTCCTCGACGGGGGCCGGGGCCTCCTCCGCCACAGGGGCGGCCTCCACGACGGGCTCCGGCTCGGGCTCGCGCGGGGCGGGGACCTCGGCGACGGGCTCCGGGGCCGGAGCGGGGGCGGGCTCCGGCTCGGGCTGCGGGGTCGGGGCGAGGTGCGGGGCCGTCGGGACGGAGCCCTCGACCGGGACGAACTGGGCGACCGGCGGGACGACCGTTTCTGCGACGGGCTCCTGGGGCTGCGCGGGCCACGGCATCGCGCCCTGCGGCGCCGTCTGCTGGCCCTGCGGGGGCACGTCCAGATACTGCGGGCCCTCGGTGGGCGGGCCCGGGGTGCGTACGGGCATCGGGGCGGGCGCCGTGGCGGCCGTCGGGGCGGCGGGGCCGCGGTCGGCGAGCGAACGCACCACACCGGCGCCGGCGTCCGGCACCGGCGGGCCCATGTGCAGGGGGCGGCGGGCGGGCGGCGGGGTCGGCGCGCCGGCCGGGTCCGGCGTGCGCACCGCGCCCAGGTCCACCGAGCCCGAATCGCGGCCCGCGGCCTCGTGGGCGCCGGTGTCGAGGACACCCGGCTCGTAGCCGTGGTCGAGCGCCGGCTCCTGCGGGGCCTCCGCGGGGACGCCGTGCGCGGGCGTGCCGTGCTGCGGGACCGGCACGCCCTGCGGCGGGGTGGCGGTCACCTGCTCGATGGGGGCGGTCAGCGGGTCCACGGGAGCGGGCACCGCGACCGGCGGCGCGGGCTGGACGCCCGGCTGGGGCTCGCTCCAGGCGCCCTGCGCGCCCGGCATCAGGAGCAGGTCGTCGTCCTCGGCTGCGTTCTCGGAGGGGTCCAGGAAGGTGTACGCGCCCGGAGCGGGGATGCCCGGCTGCTCGACCATGCCTGCGTTCTCCGGCAGCCCCTCGCCCGGGATCTGGCCGGTGTCCGTCATGCTGCGTACCCCTCGCCCATCGGTTGTGCTCCTTCAGACCTTGCCCGTCAACAAGAACGAGCGTGCGCGCCGCGCGGCACGAGACACGCGGACACCCATGCATTGTCGCGGCCTCGGGCCATCGTGGCAGGCGGATCCGCCACGGTGCGCTGTGGACTGCGCCACGTCGCGCGGTCCCCCACTGCTCCGTACCACATCAGCGGCCCAATGGGGCAACTACTTCCGGACATTGACGAACAAAACGCCGAACGTCCCGGTGCGGTACAACAATCGGCCAGCCTACCGCGCCCCTCGGACGGCGCGATCACGGGTCGGCCCCTCAGGTCCTGCGGCCGGCCAGCAGGAAGACGACGGACCGGGCGCGCTCCGCCCAGTCGTCCGGGGCGAGGCCGACCGTCTGGAGCAGGGCGCACTCGACGTCGTAACCGCCGTCGGCGAGCGCGGCGCCGATCGCCTCGGCCTCGTCGCGGGTGGCGGCGTGCGCGACGATCCGTTCGGGCCTGCGGTCGGTGCAGGCGGTGACGACGGGGACTCCCCCGCCGCCGATGCGGACGACGTCGGGCTCGGGCAGGCTCTCCAGGACGTGCGGGGCGCGGCCGGGGACGGTCTGGAGCTGGACGCCGGCCCGGCGGGCGGCGGCCTCGGTGCGGGCGCAGGCGCCGGGGTCGGTGTCGACGGCGATGACGGCGGCGCCGAAGCGGGCGGCCTCGACGGAGAAGACGCCGCCGGCGCAGCCGATGTCCCAGACGAGGTCGCCGACGCGGGGGCCGAGGCGGGCGAGTTGGGCGGCGCGCAGGGTGGCGTCCTGGCCGGTGCGGCCCTCGGTGTCCTCCGTGGGCAGGGCCCAGCCGCGTACGGCGGGCGTGTCGTGGCCCATGAGCCAGCCCGCGGCGGAGTTGCCGCCGCCGATGACGAGGACGACGTTGGGGTCGCGCCAGGCGTGGTCGGCGGCCTTGTCGGAGGTGAGGACGCTGACCTGCTCGCGTTCGGTGCCGAGGGCTTCGCAGATGACGAAGGTGCGGTGGACTCCGTCGAGGAGCAGGGCGAGTTCGGCGGGTCCGGCGCCGGGCGAGGTGAGGACGGCGACCTTGGGGTGGGCGCGGCAGACGTTGACGGCGCGGCGCAGGGTGCGCTGGTGGGCGACGACGATCCGGGCGTCGTCCCAGGGCATGCCGGCCCGGGCGAAGGCGGCGGCGACGGAGGACACGGCGGGGACGACCTCGACCTCGAGGCCGTGCTCGGGGGCGCGCAGGGTGCGGACGACGCCGAAGAAGCCGGGGTCGCCGTCGGCGAGGACGACGGCGGTGCCGCGGTGGGCGGCGATGCGGCGGGCGGCGAGGTCGACGCTGCCGAGGCGGACGCGTTCGGCGGCGGGCGGCACTTCGGGCAGTGCCAGGTGGTGGGCGGCGCCGGCCACGAGGGTGGCGGCCGCGAGGGCGGACCGGGCCGCCGCGGTGAGGGGTGAGCCGTCCCAGCCGATCACCGTGACCCGGTCGGCCATCTGTGTCTGTCTCCCTCGGAGTGTGTGCAGGTCGGGGCGGGTCCGAGCCTACCGGGGCGGTCAGCTCCAGTCGGCGTAGGTGGAGTAGCCGGCCTCGGCCATCTGGTCGGCGACGCCGTCGAGGTCCTCGGGGAGGAGGCTCCAGACGATGAGGTCGGTGCGGATGTCGGCCCACTCGCCGGACTCGGTCTGGCTGCGCGCTATCCAGGCGTTGCGCAGGACGCCTTCGCTGATGCAGCCGATCTTCTGGGCGACCTGCTGGGAGGCGGTGTTGTCGGCGGCGGTGCGCAGTTCGAGGCGTTCGAAGCCGCGGTCGCCGAAGAGCCACTGGGCGACGGCGAGGACGGACTCGGTGGCGTATCCCTCGCCGCGGGCCCAGGGGGCGGTCACGTAGGCGACCTCGGTGGCTCGGGTGCGCCAGTTGGTGTTGTGGAGGTGGACGGTACCGACGAGGCGCTGGGTGAGGAACTCGGTGACGGCGAAGACGATGCCGCGGCCTTCGGTGCGTTCCGCAGGAGCGATCCTGCGCACCCATTGCTCGGCGTCCGCGCGGGTGTACGGGTGCGGGACGGAGGTCCAGGCGACGACGAGTTCGTCGTTCATCATCTCCACGAAGGCGGGGATGTCGGCCTCTTCGTACGCGCGCAGCACCAACCGGTCCGTGCTGATGGAGATGGACGGGAAGGTCGTAGTCATGCGCAGCTCCATACGTGAAGACCGTGAACGCACAGCATGCAGCATGGGGATGCCGCCGCGCATGCGCGGGTGAGCCGAAGGCCCCGCGTGCCGGACGGGGCGCGCGGGGCCTGCGGGACGGGGGCGGTACCGCCGGTGTTACTTCGCGGGGGTGCCGAAGGCCGGGATGACCGAGCCCTTGTAGGTGTCCTCGATGTACTTCTTCACCTCGGGCGAGTTGAGGAGCTTGACGAGCTTCTGGACGCGGGCGTCCTTCTCGTTGCCTTCCTTCACCGCGAGGAAGTTGGCGTAGGGGTTGCCCTCCGCCTTCTCCAGGACGAGGGAGTCCTTGGCGGGCTGGAGCTTGGCCTCGATGGCGTAGTTGCCGTTGATGACGGCGGCGTCGACGTCGTTCAGGGCGCGGGGCACGGTGGCGGCCTCCAGCTCCTTGAACTCCAGGCCCTTCTTGTCGGTGATGTCGGAGAGCTTGGCGTCGGTGCCGACGCCCGCCTTGAGGGTGATGAGGCCGTTGTCGGCGAGCAGGTGGAGGGCGCGGCCCTCGTTGGTGGTGTCGTTGGGGACGGCGATGGTCTGGCCGGCCTTGATGTCCTTGACCGACTTCAGGCTCTTGGAGTAGAGGCCGAGCGGCTCCAGGTGGACGTTGGCCACCGGGACGATGTGGGTGTTGTTCTTCTTGTTGAAGTCGTCGAGGTACGGCTTGTGCTGGAAGAAGTTGGCGTCGACCTGGCCGGTCTCGGTGGCGGTGTTCGGCAGGACGTAGTCCGTGAACTCGCGCACCTCCAGCTTCAGGCCCTCCTTCGCGGCGAGGTTCTTCTTGACGAAGTCGAGGATGTCGGCGTGCGGCGTCGGGGACGCGGCGACGACGAGTGCCTTGTCGGGGGAGCCGGCCGCGTCCTTGGAGGAGGACGGGTCGGAGGAGGTGCCGCAGGCGGTGAGGCCGAGGGCGAGGGCGGCGGTGGCGGCGATGCCGGTGGTGAGCTTGATGTTCTTACGCACGAAGAGTGCCTCTTTCCGGTGGTGCGGTGGTCGCCTGGACAACAAGTCCGGGCTTGTCTTCGGGTGGCGAAGTCGGGGGCCTTACGCGGTGCGGCCGCGGCGGGCGAGGAGGCGGACGACGCCGTCGCCGATGAGCTGGACGACGGTGACGATCACGACCAGGACGACGACGGTGACCAGCATGAAGGTGGTGTCGAAGCGCTGGTATCCGTAGGTGACGGCCTTGGAGCCGAGTCCTTCGCCGCCGACCGCGCCGGCCATCGCGGAGTAGCCGATGAGCACGATCACGGTGGTGGTGACGGCGGAGACGAGCGAGGGCAGGGCCTGCGGGAGGAGGACCTTGCGGACGATGGTGGGGATGCCGCCGCCCATGGCCTGGACGGCTTCGACGAGTCCGTGGTCGACCTCGCGGATGGCGGTCTCGACGAGCCGGGCGAAGAAGGGGATGGCGCCGATGGCGAGCGGCACGATCATCGCGGTCGGGCCGATGAAGGTGCCGACGACGAAGGTGGTGAACGGGATCAGGGCGATCAGCAGGATGATGAAGGGCAGCGAGCGGCCCACGTTCACGATCGCGCCGACGACCTTGTTCACCGGCCGGTTCTGGAGGAGTCCGCCCTTGTCGGTGAGGACGAGGAGGATGCCGAGGGGGAGGCCGCCGATGACGGTGACGACGGTGGCCCACAGGACCATGTAGAGGGTGTCGACGGTGCCCTGCTCGAGGAGCGGCTGCATCTCGGACCAGGTCACTTGGCACCTTCCTTCACCAGCGCGGGCGCCTCGGCGGGCACCGGCCGGTCCTGCGGTTCGACGATCTCGATCTGGAGGCCCTGCTCGCGCAGGAAGCCGACCGGGACGACGTTGTCCTCGTAGCGGCCGGGGAGCTCGATGCGCATGCGGCCGATCTGCCGGCCGCCGACGGTGTCCATGGCCGCGCCGAGGATCGAGATGTCGATGTTGTACGTACGGGAGAGCTGCGAGATCACCGGCTGGGTGGCGGTCTCGCCGTGGAAGGTGACGTCCACGACGGTGCGGTCGGGGCCGGTGGCGGCGCCGCTGACGGGGAAGAGCTCGGCGGCGAGCTGGGAGCCGGGGGTGGCGAGCAGTTCGCCGACGGTGCCGGACTCGACGATGCGGCCCTTCTGCATGAGGGCGGCCGAGTCGCAGATGGTCTTGACGACGTCCATCTCGTGGGTGATGAGGAGGACGGTGAGGCCGAGCTGCTGGTTGAGGTCGCGCAGCAACTGGAGGATGGAGCGGGTGGTCTCCGGGTCGAGGGCGCTGGTGGCCTCGTCGGACAGGAGGACCTTGGGCTCGCCGGCGAGGGCGCGGGCGATGCCGACGCGCTGCTTCTGGCCGCCGGAGAGCTGGCCGGGGTACGCCTTGGCCTTGTCGGCGAGGCCGACGAGGTCGAGGAGTTCCAGGGCGCGGCGGGTGCGCTCGGCGCCGGAGACGCCGAGGATCTCCAGGGGGAGCTCGATGTTGTCCTTGACGGTGCGGGAGGACAGCAGGTTGAAGTGCTGGAAGACCATGCCGATGCGGCTGCGGGCGCGGCGCAGGTCCTTGCCGGCGCGCCGGCCGCGGCCGGCGAGGGCGGTGAGGTCGACGCCGTCGACGGTCACGGTGCCGGAGGTGGGGCGCTCCAGGAGGTTGACGCAGCGGATGAGCGAGGACTTTCCGGCGCCGCTCTGGCCGATCACGCCGAAGACCTCGCCCTCGCGGACATGGAGGTCGACGCCGTCCAGAGCGGTGACCTGGCGGCCTCGCGACTCGTAGACCTTGGTCAGGCCCGAAGTGGTGATCACAGGGTTTCCGTCACTGTCGAGTGCGCGGCGCGGGGTCCGCCGGGCACGGGGCATTCGTCGTTCGGACAGTCAGGCGCAGGCGGTCGCTGTCGCGGCTGGTGGCCGGGAGGCAGCGGGTGCGCGGGGCGGGCTCGGTCCGGCACCCGGGGGGTGCGGGCCGGCGCGGCCGTCGGGGCTCGCTTCGGGGCGCGAGTCTCTGGCGGGGGCCCTCAGATGGCGCACATTCGACACAGACAACGAGCACCGGGCGTCGTGATCGCCTCGGTCGCAAGGGTGCGGCTGCTCGTCGTGGTCATGGGGGCAAGTAAAGCATGCACATGTGCGAACGACGGCGGAGTGTCCGTATAGCGGACATGACTGAGACGCCATGCGGACAGTCCGGCCCGGCCGGGCGGTGCGCGACGGCCTCCCTCTCCCGCCGGTGGCCTGGCACGACACCGCTCGGCTCGGGGTGTCCGCCGGAGCCGTTCGCGAGCGCGTTCTGTGGCCGAGGCCACGCTTCGGTCCGGCGGGCGACCGGGGGCCGCGCGCATCGGGCCATTCGGCCCGTAATACCCTCGGGCGCATGCTTGACGCCCTGACGGTCGCGGTCTCGGTGGCCGCGCTCGCGCTCGCCGCCTGGTGCGGCTTCGCCTTCACCCGGGACCAGCCCACCAAGGACTGGCACTTCATCGGCATGGCCGTGGTGGCCTTCCTCGCCCTGGTGCAGCTCGTGGTCGGCATCGTGCAACTGGCGCGCGGCGAGAAGGCCGAGGAGGGCGCGACGATCTTCGTCGCCTATCTGCTGGGCGCGCTGTGCGCGGTGCCGGCGGCCGGTCTGATGTCGCTGACCGAGCGCAGCAAGTGGGGCTCGGCGACGGTGTCGGCCGGCGCGGTGGTGCTCGCCGTGCTCGAAGTGCGTCTCCACGACATCTGGACGGTGGGCTGACCATGACCGCGACCGAGGGGACCACGCGCCTGGTCAAGGGACCGGGCATGCTGGTGGTCTGGCTGTACGGCGTGATGTCGGTGGGCGCGGTCTCCCGCTCGATCTACCAGATCGCCACCGAGTTCGACCGGGCGCCGCTCGCGTACGGCCTGTCGGCGGTGGCGGCCGTGGTGTACGCCTTCATCACCTACACGCTGGTACGGGGCGGGGAGACGGCCCGCAAGGCGGCGCTGGTGTGCTGCGCCGCCGAGCTCGCGGGCGTACTGATCGTGGGGACCTGGACGCTGGTCGAGCCGTCGGCCTTCCCGGACGCGACGGTCTGGTCGAACTACGGCTACGGCTACATCTTCATTCCGGTGCTTCTTCCGCTGACCGGCATCTGGTGGCTGCGCCGGTCGCGCACGGCCGCGTGAGCGGTACGGCCGCCTGAGCGGTACGGCCGCCTGAGCGGTACGGCCGCCTGAGCGGTACGGCCGCGTGAGCCGCCGCGTGTCCGGACGCTTCTAGAGCGCGGCCAGGAGGAGGGCGAGGGCGCCGCAGGCGTCGAAGACGCCGCACCACTCGGACCACTGCCGGGGTGCCACCCGCGCCTTCACGAAGTGCGCGGCGTCCCACACGGCGTGGCCCAGCCAGCCGGCCGCCAGGACGAGGAGCGCGAGGGTGCCGTCCACGGTCACGGCGAGCAGGGCGACGGCGGCGAAGGCGGCGAGGCCGGCCAACTGCGCGGCGAGGACGCGCGGGGGCCGCAGTTCGCCGCGGAGCGCGCCGAAGAGCAGATAGAACAGCGGCATCGCGGCGAGGACCGCCGCGAGGAACTCCGGTGCCGGCCGGCCGTCGACGAAGGTGAGGCCCGCCAGGGCCAGGGCGACCAGGGTGGGCCAGCGGTGCGCGAGCGTGTGCATGCGGGTGCCTTCCGGGAGCGGCCTGTCGGCGAGCGCGGCGGGTGCCGTGAGGACCACTGTCGCGGGCGTCCGGGGCGCCGGGAAGCGGTGTGCGGCCGCGGTGTCCGTCCCCTTGGGGTACCCGTCCTTCCGGCATAGGGTCGGGCCCATGGCGGAGCGGCTCATGGTGGTGGTCGGTTACGAGGCGGCCGAGCTTCTGGACATCGCGTGCGTGACCACGACCCTGGCCATGGCCAACGGGATCGGCGCGCCCGCGGTCCCGTACCGGGTGCTCCTGGCGGGTCCGGGCGGCGGCCCCCTGGTCTGCGGCTCGGGTCTCGTCCTCGGCAGCGAGCAATCGCTGGAGCGGCTGACCGGCCCCCTCGACACGCTGATCGTCTCGGGCGGTACGGGCTTCGAGCGGGCGGCGGCGGACACCCGGCTCGTCGGGCACGTGCGGCGGCTCGCGCGGGAGAGCCGCAGGGTGGCGTCGGTGTGCACGGGTGCGGGAGTGCTGGCCGCGGCCGGGCTCCTCGACGGGCGGCGGGCCACCACGCACTGGCGGTTCGCGCGGCAGCTCGCCGAGCGGCACCCGAAGGTGACGGTGGACCCTGCCCCGATCTACGTCCGCGACGGGCACGTGTACACCGCCGCCGGGGTCACCAGCGCCCTCGACCTCACCCTCGCGTTCGTCGAGGAGGACCACGGTCCGGAGCTGGCCCGCCAGGTCGCCCGGGACCTCGTGGTCTATCTCCAACGGCCGGGGAACCAGGCGCAGATGAGCCTGTTCACCGCGACCCCGCCGGCCCGCGACGCCACGGTCCGCGGCCTCGTCGAGCACATCGCGGCCCATCCGGACGGCGACCTGAGCACGGCGGCGCTCGCGGCCCGGGCGGGGGTGACGCCCCGCCATCTGACCCGGATGTTCACGGAGCAACTGGGCCGGGCGCCCGGCCGTTATGTGCGGCAGGCCCGCACCGAGGCGGCCGCGCAGCTCCTCGCCTCGACGACGCTGCCGCTGGCCGGGGTGGCGGCGCGCTGCGGGTTCGGCAGCGCGGAGGCGCTGCGGCAGGCGTTCACCGAGCGGTTCGGGATCGCCCCGTCCCGCTACCGGGCGGCGATGCGGCCCGCCTGAGCTGCGGGCCTGACGGAACAGGACGGGGGCGGACGGGAGGGCTGGGGTGTGCGGGACGGTGGGCGGGGCCGGTCCGGTGTCCGGCCCCGATCCGCCGGTGCCGGCTAGGCGGCCTTCTCCAGGGTGACGAGGGTGAGGCGCGGGCCGATCTCGCGGGTGGCGACCTGCTCGTACCCCTTGCTGCGGTAGAGGCGCAGGTTGCCCTCGCTGCGGTGGCCGGTGAAGAGCTGGAAGCGCTTGGCGGCGGGGGCGGGCTCGCCCGCGAAGTGGCTCTCGATGGCGTCGAGCAGGCGGCCGCCGAGGCCGTGGCGCTGGAGGCGGGGGTGGACGATGAGCTTGGCGATCCGTACGGTGCCGTCCTCGTCGAGCCGGCCGCGTACGGAGGCGACGATCTCGTCGCCGAGGCGGGCGACGAAGCCCTTGCCCTCGGCGAGTTCGGCGCGCAGGGCGTCCAGCGACTGGGTGAGCGGCTCGATGGACCAGTCCTGGTAGATCTCGGCCTCGCGCTGATAGCAGAGGTACTGCAGCTTGAGGATGTGCTCCGCGTCCTGCGCCTCTGCCGCTGAGATGGTCACGCTCATGCCCATGTGTGCATGCCTCCCGCTCACCTGGTCCGCCGTCGGTCTACGGCACCCTTCCCCGTGCGACCGGGGCGGGAACCTCCGCAGCCAGCATTCTGCGCAGGCATCCCAGGCAACGGGAACGCATCGGCCCCAGACTCCCCTGTGAGATACCCAACGCTCCTGCGATTTCCCGGTAGGTGGGGTCGTCCGGGTGGAGCATCGCGGTGAGCAGCCGGGGGCAGTGGCCGGGGGTGCGGCGGACGGCGGCGCGCACGGTGCGGCGGCGTTCGGCGGCGAGCGCAGAGTGCTCGGGCGAGCGGTGGGGATCGTGCGCCGGTTCGCCGCGGTAGGGCCGTTCGCGGGCCGAGGCCCGGCGGGCGCGGCGGGCCTCGGCCCGTACGGCCCGGCGCAGCCAGTCGGCCGGATGGTCGGGGACGCCGTCCTCGTGGAGGCGTTCCAGGAGCCGTAGCCAGACGGCCTGTTCGAGGTCTCCGGCCTCGACGCCGGCGGCCGGGGCCTCCGCCAGGGACTCGGCGGCGAGCAGGGGCCGGAGGGTGGCGAGCAGCGCCTCGCGGGAGGTGCGGGAGGTGGAGGAGGTCATGCCCGCCACGATGCGGCGCGGGCCGGGCCCGGTTGCGGGCCGGGCCGGGAACCACCCGGTCGGCGGTACGCGGGTGGATATTGGATCCAATATCTCGGATCCAATATCCAGGAGCCCGTACCCCGGGGACCGCATCCGGCATCCCGTATCCAGGATCCCGGATCCAACATCCAGGATCCCGCGGCCTCAGCGCCCCGAGAACTCCGCCGCCGCCAGCAGGGCGGTGTCGGGGTTGTCGGAGAAGATGCCGTCGATGCCGGTGGCGAGGTAGCGCCGGAGGGCGCCGAAGGAGTCGCCGTACGCGGTGGGGTCGGTGCCCCTGCGGTGGTCGGCGGGCAGGAAGGTGTTCTCGTTGCGGTGGGTGTACGGGTGGAGGATCAGGCCCTTCGCATGGGCGTCGCGCACCAGCGTCGTCGGGGTGCCGAGCCGCCCGTCCTTGTCCTTGGGGATGACCAGGTCGAGGAGGGGGCCGATGCCCTGGGCGTAGGAGGCGATCCAGGCCAGGCCCTCGGGGGTGACGAGGTCGGCGACCGTGCGCGGGTCGCCCGTCTCGCGGAAGTCCCAGGGGCGGTCGTCGGGGGTCCACAGGAGCACGACGCGGGGCGTGTCGACGAGCTTCGCCATCCGCTGCATGCTGGTGGGCTCGAAGGACTGGAGGAAGGTCGGCGAGTCGGCGCGGTGGCGGCCGTAGCGGCGCAGCAGCCGGGCGAGCCGCTCCTCGAGGCGGAGGCCGATCGAGCGGAAGTAGGTGGGGTGCTTGGTCTCGACGTGCAGCCAGATCTCGCGGCCCCGCCGGCGGCCCTCCTCCTCGGCCCAGCGGAGCACCTCCTCGAAGGTGGGGACGGTCCAGCGGCCGTCGTAGAGGGTGTTCTCCTGGCGGGTGCCGGGGATGCGCTCCTTGGCGCGGAGGGTCTTCAGCTCGGCGAGCGTGAAGTCCTCGGTGAACCAGCCGGTGAGGGCGGTGCCGTCGACGGTCTTGGTGGTCCTGCGGGAGGCGAACTCGGGGTGGTCGGCGACGTCGGTGGTGCCGGTGATGTCGTTCTCGTGGCGGCAGACCAGGTGGCCGTCCTTGGTGGGGACGAGGTCCTGTTCGATGACGTGGGCGCCGAGGTCGAGGGCGAGCCGGTAGGAGCCGAGGGTGTGCTCGGGGCGGTAGCCGCTGGCGCCGCGGTGGGCGATGACGGTGGGGACGGGCAGGGAGCGGTAGCCGCGGCCGCGTCCGGTGCCACGGGCGGCGCCCCGGTCGGTGTCGGCGGCGACGGCCGACTGGACGGCCTGCGCGGTGCCGCCGGCGAGGACGGTGGAGCCGCCCAGGACGGCGGCTCCGGCCGCTCCGAGGACCGCGCGTCGGGCCGGGGTCGGGCGCTCGGGCTGTGTCATGAACACTCCTTGGTGTTTCCGTGTGATGTCCCGCACCTGTCAAAGGTGTCCCCGACGCTAGGCAGTCATGCCCTACGGACGGCAGACCTGCGGGGAACATGGCGGAAACACACGTCAACACCGCGTATCCATGGGGTGAACCCGATGTGCGACCGGACGTGACCCGCGAGTATCGTCGCCACCTGCACCGTCGGCTCCCTGGAGCCGCCCGCCCGACACCGGAGGAACCGTTGTCCCGTCTCGCGATCATGAAGGCCACCCTGGGCCCGGTCCTGCGCCTCATGTTCCGGCCACGCGTCGAGGGCGCCGAGAACGTCCCCGGCACGGGCCCGGTCATCCTCGCGGGCAACCACCTGACCTTCATCGACTCGATGATCATGCCGATCTGCCTGGACCGCCAGGTGTTCTTCATCGGCAAGGACGAGTACGTCAAGGGCAAGGGCCTCAAGGGCCGGCTGATGGCCTGGTTCTTCACCAGCGTCGGCATGATCCCCGTGGACCGCGACGGCGGCCGCGGCGGTGTGGCCGCGCTGATGACGGGGCGTCGGGTCCTGGAGGAGGGCCGGATCTTCTCGATCTACCCCGAGGGCACCCGCTCCCCCGACGGCCGCCTCTACCGGGGCCGGACCGGCATCGCCCGGCTCACCCTGATGACGGGCGCGCCGGTGGTGCCGTTCGCGATGATCGGCACCGACAAGATCCAGCCGGGCGGCGCGGGCATCCCGCGGCCGGGCCGGGTGACGGTCCGCTTCGGCGAGCCGATGGAGTTCTCCCGCTACGAGGGCATGGACCGCGACCGGTACGTGCTGCGGGCGGTGACGGACTCGGTCATGGCGGAGGTCATGCGGCTGTCGGGTCAGGAGTACGTGGACATGTACGCCACCAAGGCGAAGGAAGCCGCGTAACGCGCAGAGCGGATACGACGGAGGGCGCCCCCCGGTCCTGGGGGGCGCCCTCCGTCGTATCGTCCGGGCGTCAGTGCTCGACGCCGTCGGCCAGCTTCTGGCCCTTCAGCAGGAACCAGGCCGCGACCGCCGTCGCCAGGAGGACCGCCGCGCCGACGCCGGCCGCGATGCGCAGGCCGTCGACGAACGCCTCCTGGGCGGCGGAGACCAGCGCACCGGCCTGCGCCGGGGCGAGGCCCGCGGACGCCTCGACGGCGCCGCCGAGCGAGTCGTGGGCCGCGGCCGCGGTACCGGCGGGGATGCCGGCCGGTGTGGCGAAGCCCCGGTAGACGCCGGTCACGATGGAGCCGAGGAGGGCGATGCCGAGGGCCGCGCCCAGCTCGTAGGCCGTCTCGGAGACCGCGGAGGCGGCACCGGCCTGCTCCTTGGGGACGCTGGAGAGGATCACGTCGGCGGTGACGGTGAACGCGAAGCCCGCGCCCACGCCGACGACGAGCAGGCTCGCGCCGAGCAGCGGGTAGCCGGTGGACTGGCCGATGGTGGTCAGGGCCGCCAGGGCGAGGCCGATGGCGGCCAGGCCGCCCGCGACGACGGACCGCACCGTGAACCGCCGGGCGACGTGGCCGGCGATCAGACCGGCCGTCACCGCCCCGATGGCGGCGGGCAGTTCGGCGAGCCCGGCCTCCAGCGGCTGCCGGCCCTGGACGAGCTGGAAGAACTGGGACAGGAAGAACACCAGACCGGACAGGCCCAGGATGGTGAGCAGGTCGGCGAGGACGGCGGCGGAGAAGCCGCGGTTGCGGAACAGCCGCATGTCCAGGAGCGGGGTCGGCAGGGTGAGCTGGCGGCGTACGAACCAGGTCAGGCCGCCGAGGCCGACGGCCGCGGCGACGGCCACGTCGAGGGTGAGGCCGTGCGAGGCCACTTCCTTGATCGCGTAGACGACGCCGATCATGCCGACGAGGGAGAAGCCGACGCTCGGGAGGTCCCAGGGGCCGGGGTTCGGGTTCTTCGACTCGGGGATCAGCTTGACGCCGATGAGGACCAGGACGGCCATCACGGGCAGGTTGATGAGGAAGACCGAGCCCCACCAGAAGTGCTCCAGCAGGAAGCCGCCGACGACCGGACCGACGGCGGCGCCGGCCGAGGCCATGGCGCCCCAGATGCCGATGGCGAGGCTGCGCTCGCGCGGGTCGTGGAAGAGGTTGCGGATCAGCGCGAGCGTGGACGGCATGAGGGTGGCGCCGGCGACACCGAGCAGGGCGCGGGCCGCGATCATCATCTCGGGGCTGGTGGCGTACGCGTTGATCACGGAGACGGCGCCGAAGGCGACGGCACCCACCAGCAGCAGCTTCTTGCGGCCGATGCGGTCGCCGAGGCTGCCCATGGAGACGAGGAGACCGGCGATGACGAAGGAGTAGACGTCGCCGATCCACAGCAACTGGCTGCCGGAGGGCTTGAGGTCCTCGGAGAGGAACGGGGTCGCCAGGCCGAGCACGGTGGCGTCCACGGCCACCAGCAGGACGGCCAGGACGAGCACGGCGAGGGCGAGCCACCGGCCGGGACGGCGGACGCCCTCGGTATGGCTCTCGTGCTGTACGGTTTCGGTGATCACTGCTCCACGCTCCTGCGCGCTCCGCCGAGCAGCAGCTCGGCGATCATGTACTGGAAGTCCTTGGCGGCGACCCGCCCGTCGGCGACCGCGTAGGCGCCCGCGCCGACCAGCCCGTAGAAGGCCTCGCTGAGCCAGACGGGCGTCAGGTCGATCCGGAAGACGCCCTGCTCCTGGCCGCGCCGGAAGAGTCCGGCGATCCGGGCGTCGAGGCGGGCCCAGCCCTCGTTCTGCTGGTCGCCCTCGAAGAGCTGGTTCTCGGTGACGAGGAAGGCCAGCAGCGGTGCGACCGGCTCCGTGGCGCCGATCAGCCTGCGTACCGCCTCGTCGGCGGGCCCCTCACCGATCCGGGCCGCGTCGAGCGCGGCCTCGGTCTCCTCGATGCACATCTGCTCCAGCGCCCGGACCAGCGCGTCCCGCCCCGCGAAATGGCGGTGCAGGGTGGCGCGGCCGATGCCGGCGGCCCGGGCGACCTCGTCCATGGTGGCGGTCGCCTTGCGGGAGAGCAGGCCGGCGGCGGCGTGGAGCACCTGGGTGCGATCGACTGACATGAGACAACCATACACCGAATGAGACATCAATGTCTCATTCGAAATTTCCACGCCTCACGTAGGCAGGGGAAGGAATGCTGTGGACATGACGAAGCCGCTGCTGCTGATCGATGTGGACGGGCCGCTGAATCCCTATGCGGCGCAGGCCGAGCGCAGGCCCGAGGGCTATACGACGCACCGGATGCGGCCGGACGGCTGGTTCGCCGGCAAGCCGCTGCGGGTGTGGCTGAACCCGGGCCACGGGCCCGAGCTGCTGGCGCTCGCCGACGCGTACGAGCTGGTCTGGGCGACGACGTGGAAGGGCGAGGCCAACGACTGGATCGGGCCGCGCCTCGGGCTGCCCGAGCTGCCCTTCATCGACTGGCCGAACATGCACGGGGCCTCCCCGCGCGGGACGTTCTGGAAGACCCAGTACATCCTCGAGTACGCGCAGGGGAGGCCGTTCGCATGGGTGGACGACGACATCACGCCGTACGACCACGAGTACGTGGAGCACCACCACCTCGCCGCCGCCCTGCTGCTGCACGTCGACCCCCGGCTCGGACTGCTCCGGCCGGACTTCGACAGGCTCGCGGACTGGGCGGCGGCGCTGTAGAGCGTCGATGCGGTCGATTCAGTTCCTGGCGCCGGCCCAGGCGTGCTGGATGACCAGGTCCGCCTTGACCTCGACCAACTGGGCGGCGACCGCCGAGGGGGCCGTGCCGCCCCGGCCGCTGCGGGAGGCGAGGGCGCCGGGGACGTTCAGCACCGTACGGACCTCGGGGGTGAGGTGCTCGGAGATCTTGGCGAACTGCTCGTCCGTGAGCTCGTCGAGCTCCTTGCCCTCCGCCTCGGCGACCTTGACGCACTCGCCGGCCACCTCGTGCGCCACCCGGAACGGCACACCCTGCTTGACCAGCCACTCGGCGATGTCCGTGGCGAGGGAGAAGCCGGCCGGGGCGAGCTCCTCCATCCGCTCCCGGTGGACGGTGAGGGTGGCCATCATGCCGGTGAAGGCCGGGAGCAGGATCTCGAGCTGGTCGATGGAGTCGAAGACCGGCTCCTTGTCCTCCTGGAGGTCCCGGTTGTAGGCGAGAGGCAGGGCCTTCAGCGTCGCCATGAGTCCGGACAGGTTGCCGATGAGGCGGCCGGACTTGCCCCGGGCCAGCTCGGCGATGTCCGGGTTCTTCTTCTGCGGCATGATCGACGAGCCGGTGGAGAAGGCGTCGTGCAGGGTCACGAAGGAGAACTCCTTCGTGTTCCAGATGATGATCTCCTCCGCGATCCGGGAGAGGTTCACGCCGATCATCGCCGTGATGAAGGCGAACTCGGCGACGAAGTCCCGCGAGGCGGTGCCGTCGATGGAGTTGCCCGCCGACCCGCGCTCGAAGCCGAGGTCCTTGGCGACCGCCTCCGGGTCGAGGCCGAGCGAGGAGCCGGCGAGCGCGCCGGAGCCGTACGGGGAGACGGCGGTCCGGGTGTCCCACTGCCGCAGCCGCTCCGCGTCCCGGGACAGGGACTGGACGTGGGCCAGGACGTGGTGGGCGAAGAGCACCGGCTGGGCGTGCTGGAGGTGGGTCCGGCCCGGCATGGCGACGGCCGGGTGGGCCTCGGCGAGGCCGACCAGGGCGTCCTGGAGGTCGGCGATCAGGCCGCCGATGATCCGGGCGTGGTCCCGCAGGTACATCCGGAAGAGGGTGGCGACCTGGTCGTTGCGGGACCGGCCGGCCCGCAGCTTGCCGCCGAGCTCGGCGCCGAGGCGCTCCAGGAGGCCCCGCTCCAGGGCGGTGTGGACGTCCTCGTCGGCGATGGTGCCGGTGAAGGAGCCGTCGGCGACGTCCGCCTCCAGCCGGTCGAGGCCGGCCAGCATGCGGGTCAGCTCGTCCCCGGTGAGCAGTCCGGCCTTGTGCAGCACGCGCGCGTGGGCACGGGAACCGGCGATGTCGTACGGCGCGAGACGCCAGTCGAAGTGGACGGACGCGGACAGCTTCGCCAGGGCCTCCGCGGGCCCGTCGGCGAACCGGCCGCCCCAGAGCCGGACGTCACCGTTGTTGCTGCTCACAGCTACTGCTCCTCAAGACGGTGGGTGTGCGGCCGCCTCCCCACCGCGGGGGTGAGGAGGCGGCTGTGGAACGAGTCGTGCCTACGCCAGGTCACGCTTGGCGGCGATCTTCGCGGAGAGCGCGAAGATGTCGATGAAGCCCTGGGCCTTCGACTGGTCGAAGGTGTCGCCCGTGTCGTAGGTGGCGAGGTTGAAGTCGTAGAGCGACTCGGCGGACTTCCGGCCGGTGACGACGGCGCGGCCGCCGTGCAGGGTCATCCGGATGTCGCCGGTGACGTGCTGGTTGGCCTCCTGGATGAAGCCGTCCAGGGCGCGCTTGAGCGGGGAGAACCACAGGCCGTCGTAGACGAGCTCGCCCCAGCGCTGCTCGACCTGCCGCTTGTAGCGGGCCAGCTCGCGCTCGACGGTGACGTTCTCCAGCTCCTGGTGGGCGGTGATCAGGGCGATCGCGCCGGGAGCCTCGTACACCTCGCGGGACTTGATGCCGACGAGCCGGTCCTCGACCATGTCGATCCGGCCGATGCCCTGGGCGCCGGCGCGCTCGTTGAGCTGCTGGATCGCCTGGAGGACGGTGACGGGCTTGCCGTCGATGGCGACCGGCACGCCCTCCTTGAAGGAGATGACGACCTCGTCGGCCTCGCGGGCGACCGCCGGGTTCTGGGTGTACTCGTAGATGTCCTCGATCGGGGCGTTCCAGATGTCCTCGAGGAAGCCGGTCTCGATGGCGCGGCCGAAGACGTTCTGGTCGATGGAGTACGGGGACTTCTTGGTGGTCGCGATCGGCAGGTTCGCCTTCTCGGCGAAGGCGATGGCCTTGTCCCGGGTCATCGCGTAGTCGCGGACCGGGGCGATGCACTTCAGGTCCGGGCCGAGGGCCTGGATGCCGGCCTCGAAGCGCACCTGGTCGTTACCCTTGCCGGTGCAGCCGTGGGCGACGATCGAGGCGTTGTGCTTGTGGGCGGCGGCGACCAGGTGCTTGACGATGGCCGGCCGGGACAGCGCGGAGACCAGCGGGTAGCGGTCCATGTAGAGGGCGTTGGCCTTGATCGCCGGGAGGCAGTACTCCTCGGCGAACTCGTCCTTGGCGTCCGCGACCTCGGCCTCGACCGCACCGCAGGCGAGCGCGCGCTTGCGGATGACGTCCAGGTCCTCGCCGCCCTGGCCGACGTCCACGGCGACGGCGATGACCTCGGCACCCGTCTCCTCGGCGATCCAGCCGATGGCGACGGAGGTGTCCAGGCCGCCCGAATAGGCGAGTACGACGCGCTCGGTCACGGGGTTCTCCTTACCTTGCAACCACTGATGGGTATAACTATGCAGTCCTCCGTATGTTTTGTCAACGCGCCTGCGGAGGGCCCACCGCGGAGGCCGAAAATCGCAGGCGGGAGCGGGGGCGCGGAACCTAGGCTCCGTGCATGAGGAGCGAGGAGAGGCCGCTGGACGCGGCGATACGGGGGCTGGCGAGCGGGGCGCGACAACTCGCCCGGGTCCTGGACGTGACGCGCCCGGAGGCGTGGACCGCGCTGGACGAGGGCATCCGCATCGCCATCGGCTACGGCGAGATCGAGCGCCCGGCACACCCCTGGCTGAGCACGAGCCGGCTCCCCGGCGCCCTGCGGGCGATGTCGCGCGCGCCGGCGCCCACGGAGGCGCGGCTCGCGCTCGCCCTGTGCGACCCCAGCGGGCTGATCCGGGAGGCCGCTCTTCCCCATGCCGCCGAGCATCTCGGGGCCCTTCCCCTCGTCGCCGTTCGCACCACCGACTGGGCCGTTCCCGTACGTGATCGGGCCCGGGCCGTCCTCGCCGAGGCCCTGCCCCGGGCGGACGCCGCCACACTGGCCGTCACCGCCTCGGTGATCCTCCGGATCCGGCGGAGACTGCGCGGCGACGCGGCCGTCGGCCTCCTTCGGGACGTTGTGCACGCCGCACCGGCCGCCACCGTCCGCGCCCTGCTCCTGAGCCCGGACCGGGCCACCCGGCGATTCGCCTTCGGCCTCGCCGTCGAGCGCGGGCTGCTCACCCCCACCGAGCTGGCCCGCACCGCCGCGTACGACAACGACGTGGCCGTCCAGGACACCGCCGCCACCGCCGCGCTCGCCGCGGGCGTCCCCGACGACACCCTGCCCGTGCTGCTCGCCGCCCGCTCGGGCCGGGTGCGCTCGGCCGGGGTCACCGCCCTGCGGAAGGCCGGGCGGGCCGCCGAGGCCGAGGCGTTCCTGCACGACCGGTCGGGGATGGTGCGGGCCTGCGCCCGCTGGGTGCTGCGCCAGGACGGCCGGGATCCCGTAGCGCTCTACCGGGCCGCCTGCGCGGACCTGGAGACCGTGCCCGACCGGGCGCCGCTCGGGCTCGCGGAGTGCGGCGACCGGAAGGGGGACACGGAGGTGCTGTGGGGACTGACCGGTCACCCGCGCGCGACGGTCCGCGCCTCCGCCGTCGCCGGGCTGCGCGTCTTCGAGGTCGTCGACCACGCCCGGTTGCTGCGGCTGCTCGACGACCCCGCGCCCGGTGTCGTACGGGAAGCGGCCCGGGCCCTGCTGCCCTGGGCGAACCGGCTGCCGGAGGAGGAACTGCTGCGCCGCACCGGGCCCGACCGGCCGCTGCACGTCCGCGTCCGCGCTCTGCGGCTGCTGCGCGAGCACGGCACGGGGGCGTACGAGGAGGCGGCCCGCCGGCTCGTGGAGGACCCCGATCCGGTGGCGCGGCTGCGGTTCCGGCGGGCCCTCGGGATCGAGGAGACCGGTCCGGGACCGCGGGGCGTCCGGGCCTGGTTCCGGTTCTCCTGACGAGCCCTCGCCGCGGGCCCTCACCCGCGGCACCGTCGCCTAGGCGGCAGCGTCGCGTACGCGCCACCGTCGGGCATCCGGGCCCGTCCGCGCGAGCGGGAACGGCCGCTGACGGGCCACCAGGTGGAGCGCCGGGTCTCGGTGCCGCCGCCGCTCCCCCGGACGGCCCCGTGATCTGGCGGGCGTCCGGCGGCCCGCCTAGCGTCGCGCCATGCGTACCCTTCTCGCCCTCGGGGTCGTCGGAGCCCTGGCCACGACGCTCGCCGCCCCCGCCCCCGGTCCGCCCGTGCCCGTGCCGCTGCCCGCCCGCATGGCGGACACCGGCGGCGGCTCGCAACTGATCACCGCCGTGGCCGCGGACACCGCCGCCACGACCGGCGTCCTCACCTGGTGGGACCGGCGCGGCGGGCGCTGGGTGAAGGCCGGGTCGGGGCCCGCGCGGTTCGGCGCGAAGGGGCTCGCCGAGGGCGGCCTGCGGCGGCAGGGCACCAACACCACACCGACCGGGCTCTACGACCTGCCGTACGCCTTCGGGTCGAGCCGGCGCCGGCCGGGACGGCGTACCGCTACGCACGGGTGACCGACCGGTCCTGGTGGTGCCAGGACAACGACGCGCGCGCCTATAACCGATGGGTGGAGGGGCTCCCCCGGGACTGCCGGGCCACCGAGGCCGAACACCTCGTCACGTACGGCACGCAGTACGCGCACGCCCTGGTCGTCGGCTTCAACTACGAGCGTCCGGTGCGCGGGCGCGGCGCGGGGATCTTCCTGCACGTGAACGGGCGCGGGGCGACCGCCGGGTGCGTGTCCGTGCCGAAGGACGCGATGCGGCGGATCCTGGCCTGGGCCGATCCGGACCGCCGGCCGCACGTCGCCGTCGGCACGCGGGGCGGGCCGACGGCGATCACGCGCTACTAGGGGGCGCCTAGGCCGTGTCTTTCGGATCTTGCCGGGCTCGCGACGTCTGGCACGCACGCTCGCCGCGTTGTCGTCGGTCGCCGATGCTCCGCATGGACTCCCTCCTCCGCCTTGCGATCGCACGCACCAGACGCCGCTCCC
>NZ_JBEXQW010000050.1:0-54744 GCF_040612775.1 Streptomyces sp. NPDC006339
CTCGACCTGCTGCTGACGTGGATCCGGATACCGTTCCCGCTGCTGCGGCAGACCGCGTGGCTGCTGACGGCGGCGACGATCGCGTTCAACGGCGCGGCGGCCTGGCCCGATCCGCTGGGTGTCGGCATGCACGCCGTGATCCCGGTGCTGTTCGTGGTCGCGGTGGAGGCGGCGCGGCACGCGGTGGGGCGGATCGCGGACATCACGGCCGACAAGCACATGGAGGGCGTGCGGCTGACGCGTTGGCTGCTGTCGCCGATTCCCACGTTCCGGTTGTGGCGGCGGATGAAGCTGTGGGAGCTGCGCTCGTACGAGCAGGTGATCAAGCTGGAGCAGCACCGCCTCGTGTACCAAGCCCAGTTGCAGTCCAAGTACGGACGGGCGTGGCGGCGGAAGGCGCCGGTGGAGGCGCTGATGCCGCTGAGGCTCGCGAAGTACGGGGTGCCGCTCGCAGAGAGCGCACCGGATGTTCTCATCGAAGCCGGCCTTGACCTCGTCACGGTGACGGTGGAGCGGGTCGACTCGGCGCACCACGCAGAGACGCTCCCGGTTTCAGCCGGCGTGACGTCGCCCGGATCTCTCCCACTCGGCGATGAGGAGGACCTCACCGGAACTCCTCCCATGCTGGCCGCGGTGGTGGCCGGTTCGGCCTCGGTGGAGCCGGTGACCGATGACCGGTCACACGAGACGGTGGGGGACCGGTCACCGGAATCGGTCATGACCGATGACCCGGGGACGGAGCTTCCCGAGTCGGACGTGACCGATCGCGGACAGCGTGAGGGCGGCGCCCCGGCGGTGCACCAGGCGGTGCCCCAGGCGGTGCCGCATCCATTCTTCAGCCGCCCTCAGCCCGCTGGTCCTCCTGCCGCCGAAACGGTCGAGCCCCACCTGCCGCAAGCCGGCGAGAGCCGGGAGCTTGAGCCGATGCTCCAGGAGCTCGCCGTCGATCTGGCTGTCGACCCCGAGACCCCTCAAAGGGCCGGGACTGGCCACCCGATCACGGCCCAGGCCACCATCGGTCAGCCGCGAGGACAGGAGCGGGCGGTGACCGATACCGGCGAGGCGACCGCCCGGATCCCTGAACAGCAGCCTGTAGGGGAGGACGGAACGGATCCCGTCCAGCAGCAGGTCGAGCTCGTGGCGAAGTGGCTTGCCGAGGCTGAGGAGACCGGGGGCAAGCTCTCCGGGGCAGAGGTCGCCCGACGGCTCGGGGTGTCCCCCAAGACGGGACAGCGACGCGTGATCGCAGCCGCCGAACACCTCGCCGAGATCCGTCAGCAGAGCGGCCGGGCACACCTTCGGCCCGTCCGCAACTGACCAGCGCCCTCGAGCCCATGTGGCCGGTGACCGAAACGGTCACCGGCCACAGTCATGTCCGGAGCCGGACACCGCCGCGTCCACAGACCCGGTGACCGATCACCGGGAAGCTACCGGGGAAGCGACATCAGGATCGGTCACCCACGGCCGCGACCGGTGGACTCACGAGGCACCGACGGCCGTGACCGATCGGCCGGGGACCGGTGACCGATGTACTCGGATCGGTCACCGGCCATGACCGATCCCCGACCGATCGGTCACGCAGCGGCTGCCGAGGCGTGTCGCGTTCACCGGTCAGACCATGGCCGTCTCGGCGCATCAACCCCGCCGGCACCCATGTCACAGACCGGTCTTGCCGCCATGGTGAGCGAGCACCAGACCGCCAGCACACTTACCACTGCACTTACCACCAGGAGTTATGCCGACGTGACGGCTGGTACGTCCTGGCGGTCAGCGGCCTGGTGAGCGGCCTGTCGAGAGTCGGAGTGTCCACTTCCTCCGAGCTCTGACTGGAGCCACCATGGCCCTCTCCTCGCCGCGCCGTGACAGGCGTGGCACCCGTGCCCCCGACACCGCGGCCACCCCGCGCCCCCTGCGCATGCGGCGCGCCGCCCTCGTAAGGACCGGAGTGTGGGCGGCACTCGCTGCCGGCCCGGTCGCCCTGCTCACCGGCTGGTCGCAGCCTGCCCCGGCAGGACCAGCCGAACCCGCACCCGCCGCCCGCCCGTCCTCGCCGTCGGTCCCGTCCGGCGAGCAGGGGCCGGCCGGGTTCGCGGAGCTGTTCCTCGGCGTGTGGCTGCGCAGCGGAACCGGCCAGCAGAGCCTGGCCACCCGCACGCTGAAGACGATGGCGCCCTCCGTGCAGCCGCCCGTGTGGGGCAAGAGCCCCGTCGCAGTCGACGAGCTCGTGGCCGTGAGAACCGTCCCCGCGGGCGACAGCGCCTGGACGGTGACCGTCGCCGCCGCCATGACGAACCCGGCGGGGGAGCAGAGCGATGCGGCGGGCGCCGGTATGCGCTACTTCACCGTCCCGGTCACGCTCACCGACCAGCGCAGCACGAGGGCCGGCGGGTGGAGCTTCACGGCCGGGTCACCGAGCGAGGTCGCCGGCCCCACCGTCGCGCACCTTCCCGACTCCACCTCCACGACACCGGTGACGGAGCGGCCGCTCGCGGACAGCGTGACCGGGTTCCTCACCGCCTACCTCGGCAGTGCGGGCGGCGCCGAACGGTACCTCGCTCCCGGGACCGTCCTGCCGCCGCTGCCGCCGGCCACCTACCTCAGCGTCGAGGCGCAGCAGGTCCTGGCCGACCGCCCGGAGCGCGAACACAAGCCCAGCCCGGACGGGGCGCGCATCCGAGTACGGGCCGACGTCGTCGCGACCGACGCAGCGGGCCGCCGGTGGCCGCTCACCTACGCGCTCACGCTGACCGCCCGCGCCGGCCGGTGGGAGATCGCCGCCCTCGACTCCGGTTCCACCACCCCCAAGACCAACTCCTGAAGGAGACACCTTCCATGAACACCACGACCTTCGTGCTTGCCGGCGCGTTCGAGAACATCGGCAACGGCCTGTTCGGCCTCGGCGAGAGCTGGGCCGAGAGGGCGCTGAAGCTCTTCCTCATCGCCATCGTCGCCATCACGGTCATCAAGAAGATGTCGATCAAGGCCGGCATCGGCGCCGTGCTCGGCCTGGCGATCTGCCTCGGCATCTACTCCGCCCGGACCGACCTCGCCGACGCCTTCAAGCAGGAGCTCACCGACATGCAGTCGGCCCCGGCCCATCCCACCTCCCAGCACCGAGACGCCACCGCCGGGCGTATGGCGTGAACACCACGACCGTGCGGACGGGCCGCAGCTACACGCTCGCGCGGACGTTTCCCTGGGTGATGGGGAAGATCGGCGACTTCGTGCTGTGGTTCGGCCCCTACAACGCCCCGCAACTGATCATCCTCGGCGTCGGCGTCTTCGTCCTGATCAAGACCTTCTCCTGGTGGGCCCCGGTCCTCGGCCCGGTCCCGGCCGTCGGGCTCGGCTTCGCGGTGTGGGCGGCCCGCGCCAGCAGGATCGGCGGGCGCATGCCGCTGTGGGTGGCCTACGGCTTCCTGCAGCGGGCTTTTCAGCCGGCCACCGGCCGGATCGGCGGCCGGACCGCCCGCCCCGCCGGCGTCCACATGCTCACCGGTTCCTTCCTGATCGAGCAGACCTTCCCCAACCCCCGCCCGAACCCGAGGCGCCCTTCACGCCGCCCCGCCCCGCCACCCGCATCCGCGACGAAGCCGTCCACCCGCCCGGCAAGGGGGCCGGCGCCGACGCCACTGCAGCAGCTCCTGCACACCCGAGTCCGAGAGGAGAGCCCACGATGAAGGTGCAGATCCGTCACATCGTCGACCACCTCGTGTGGTCCACCACCGGCACCGTGTGGGCCGTCTGGTCACTCACGCCCAGCGGATCGCGCTACATGAGCGACCGCGTCCGCGACGACCTCCACACCCGCATCGCGAACCTGGTGCGCTCGCTGCCGGGAAAGGCCCGCCTGCACGGGCTGTGCGCCCGGGTCGATCCGGCGGAGGTCGTCGCTCAGACCGTCGAAGGTGTCGACTACCACCGGCACGCGGCGTGGGCGGAGGTCGCTGACGCGCAACTGCGCCTCCTCGCTGGTGAGGAGCTGGACGAGCCAGTGGAGATGCACCGCCGCACCCTGTGGCTCGCGGTCCCGCTCGCCGCCGATGGTGCGCGGGCACAGTGGTCCGCCGGCTTCGCCTCGGCGTGGTCGGAGCTGTCCGGCATGCTCGGCCTGGCCCCCGCGCCGGTCGCGGCCCGTGAGGTCGCCGTCTTCCGTGACCAGGCCGCGCGACTGGAGGCGGAGCTCACCGGCGTGGTTCAGCTCCGGCGGGCCCGTCCGGCGGAGATCGTGTGGATCCACCAGCACGCCGTCGCCCGCGGCCTGGACGAGGAGCTCCTCGGCGAGGCCGAGCAGTCCGCACTGCGCGGCAGCCGTCTGGAGCGGGGCGTGCTGCGGGCACCGTCGCATGCCGACCTCGGGCACGTACGGCTCCTCGAGGGCGGCACCAACGCCGCCGGTACGGGCGGATCTGGTGGGGCGGGCAGCCGCGCGGTGGGCATGGTGGGCCGCCGGTGGCTCGAGGTCGAGTCCGAGGCCGGCACCTCCTACCAGGCACACCTTGCGCTCGCTGAGATGCCTCGGCACTTCACCGCGGCCGGGGCCGAGTTCTTCGCTGAGCTGGACCGGCTCCCGTTCGGTGTGGACTGGGTCGTCGACATGACCCTGCTGTCGGCGGAGAAGGTCGTGGCGGCGGTCACCCGGAAGAAGCGGGACCTGGTCGACCAGGCCGAGCAGTACGCCGCTCGCCGGGCCACCGGTCTTCCCGAAGCGATGCATGACGCCGCGGATGACCTCGGCGACCTCTCCGCCCGGGCCTCGCGCACCAGCGTCGAGGTCGAGGTCCAGACGGTGACCGCCATGACCGTGTGGGGGAGCAGCCCGGCCGAGTGCGACCAGCGCGCCGCCGCCCTCCAGGCGAGGCTGCGTGGCGCGAACTACCGGCTGGTTCGCCCGGTCGGCGGGCAGGAGGAGCTGTTCACCCTGGGGCTTCCCGGCGCTGCCACGCCGCCGGCCACTCGCCAGTACGTCCAGCACCAGTTGGGGGAGGACTGGGCGATGCACGGTGCCCTGGCGGGCCAGACGTTCGGTGACCCGACCGGGGCCATGGTCGGCTTCTCTCAGGACGTCGGTACCGCCAGCCCGGTCCTGCTCGACATTGCCGACGCCCCCGCCAAGAACGCCTCCGCCTCCCTCGGGCTCGCCGGTGACCTCGGCGGCGGAAAGTCCACCCTGCTCAAACTCATCTCCAGCAGCATCGTCGACCGCGGCGGCCGGGTCATCGCGATCGACCGCACCAAGTCCCGGGAGTGGGCCCGCTTCGCCCGCTCCGCGGCCGGCGGGCGCTGCCAGGTCGTCGACGCCGCGAGCGCGGAGGTGTCCATCGACCCCCTGCGGGTCTTCGCCGATGCGGCCGTCGGCGCCCGCTACGCCCTCAGCTACCTGACCGTGCAGCTCGGCGTCGGCCCGATGACCGAGCACGGGGCGCTGCTGAAGACCGCCGTCAAGCACGCGTCCGCGTCGGCCACCCCGTGCATGGCCGGCGTGCTCACCGCTCTCGAAGAGATGGCCCAGGAGGACAGTCCGCGTGGGCAGCGCGCCGACGCCCTGGCCGAGTGGCTGCGGGTCGCCGCCGACGAACCCCTGGCGGCATCCGTGTTCGACCCCGCCCTGCCGCCGCTCGACCTGCTGTCCACCGTGGCCGCTGACTTCGTCGTCATCACCACCACCGGCCTGACCCTGCCCCCGAGGGAGGCGGCCACCAACCCCGAGCTGATGCGCTCCCAGCCGCTCGAAGCCCTCATCGGCCGCGCCGTGCTGTACCTGATCGCCGCGATAGCCCGCGAGACCGCGTTCACCGACCCCCGCTTCACCTTCCTTCCCCTGGACGAGGCCTACTGGCTCACCTCCTCGGCGGAAGGCCAGGCGCTGATCGACGAGATCGTCTACGACGGCCGCAAGCACGGCGCCGGCACCGGTCTCGGATGCCACGACGTCGACGAACTCGGCACCTCCACCACCAAGGGGCTGCTCGCCTACCGCTTCCTCGCCCGCACGGCCGATCCCGTCCTCGCCGCCCGCGGCCTCAACTGGCTCGGCCTGGACGGCAGCGACGAGGACCTCGTCAGCCTCGTTACCACCGACCTGTCGCCGTTCGGCAAGACCGAACGAGCCGGCGAGTTCCTCGCCCGCGACCCCCGCATGGCGATCGGCCGCTTCAAAGTGCTCGTGCCCGACGTCGAGCGGATCCTCGCCGGCATCTTCACCACCCCCACCACCGAGCCCTCGACCGCCGGGAGCACCCGATGAGCCACACCTTCACCCGCCCCCGCGCTGCCCGGGCCGCCCGTTGTTTCACCGGGATCCTGCTCGCCGCCGCCCTCATCGGCGCCATCATCACCATCAACGCCGCACCCCCCAGCGCCTGGTGGCCGCAAACTGGACAGGCATTCGCCGCCACCCCCAACCCGCCCCAGGCCGGCCCGCGGCAGGACCCGGTCAGCGAGGAGCCGTGTGCACTCATCGTCGGCCCGGCGCACGACTACTGCCTCCAGGCCACCCAGGACACCCCGACCACCAACGCGGCCGCCGCACGGCCCTCCTGCCTGGCGGTGTGGCCCATCGCCTTGCTCGCGGCCGCCATCGGCCTGCTCCTCGTCCTGCGCCGCGGGAGGACACGATGAGTTCCGCCCGCCGCGCACTCACCGTCGCCGCCACCACTCTGCTGCTGTGGGCGGCCGGCACAGGTCTCGCGCTCGCCGCTGACGGCTCCGCCTCGGGTGACGGCGGAATTCTGGGGCCGCTGAACGTCACTTCGTCCGAGGGCGTCCCGCTCGACCGCTACGAGCTCGACCCCATGCCCCCCGCCATGCCTGCCGACGGCGCCCTGGACCCCGCAACGAACTACAACGCCAGCGTCATGCCCATGGACGACTTCGGCGCCCAGGTCCGCCGCTTCCTGGGCAGCGGCATGTTCGCCCTCGCCCGCACGATCACCGGCTTCGCCTGCTGGCTGATCGACTGGGCTTACCGCTTCCCCGTCATCGGCAAGCTCACCAGCCCGGCCCAGAAGCTCGCCGACGCCTACGAGCAGCAGATCATCAGCCCCCTCGGGCTCGCCGGGATCTGCCTCGCCTGGGCGTTCGTCTTCGGCCTCGTCCTCATCATGCGCGGCCGCGTCGCCCGCGGAGCAGGCGAAATACTTCTCACCCTGCTCATCGCCGGCATCACCGCCACCACCCTCGTGCAGCCGGCCGTCCTCCTCGGCTACGACGGCCCCGTCCAGCAGACCCAACGCGCCGCCCTCGAAGCCGCGACCATCACCGCCAACTCCGGCAACCCCACCCGCACGTCGTCCAGCCCCTGCGACAACATCGCCGGCCCCGCCCACAGCCTCTGCCTGCAGAACCAGGCCCACCACCGGCCCGGCGCGCCAGCCCGACCTGACCACACGAAAGAGTGCGCCGCGATCGCCGGCCCGGCCCGCGACGTGTGCCGCAGCGGCGAGCGGCCCGTGAACGCCGCCGACGTCTCCAGGCCGATCACGAACACCCTCACCGAGACCCTCGTCGTCCAGCCCTACATGCTCCTGCAGTACGGGCACGTCATCGACAAGGACAGCCCCCTGTATGCCGTCCACCTCAAGGCCGTCACCCCGCCCAAGCCGGCGGCCGCGAAGGAGGAGTGCCGCCTCATCAAAGGCCCGGCCTACGACTTCTGCCAGGCCAACGGCGAGACCTGGACCAACCGGGCCGAGGAATTCAAGAAGCTCGGCCCCGACGGCGAAGCCGTCTTCGCCTACATGCGCACCAACGAGTGGGACAAGGTCATCGGCGCCCTCCTCGTCCTGATCGCCGCGCTGATCCTCGCGCTCGTCGTCGTCCTGCTGGCCCTGGCCCTGATCACCGCCCAGTTTGGCTGCGTCATCGCCGCCGTCGGCACGGTCGTCGTCTTCGCGCTGGCCCTCCTGCCCGGCCCGGGCCGCGGCCTGCTGTGGAAGTGGTGCGGCTACCTGGCCGGCTCCATGCTCATCCTCTTCGCCGTCGCCGTCTTCCTCCCGCTCTTCGGCATCGGCGCCCGCGCCATCCTCGCCGACACCACCAGCTCGCTCATCGAACGCCTCGTCATCCTCGACGGACTCGCCGCCACCGCGCTCGTGATGCAGCGCCGCATCATCAACGGCAGCCGCCAGCTCGGCCGCCGGTTCAGTGACCGCATGCGCTACGCGAAGATCGGCGGCAGCCACACGATGGGCGAGAGCGCCGCCTCCACCGCCGCCGCGTTCTCCGCGCTCGGCTACGGCAACACCCCAGGCGGTGCGTTCCCCGGTCACGCGGCCATGCTCGGCCGGTCAGGATCGTTCGCCGCCGAGGCTCTGGCCGAAGGCAGCCGGGCCCTCGCCCCGCTCGCCCTCGGCGCACGCACCGCGCACACCGTCCTGATCGGCCCCAAGCGCCCACCGGTCCAGCCTGAAGCCGTCGGACCTGACGGCCTCCCGCTTCCTCCAGGTCCTGCCGGCCGCACCCGCGGTGGCACGACCGCGCCCGCGCTCGTCCCGGCCGGCAGCCGCCTCGAGGCATCCCTGAAGCGCACCCGCGCCGGCCGCGTGCTGCTCGGCACCACCAAGGCCGCGTTCTACTCGACCATCGGCGCGCCCGCCGCCTTCACCCGCCTGCACCGCTTCAACACCGCCGCCTCCCACGAACTGCACCACGAACTCGGCCGCCAGCGCGACCACTACGCCCGCGTCACGGGCCGCTGGGCTCAGGACACCGCCGCCGCGTTCGGCGCCCGCCCGGCCGAGCCCGCCTCCGCCCCGCCCCGCACCGAGCGCCGCTCGTACGAGGCCCCCGCCACCGAGCCGCCCCGTCGCCGCGCACGGCACGGGCACGCACCGACGCCGACTCGCCCGGCCACACCGGGGCAGGGCGAGCCGCCACGCTCCTGGCGCCGGACCTGGTGGGACCACCAGGACTCCGCAGACGGCACTGTGCTCCCTGGCCGACGCCCTGCCGCAGGCCAGGACCCGGGAGTGGGGGAGTGAAGCGCCGACTGGGGTGCGGCGCCGTCCTGCTGGCAGTGCTCGCCTTGCCCGTCGTGCTCCTGGCGGTGGCCGCCGCCCACAACACACGCCCCAAGGCGCCTCCGATGCAGACGGTCGGGCAGGTCGCTGGGATCCCGCAGCGGATGCTCTCCGCCTATCACAACGCCGCCGCGCGCCTGCCCCGCGAGGCCCCGTCCTGCCGGGGCCTGACCTGGGCCGTACTCGCCGGCATCGCCCGCATCGAGTCCAACCACGCCACCGGCCGCACCATCAGCCCGCGCGGCGACATCACCCCGCGCATCCTCGGCCCCCTCCTCAACGGCTCCGGCGTCGGCGGCAACACCACCGCCTTCCCCGACACCGACGACGGGCGCTGGGACGGCAGCGTGGCCGCGGAGCGCGCCGTCGGCCCCTTCCAGTTCCTTCCCTCCACCTGGACCACCAGCGGCCGCGACGGCAACGACGACCAGACCGCCGACCCGCACAACGCCGACGACGCCGCCCTCGGCGCCGCCGTCTACCTCTGCGGCCGCGGCCGCAACCTCACCGACCACACCCAGCTCAGGGCCGCAATCTTCCAGTACAACCACTCCGACGCCTACGTGAATGACGTCCTGAGCTGGATCGACCGCTACAGCCAGCTCGCCACCGGCCAGATCCCCATCGGACAACCCGCCACCGGCACCGCCCGCACCGTCATCGCCGCCGCCCTCGCACAGAGGGGCACGCCCTACTCCTGGGGAGGAGGCAACGCCCAAGGCCCGAGCACCGGAATCTGCTGCTCACCCAGCGGCAAGAGCGGCACGCAGATCGTCGGCTTCGACTGCTCCGGCCTCGCCCTCTACGCCTACGCCCAGGTCGGCATCCGCCTCCCCCGCACCGCAGCCCAACAGGCCGGAGCCGGAACCCGCATCCCCGCCTCCGCAGGCGTCGGTGCCCTCAAGCCCGGCGACCTCGTCTTCTTCGCCTTCGACCCGACCAGCGACTCCACCATCCACCACGTCGGCATCTACCTGGGAAACAACCAGATGATCAACGCCGCCCGCCCCGGAACCCTAGTCCGCACCGAACCCCTTTGGGACCACGGCTACGCCGGAGGGACCCGACTGCTGTGACCGCACACCCCACCCCGCCGACGCGCCTCCTTCTCACGGCCGCGCTGCTCCTGACCGCAGGGATCGCCGTTCTCACCCTCGACCGCCATGGAGCCACCACGACCCCACATGAACGCCCCGCCCTCAGCAATCCCGCTGCACCCCGCACTCCGGCCCGCGCGAGGCCCGCCGGCCAGCCGCCGGCGACCGCCACCCGCCCGCCGGAACCCAGCTCGGCCGACACCTCGCCCCAGCAACTGCCGAACGGGCTGCCGCTCACCGGCGAAGGGCCCGCAGGAGACCCGGCCATCCAGCACGTCCTCGACGGGGCATCCCCCGCCGACCTTCCCGAGACCACCGCCCGCTATCTAGTCGACCTCGCCGCACGGATCTGGCTCGCCGAGACCACCGGAACCGGCCGCGAACGCTGGCCCACGTACTTCGCTGACGAGACACTGCGCGCCCCGTACCGCGACGTCCGTGTGCAGGCTGCGATCGCCCGCCGCGGCGACCACCCCGGCGACCGGGCTGTGGTTCGGCTGGTGTGGGCCGGGACCAGTGCCTTGGGAGAGACCCAAGACGGCCGTCCCGCCACAATCCTGTTCGAACAGGACAGGAACGAGTGGATGCCGGTCCGATGAGCTGACCACGGAATTCACCGGGCGTCCGGAGGACGCTGTGCCGAAATCGCCGGATTCATTGCGGTACCGGCCCGCATAGTCCGTCAAGTTCACTTACCGGCTGTGTAGTTCGAGCCGGTTGAGCGTAACCTTGACACCCGACCGAGCGGTCTCTTTCTGCAACGGCGAGCATGAGACACGCAGGTGAGACCGGTCGGCCGCATATGCCCAGGAGGGACTCGATGCAGCGCACGACTACTTCGGAACACCTGCGAAAGGCCGCAGTTGTTGCCGCTGCAGCCGTCATGGCAACCGGCTGCACGACGAATGAACCGTCCTCTTCCAAGCCACCGGTCACCGCTTCGTCGACGCCTTCGCCCACGACGGTCTCACCCACGCCTGAGAACCCAGAAGAGACGGCGAAGAAGCAGGCCATCAACACCTACCTTTCCCACTGGAAAGAGGTGGAGAAGCGCTACGCTGATAAGACCGACAAGGCAGGCGACCTCAAGAAGTACGCTGCCGTCGTCGCGAAAATCCAGGTCGAGAAGGACGCCGAGGACATGCACCGGCGGAACCTGGTCATCCTTGGCAACGTCACGGTGCTCAATCCGACGGTCATCAGTGCGGACCTGGACCGCAAGGTCCCGAAGGTCGTGATCTCCAGTTGCCTGGACATCTCCCGGTGGACGGTCACCAACACCGAGACCGGCAAGCCAGCGTCGAACCTCCCGAAGAACCGCCTGCTGAAGTACGTCATCAAGGCGACCGTCGAGAAGTGGGAGCAGGGCTGGGTCGTCATCGAGGACAAGCCGCAGGGGAAGAAGTGCTGAGCCGCCGCGCAGTGGCCGCGGCATTCCTCACACTGACTGTCGCAGCTCTCCCCAGAGCGGCTGCTCACGCCGACGCCCCTGGAGGATCAGGCGGCACGGAATGTGGTGCCTTCGTCTGCGAGGTGGAAGTCGACGTTCCTGGCTCGGGAGGCGGCACGACCCCGGTGGGCAGTGGGGGCGGTGGAAAGGGGCCGAAGCCCAAGCCGCCGGAGTGCACCCCGGCCGAGAAGGTCGATCCGCAGCCGTCGGCTGGCAGTGACGTCTGGAAGGGGCAGGACCCCGCCAAGGGCGCGGTCCTGTACGTCCGAACCTGCCGCTACTTCATGGCCGACGGTTCTTCCACCATGATCACCGAGACGCTCGTCGGCGGCCCCGGGGGACCCGCAGCCCCAGCCATCGACCCTGCTGTCTTGGCTCAGCGGGCGGTGGACCAGATGGTGCTCCGCGGCCCGCAGATCGGGATCACTCCGAAGCCCGGCGGGATGGGCCTGGTCGGCATGCCCGTCTACCTGTGGACCGAGAGGGGCCCGGAGACGTACGGCCCGAACGTGGCGTCGGCGTCGGCGGGCGGTATCACCGTCACTGCGACGGCGAAGGTCTCGCGGATCGTGTGGCAGATGGGCGACGGGAAGACCGTTACCTGCACCACCGCGGGCACTCCCTACCAGGCGTCGTTCGGTGCGCGGCCGTCGCCGGACTGCGGCTACCGCTACACGAAGGCTTCCACCGCCGGCTCCTACCACGTGGTCGCCACCTCGACCTGGGCGATCGACTGGCAGGCCTCGACCGGACAGAGCGGGCAGCTAACCCAGATCCGGCAGAGCTCGGTGGACATCCGCGTCGGCGAACTCCAGGCCGTCGGTAGCTGAACACCTGCGTCGTATTCATGAGGAAAGGCGAGAAGACCGTGAGCAAGACGGCTGTTCCGGCCAGCGCGGGCCCCGTACCCGCGCAGGCGGCGCCCCCGCAGATCCCCAGCGCGACGGCCGGGTTCAGGGCCCGCAGGCGACGCCCCGGCATGTACGCGCTCGCCGTGGCACTGATCGCCGCCGGCGGCAGCGGCGGGTTCCTCGCTTTCCAGGCCACGGGGGAGCGGACCCCGGTCCTCGCCGTGGCCAGGTCAGTCCAGGCCGGCGACGTCATCAAGGACGCCGACCTGATCGAAGCCCAAGTACAGCTCGACCCCGCCCTCAAGCCGGTGCCGGCCGCGGACCGCGACAAGATCGTCGGCAAGCGGGCCGCGGTCGCCCTGACCCCGGGTTCGATGCTGACCCAGGGCCAGGTCACCACCCGCACCCTGGTCAAGCCGGGGGAGCGGCTTGTCGGCATCGGGCTGAAGGCGGCCCAGATGCCCGCGACCCGGCTGTCCCCGGGCGACAAGGTCCTCGTGGTCGCCACCCCTGCCGACGGGCAGACCACCCCGGCCGGCAAGGACGACGCGGAGCCGCGGCAGATCGCCGCCCGGATCGTGCGCGTGGGGGAGAAGCAGGCCTCGACCGGCGACACGGTTGTCGACGTCGCCGTCCCGTCCCAGTTCGGGCCCGCACTCGCCGCGCAGGCCGCGACCGGCAACGTCGCCCTGGTCGTCGACGCCCCCGGAGAGTCCTGATGGCCGTGATCACCCTGGTCGGGCTGCCCGGTGCCCCCGGCGCAACGACCAGCGCCCTCGCGCTGCTGCGGACCTGGCCCCTGGAACCAGGCCGACGCATGGTGCTCGCCGAGTGCGACCCCGACGGCGGGGCGGTCCTGCCCGGCGCCTTCCAAGGCGAAGTCGGAGCCGAATGGGGACTACGGAATCTGGCCCTGTCCTCCCGCACCCAGGACCTCGTCACCGCGTTCTGGCCGCAGCTCATCGCCGTGGAGAACGACGAACGCCGCAGCGAGCGCAACCGGCTCCTGCTGCCCGGACTGACCTCCATCGACCAGGCCCCAAGCCTCACCCCCGTATGGGGACAGCTCGCCGACCTGTTCGCCGGCATCGAGCATCACGGCCACGACGTCATCGTCGACCTCGGGCGCACCGGCGCCTTCGGCCCGGCCGGCGTCCTCGCACTGCGCGCCGACCTGGTCCTCGTCGTCGTCCGCGGAACCATCCGCAGCCTCCACGCCGCCAACTCCCGGATCAAGGCCCTGCGCACCCTGATGGACGGCGAGACCGGCCGCGGATCAGGAGCACTCGGCCTGCTCCTGATCCGGCAAGGCCCCAACGGGCCCCGCGAGGTCGAGAGCGAGCTTGGAGTGCGTGTCGTAGCGACCCTGCCCTACCGCCCGGACGAGGCCGCGGTGCTGTCCGACGGCGCCCCCGAAGGCGGCAAGTTCATGGCCTCGAAGCTGATGACCGCCGCCCGGGACGCGACCACCCCGATCCGCCAGCACATCGCCACCCGCCGGGCCCGCCTGACCTCCCCGCTCCAACAGCGGCTGCAGGGAGGTGTCCCCGGTGCGCGCTGACCCCCTGCACCCCGCTCCCGTGCCTCACGGCATGCCGACCGCGCAGCCGATGCCGCCCCGCCCGGCCGGGCCTCCCGCTCAGGACCCGCGTCAGACGACCCGCGCCGGCCACTCGGCCCTGGCCACCTACGAGGCCGGCCGGACCGCCGCACCGCGCGTCCGGGTCGACGCGAAGGCTGCCAGCGAGCTCAAGCGGCAGGTCAACAACCAGCTCATGGCCGAGGCCAAGACGAATCCGTCGCTCGTGGGCCAAGTCCGCGAGCAGCGGGCCCGTGCCCTGATCAGCGAGCGCGTCGCCGTCTGGGGAGACGCCGCGCGGCAGACCCGCGCCGTCACCCCGGCAGAGGAAGACCAGCTCGCCGCGCTCGTCTTCGACATGCTCTTCCGCTCCGGCCGGCTCCAGCGCTACCTCGACGACCCGCGCATCGAGGACATCTACATCAACGGGCACGACCGGGTGTTCCTGAAATACGCCGGCGACGGTGACCCGGTCCCCGCCGAACCGGTGGCCGAATCCGAAGAAGAGCTACAGGAGCTCGTGCGCGACCTGATCCGGAACTCCGGGCAGTCGGGCCGGACCTTCTCCACCGCCAGCCCGGACGCTGCGATCCGCCTGCCCGACGGCTCCCGCCTGCAGGCCCTGCATCCCGAGATCACCGGTGAAGGCACCTTCGTCACGATTCGCCGCCACGGCCTGCAAAACGCCACCCTCGACGACCTCGTCCAGGCCGGCACCATGGACAGCACCATCGCCGCGCTGCTGCGCGCCTGCGTGAAGGCGCGCCGCAACGTGATCGTCGTCGGCGAGCAGTCGTCCGGCAAGACCACCCTGATGCGCGCCCTGCTGCGGGAGATCCCCCAGCACGAGCGGTTCGGCACGATCGAGACCGAGTTCGAGCTGTGGGCGCACAAGAACGGCTACCACACGCAGGTCGTGCCGATGGAGGCCCGAGAGTCCAACGGCGAACGCGTCAACGGCCAGATGACCGGCGAGATCACCCTGCTCGACCTCATGTACCGGGCCAAGCGAATGAGCCTCAAGCGCGTGGTCGTCGGCGAGGTCCGCGGCCCGGAAATCACCGCGATGATGCAGGCCCTGACCAGCGACCGCCCCGGCAGCATGTGCACGATGCACGCCTCCGAGCCGCACGTCGTCTTCGACCGCATCGCCGAGCTCTACCTCCTGGCCCGCGGCAACTTCTCCGAGCAGCTCGCCTACCGGCAGATCGCCAACGGCCTGCACTTCGTGGTCTTCATGTCCGTCGACGACCACGGCCGCCGCCTCGTCTCCCACATCCTCGAGATCACCGGCATCGGAGAGATGGGCCGCCCCGCCTACAACGAGATCTTCCGCCCCGCCTCCGAAACCGACCTGCGCCCGGTGCCCGCCGCCCCGCTCTCAGCACGTTCCCGCCGTCGATTGGAGCAGGCTGGGTTCCCCGCGCACCTGCTGGACCAGCAGCCGGCCTGGGGGGTGGGCGCCTGATGGGAGCTCTCTGGTGGACCCTGTGCGGCGCGCTCGTCGCCGGCGGAGTCCTTGCCGCGATCCTCGCCACCATCGGAACGACCGCCCCCAAGACCGCGGGCCCGGCCGCCCGCCTGCGTACGGCGTGGACCGGCGGCCCCGGTACGCACCAGCAGGCGGCCCGCCGCCGCGCTCTGCTGACGACCGCCGGCGTCACGTTCGTCGTGGTGTGGTTCGCCTCGGGCGCGTTCGTCGCCGCTCTGCTGCTGGGTGCCGGCGTCGTCGGCGTTCCGTGGCTGCTGACCCCGACCGCCGGCGGGAAGGCCCGCATCACCAAGCTGGAGGCGCTCGCGGACTGGACCCAGCGTCTGTCGGAGATCCTGCGCCTCGGCTTCGCCCTGGAACAGGCGCTGATCACCAGCCGCAAGAACCCGCCGCCGGCGATCACCGACGAGGTGGCCGAACTCGCCGACAAGATCAAGGCAGGCTGGTCGCCCGCGGACGCGCTGCGCGACTTCGCCGACCGCCTCGACGACGTCACCGCCGACAAGGCCTGCGCGGCCCTGATCCTGTGCGCCGTCGACCCCGGCCCGGGCCTCGCCCAGGTCCTCGAGGACACCGCCGCCCAGCTACGCGAGGAAGTCTCCGCCCGCCGGAAGATCGAAGCCGACCGCGCCAAGTCCCGCACTGCCGTTCGCACCATGACCCTCATCTGTACGGGCCTCGTCCTGGCCGGCTTCCTCATCCCCTACACCGCCCCCTACACCACACTGCTCGGCCAGCTCGTTCTCGCACTCCTGGGGTCCGCGTTCGCCGCCGTGCTGTGGTGGACCCGGCGCCTTGCCAGCCACCAGCCCGTACCCCGCTTCCTGATCAACGACCCGCGCAGCCGCGTCAAGCAGCCCGACACGGTGGGAGAGACCTCGTGAGCCAGACCGCCCTGGTCGTGTGCGGCGCCGCCGTGGGTGCCGGAGTGGCCCTGCTGGCGGGCGAACTGCTGCCGTCCGCCCCGCGCCTCGGGCCTGCGCTGCGGCGCCTCGACCCGCCCACCTCCCGCCCCGGACAGCACCCCGCACGGCAGCATGCCCTTGGTGATGCGTGGGCCGGACGTCTCGCCGAGCGGATGCCGGGCCGGCTGCCGCGGGCCGACCTCGACCTGCTGGCCCAGAGCCCAGAGCAGTTCGTCACCAACAAAGTCGCCCTGGCCATGCTCGGCCTGCTCGTCCCGCTCGTTCCCGCGATCGGCTGGGTGCTCATGGGCCTCAGCGTGCCGCTCTACCTTCCGGCGATCGCGGGCGTCCTGCTCGCACCGGTGCTCTGGTTCGTGCCCGACTGGGCGGTCAAGTCCGAGGCGGCCAAGGCGCGCACCGAGTTCGCGCACGCGGCCGCCGCCTGGATGGACCTTGTCGCCACCCGCATGGCCTCCAACGTCGCCGCCGACCAGGCCCTCGAAGACGCAGCCCGCATCGGCCGCGGCTGGGCCTTCTCCCGCATCCAAGAAGCCCTCCTGCGCGCCCGGACGGAGAAGTCCTCGCCCTGGCAGGCCCTCGATGACCTCGGCACCGAGCTGAACCTGCAGGTCCTCACCGACGTCGCCGACATCATGCGCCTGTCCTCCGACGACGGCGCCTCCGTCTACGACACCCTGCGCAACCGGGCCAAGAGCCTCACAAACGAGCTGCTCACCGCCGAGGCGGCACGCGCCAACGCTGACAGCGAGAAGCTCCACACCCCGGCAGCACTGCTGGCCGTCATCGCCATGATCGCCATGGCGTTCCCGGCCGTCCTCAACATCTTCTCCATCTGACTGAACCACCCCGGGCTACGCCCGGACGACCGGAAGGATCCACTCGTGAAGAGCCCGCTCCTCTACGCCCAGGCCGTGCTCACCGTCACCGCCGCCGCCCTTCGCTCCCGCCTCGAGTCCGCGGTGCAGCAGGCGAAGGCCAACGGCGACCGCGGCGACAGCCCCATCTCCACCGTCGTCATCATCATTGCCGCCGTCACTGGCGCCATCCTCATCGCCGGCGGACTGGCCGCCGCCTACGGCCGGGCCAACGGCAAGCTCAACGGCATCCTTGGCGGCTGACGCCCAGAACCAGGACGCCACCATGCCCCCGCTCAGCCCCGCGCCGAACGACCGGGACAGAGGATCCGCCCCCTTGCAGGTGGCGATCATCTTCCCGGTCGTCATCCTGCTCATCTTCGGGATCGTGCAGGGCTTCACCATCGCCTGGGCGCACAACGCCGTCGCCACCGCCGCCCGCGAAGGCGTCGCCGCAGGGCGCATGTACGAGGCGAGCCCGCAGGACGGCGCGGCCAAGGCGCGCCAGGCGGCCGCCGACCTCGGGGGCAACCTCCTCACCGGCGTCCACGTCTCCACCGCCGGCAGCAGCACCGACCGGCTGCGCATCCGTGTTGAGGGCCAGGCCGTCTCCCTCGTCCCCGGACTCGGTGGCATCACCGTGACCTCCACCGCTTCCGGCCCCGTCGAAAAGTGGACCGATCCGGGAGGCAACTGATGCTCGCGCGCTGGAAGACCGCTCTGCGACGCGGCGACCAGGGGGACGTGGCCATCGAAGCGGTCATCGTCGTCCCCCTGCTGCTCGCGCTCGCCCTGGTTGTCATCGCCGGCGGCCGCCTTTCGCTGGCAGCGCAGAAGACCGACGCAGCCGCGCAGTCCGCCGCCCGCGCCGCCTCCCTCGAACGCGATCCCGCCGCTGGGCAAGCCGCCGCTCAGGCCGCGGCCGCCGACGTCCTCGCCCATGAAGACCAGCCCTGCACGTCCACCCGCGTACGCGCCACGACCAGCGGACTGGGTGCACAGCTCGGCCAGGTCTCCTCCGTCACCGTCACCGTCTCGTGCACCGTCCCCCTCGGCGACCTGCTGCTCTTGGGCGGAGGCCCCGGCGTCCGCACGGTCTCCTCCTCCTTCACCTCCATCGTCGACGCCTACCGGGGACGCGGATGACCACGAAGAACCGTTCGCTCCGCGGCCGCCTCTTCCGTCACCTCGCGTGCCGTCTCGAACTCGCCGACGACCGTGGCGGGATCGCCCCGTTCATCGCCATCATCACCGTCCCGCTCCTCCTGCTCGGCGGTCTCCTCGCCGTCGACGCCTTCGGCGTCAGCCGCGCTCACGAACGCACCGACGCCGTCGCCACCGAAGCCGCCCGCGCCGCCGCTCAGGCCATCGACCCTGCACGAGCGGTCACCGGCGAAGCTGTCGTCGCCGACCCCGCCAAGGCCGCCGCGGCCGCTCGCACCTACCTCCAACGCGCAGGCGCCGGCGGCACCGTCACCGTCACCGACGCGGGCCACCGGATCACCATCCGCGCGACCGGCACCTACACCGGCGTGTTCGTTCCCAAGACCTGGACCGTGAGCGCCACCAGCTCCGCCACCCTCCTCCACGGCATCAACCAACCCGAGAAGGACTGACCCGATGCCCGCTCACCGCTCCCTCGGGCGGCGCCTGCCCCGCGCCCTGGCCAGCGCGCTCGTCCTCGCCGCCGCCACCGCCGGCCTGCCCTGGATCCTCGCCAAGGCCACCGCCGCTGTGTGGGCACCAGGCATCGACGCTGTCACCCACCTGCTCACCCGCCCCGACACCGGCAACGCCTTCGTCCTCGCCCTGTGCCTCGTCGGCTGGATCGCCTGGGCGAGCTTCACACTCTCGCTCCTGGTGGAGATCCCGGCCCAGCTCCGCGGCCGCACCGCCCCCCGCCTCCCGGGTCTGCGCCTGTCCCAGCGCGCGGCCGGCACCCTCGTCAGCGGCATCATCGTGCTGTTCACCTCCAGCACCCTCGCCTCCGCCACCCCCGCCCTGGCCCACCCCACCGCCGGCCAGCCCGCCACCGCGGCCGCGCCCGCCGCCGTCACCGCCCAGCCCAGCATCCCCCAGACAGCCACCACGGCAGCGCCGACCGCCGAGAACACCTACACGGTCCGCGCCGTGCGACCGGCCGAGAGCCTGTGGTCCATCGCGGAGAAGCTCTACGGACACGGCGAGCTCTACACGAAGATCGCCGACGCCAACGAGGGCCGCACCATGACCGACGGCCGCGTCTTCCACGCCGACGCCCCCATCCAGCCCGGCTGGGTCCTGCGCCTGCCCGAGGCACCCACCACCGCACCGGCCGCGCCCGCCCGCCCCGCCGACAACCAGACCCCCGACTCCCACACGGTGGGGGAGGGCGAGACCCTGTGGGGCATCGCCAAAGACGAACTCGGTGACGGCGAGCGGTACAACGAACTCTTCCAGGCGAACAAGGGCGTGCCCCAGCCGGACGGGAGCCGTCTCACCGATCCCGACGAGCTCCAGGTCGGCTGGAAGCTCCAGATTCCCCACGCGACCGTCCCGGCAGAGCCGCCCGCTCACCACAGCACCCCGCCGCCCAAGCCCCGCCCGGCCGATGACGGCCCCGCCGCCGACACGGCACCGCCGTCCCCGGCCAAGCCAACGGCCGAAGCCACTCCGCCCCATACCGGCGCCCGTCCCGGAGCGATTCCTACGCACCCGGCTTCTCCCCCTGCCACCGCGACGGCCGCTCCGACCACACCTCCGGCCTCGACCGCACCTCCCGCTCCCGCCCCGGCCACGAGCGTCCCCGCCCAGACCGGCCCCGGCGCCACCACGCCTGCCGCCTCCACGTCCGCGGCGCCTACGCCGCAGCCGGCCGACGACCAGGAGCAGGGCGGGGCCGGCGTACGTGAGGCCGCCGGCATCGGAATGCTCGTCGCCGGAGGCCTGCTCGCCTCTCTCGGCACCAAGCGCCTGCTGCAGCGCCGCCGCCGCAAGCCCGGTGAGCTGCCCGCCACCACCGAGCACGCCGCCGAACACACCCTGCACGCCGCCACCGAACCCAGCAGCATGCAACTCCTCGACCTCGCCCTGCGCACCCTTGCTCACCACGCCGCCGACCAGGACGTCGAACTGCCCCAGGTCGCCGGAGCGCGGATCACCGACCGCACGGTCGAACTCCTCCTCGCCCCCGCCGAGACCGACCGTGACGACGAGGACAACACCACCGCCGGCGAGGTCGTGCTCGCCCCCTTCACCCCGCAGGCCGCCGACCGCTGGGTCCTGGACCGCACCCAGGACCTGCTCGACCCGGACGACGCCGCCCTCGTGCCCGCCCCCTACCCGGGCCTGGTCACCCTCGGCACCGACCCCGACGGCAACCACCTGCTCATCAACCTCACCGTCTCCCGAGTCCTGCTCCTCGACGGCACCCCCGACGCCGTACGCGACACCGCCCGCGTCCTCGCCCTCGAAGCCGCCACCAGCACCTGGAGCGACCACTCCGAGATCCTCACCGTCGGCCTCGGCGAGGAACTACCCACCCTGCTCCCCACCAGCCGGCTCCGGGCCGTCCCGAACTTGAAGGCCGCCAGCACCGACCTCGCCGAACTCCTCCTGGAACAGCGCCAGACAGCCGGCACCGACGACGCCCCGATCCGCCTGCCCTGGACGCTCGTGTGCGCCGCCGACATAGAGGAAGAGGAGGCCCGCCTGCTGGCTGACACCCTCACGGCGGCCCGCGACCTGCCCGTTGCCCTCGTCCTGCCCGCGCAAGGCACCGCCGGCGCCTTCGGGTCCTTCGACGAAGCCGTCCAGCTCGCCGTCGGCCCCAGCGCCGCTCAGCGCGTCGAGGCCCTCGGCAGCGACCTGATCGTCCAGTCCCTGAACGAGACCGAGTACGAGGAGTTCCTCGACCTGCTGCGAACCGCGGACGAGCCCGCTCGACCCGCGGAAGGACCGTGGAAGTCCGTCCCGCCCGTCCAGGTCACCCTCACCACCCCAGCCGACGGCGAGCACTCGACCAGCCCGGCAGCACTGCCCGGCACCCCGTTCTCCGCCCTCACGGCAAGCAGTCGGAACCTCGCTCCTGTTCCACCGGTCGCGCCCGTGGAACCGGAACAGCACCTTCCCACCGCTCCAGCCCCAAGCTCTGGCACCGACAGCCCGCAGACCGAGGCCAGTGCGCCCGAGCCCGCAGGAAACCTGCACATGCCAGCCGAACTCACCGCTGCCTCCGCCCCTGAGCCCGAACCCCTCCCTCAAGAACCGGTCGACCTGCATGCCCCCGAAGTTCAGGTCCTCGGACCCGTCACTGTCACCGGCATCAGCGCCTCCGGCCACGGCCCCAAGCTCGCCCAGCTTGCCGCCTACCTCTACTTCAAGCCCAGCAGTCCCGACGCTGTCGCCGAGGCCATGGACCCCCGCCGCCCGTGGTCCAAAGCAACCCTGCAGACCCGGATCTCCGAACTCCGCAACCGCCTCGGCGCCGACCAGGACGGCAACCTCTACCTCCCGCGCGACCGCACCGGTATCTACAAGTTCTCCCCGAAGGTCCGCAGCGACTGGGACCGGTTCACACGCCTTGCCGAGCGCGGCCTCACCAAGGGCCCCTCCACCGGAACCGCCGACCTCGAAGCCGCCCTCGGCCTCGTCCGAGGCCGCCCCTTCGGCGACACCCCTCCTGCCTGGGCCGCGACCCGCGTCCAGGAGATCCTCGCCCGCATCACCGACACCGCCCACACCCTCGCCACCTGGCACCGCACCGGCCCCCGCCCCGACCTCGATGCCGCCCGCCGCGCCATCCGCCTCGGCCTCGACATCGACGACAGCGCCGAACTCCTCTACCAGGACTGGATGCTCATTGAGGACCAGGCCGGCAACCGCCACGGCGTTCAGGCCGCGTACGAAACCCTCCTCACCATCAACCGGCGCCTGGACGTCAGCACCGAACCCGACACCGAAGCCCTCTACGAGCGCATCGTGAGCCGCAGCGCCTGACCCACCACGGCCGGTTCCTGCACGGCAGACCCGAACACCTGGCCGTGGTGAGTACCCCCTGAAGGCGCTCACCACGGCGGAGGGCCGCCTCCCGCGAGGAGTTGCGCCCCCGTGACATCGGGGCGTTCCCCATGGTCAGCGCCATGGTGAGGAGAGCGTCGAACCTGGGACGTCCACGTCCCCGAGCTCCTCAAGGAGCCACCGATGTCATCCACCCCACGCGCCCGCGACCTCGACGAGGCCCTGGACACCCTGGCCACCGCCGCCGGGAACTTCTTCACCGGGCAGGACCTCGACGGAGTGCAGCGCACCGATGCCACGTTCTGGCGCCCGGGAACCCGCGTTCTGGCGAAGACCGACGGGCCCGTTCGCCGCGCCTCCTACCGGGCCGGGTGGCAGCGCCTGGCCGTCCGCGCCGCGACACTGGCCGCTGCCGCCGGCGGCAGCTACGGCTACTGGCAGCACCCCGAGGTTGTCCTCCAGGCCCTCACCTACGGCGGCCCGGTCGCTGCGGCCGCGGCCGCAGCAGGAGGAATCGCCCTCGGCATGGCGGGCCGGGAGCGGCGCGAGCTGATGCGTGAGTGGGTCGAGCCGCTCCACCAGGCGCTGGTGGACCCTCTCGGGATCCCGGAAGCCAGCGACCCGCGCCGCTACCTCCATGTCCCCGTGAACTTCACCGACGACGATGCCGAGATCCGCATCGACCTGCCCGTGCATCTGAAGTTCAACCGCGACCAGATCGCCGAGGTCGTCATGCAGAAGCTCGCCCTGCAGAACGCCTCCTTCTCCTGGCGGCTCGCCGGACGCGATACCCACCTCATCGTCAAGAAGAAGCACCAGCCGCCGGCCAGCCTCAACCTCGACGACCCCGGCGTGCGCGACCTCCTGGCCGGCATGCCGGAATCCGCTCCACTGATCGGGCTCGGTGCCGGAAAGAAGCCCGTCTCCGTCGACCTCGACCACGATTCCCCGCACGTCTTGATCTCCGCCGGCACTGGCGGCGGCAAGTCCACCATCCTCCGCACGATCGCCAGCCAGTTCCTCCACAACGGAGCCGACGCGTTCATCCTCGACTTCAAGCGCATCAGCCACGGCTGGGCCCGCGGCGTGCCCGGGGTGACGTACTGCCGCGACATCGCAGACATCCACGACGCGCTGCTCCGCCTGGGCCACGAGGGCCAGCGTCGGATCCGGCTCGCCGAACAGCTCGGCGATGACGTACTCGCCGCCGAACCGGAGAAGGTCGGCCCCCGGATCGTGATCCTCCTGGAGGAGGTCAACGCGACGATGAAGCAGCTCGCGAGGTACTGGGACAAGATCCGCGAGACGGGTGACCCGAAGACCTCTCCAGCCATCGACGCGCTCGCCGAGATCCTGTTCATGGGACGCCAGGTTCGTCTCCACGTGCTGCTCGTCGCCCAGTCAGCTACGGCCCGCGCGCTCGGCGGCCCGGAGATGCGGGAGAACTTCTCTACGCGCATCCTCGTCCGCTACACCCTCAACGCCTGGCGCATGCTCGTGCCCGAGGTCCACCCTGCCCCGAAGCCGACCCGGCATCCCGGCCGGGTACAAGTCGTGCTCGGCGGCGTCGCCAGGGAAACCCAGGTGCTCAACCTCTCCGAGGCAGAAGCTCGCGCATGGGCGGTTGCTGGCGTCCCAGGGCGCTCCCGGACAGCCGCAGCCCCGGCAGCCACCGTCCTGTCGGGACCTCGCGCTACCGCCTCCAATGCGAGCCCGGCACCAGCACCGCTCCCCACTTCGCCGGAGCCAGGGCCCGCACGCCCCGATGCTGACGACCTCACCGGGCTCCGTCAGGCCCAGAAGGACCTCCCCTCCATCTCTCTCGCGGCCCTGCGCTGGGCACGTGCCAATGACCCCGACTTTCCCGAGCCGGAGGACAAGCGAGGCAGAGAATTCCTCTATCGCGTCGATGACCTGAAGCGATGGGCGCGTAACCGGCCTCGCGCCAGCGGCGCTGGGCCCAGTAATGCCGACAGTGCAGAGGAAGCTCGCACGGCATAGGGGGATGCCGCCCACAGTCGGCCAGGCCGCCGCTCCTACTCGCTCCGACCCGGTGACTCGCACGTTGCCCCGAACGGGAGAACGTTGCCCGGCAGCGTGACGTTTGCCTGCGTCGCCCGGTTTTCCACAGAGACCCGGTTGTCCACAGCAGCCCACATCAGCAGTACAGGCAGCGCGAGGATCGAGTCTCAACTTGAACGATCGGGGAAAGCTCATGCTGTCAGACACCACGAAGTCGCTCGCTTCATTCGAGCCGCAGCAGGTACTCGTTGCAGCCTGGGACGCATTCGATGTGGTCGGACGCGTGGCCGATGCCATTGCCTGGGAGCCAGAGGCGGACGAACTGCACGCGCTCGCCGCCGCGCAGGCGTGCGCGGCGGGTCGCGCTCTTCTTCCGCTGCCGGAGTTCGGCCGTCCTATGGATACGCCAGCCGTAGCAGCCGGCCCCGAAGGACTCGCCCCATGGGTCGACCTGCTGCACCAGGTGAGCGCCGCGCTCGTACGACTGAACGATGAGCAGAGCGCCGATGCGCGAGCCGTGCTCACCGAGGCGGCCCGGCACGCCGCCGTCGGCGCCGAAGCACTCGCAGCCGTTCGGCGGCAGTAATGGCGACCCTGGGAGATCTCTTCGATACGGCGGACAACCAGCTCGAGGCCGCAGCCCGCATAACGCTGAAGACGGCGAGCCCGGCCCTGAGGGCCGCGCTCGCTGAGGATCTTGATGGCCTGGTCAGCCGGCTGCTGGGAGTGCTGCCAGCGCGGCCGGCGAGCGGGCGGCGCCCGCCACAGAAGAGCTTCCTCGTACTGCACCTCGAACAGGCGCAGGCCTCACTGCGGACGGTCCGCCAGCTACTGCCCGCGCCCGACAGAGCGGCGCTAGGGCCGGCTGACATGGGCATCGCCGAAGCGACCCGCACAATCACGACCGTCCGCGACCTCATCGAGAGCCACCGAGGCCCCGACCGAGCCCCCTTGACCCCGTACGCGCACGCCTTCAGCAGCCAGCCGGCCCTCGACTACCTGGCCATGCGCACCGCTCGACTCACGTGGCAGGTGGGACGCGTAGCCGTACAGCTCGCGCAGGGACTTGGTGATCCGGCTGTGGTCGGGGCGCTCGAAGACGCGCGCGGCTCCCTGGACCGCGCTTCGGCCCTGGGGCGTCAGGCCGCGTCCAACGCGGACACGACCATCAGCGCGTTCCCGCTGGCGCTGCCGGTCGAGCCGGTGCAGGTCACGGTGAACGACGCCACCAGGTGGGTGACCACACGACTGTCCGAGGACTGCGAGCGGTTGTCCCGTGTGGCCTTCGAAGCCCTCTACGACTCCGCCGAGCACGCGTTGAGCGGCTCGGACCTGCAGCAACTATCAAGGTGGATGTCGATGGGCCGGCTGCTGGCCGGCCGGGTCCTCCTGCGCGTCGCCGAGCAGCACCCTGACGACGCCCTGGCGGCCGGGCTCCGGGAGGCGGCGGGGCCGCTACGTGAGTCTGCACAGGCGTGGCAGCAGGCAGCAGCAGCGTGGGACCGGATCGTCGACGCCGCCGATCCGCGCTCCCACCCCAAGCTACCCCCGCCGAGCTACGCGATCGTGCGGCGCGGCGAAGTCGTCCACCTCCCCCAAGTGGTCCCGCACGCGGCGACCGTCATCGCGCATACCTCCGCGGTCCGGATCGGGCAGTTGTTGTTCGGGGCAGACTGGCGTCCGGACAAGGGGAATCCAGGGGAGGCCCGATCTGGCGCCGCGATCCTCAGGGACGTTGGCGGCCAGGGGGCGCTTGGCGCCGCGCTGTACCGGCTGCCCGCGACAGGGTGGCAGCTAGCGGTGGCAGCCCCAGTGACTATTCAGCGGATCCAGCCCCGCTTGGTTACCGACTCGATCGAGCGCCGTCCGAAGAACCTTGACCCCCGGCTGCGCTTCTACCAGGTTCATCCCCGGCAAGTGGAGGCCCTGACGAAGGCGTACGACGCGGTACCTGGCGCCGAGCAGAAGGCTGCGGGGGCTTTGCTGAGGACAGCTCAGGCCGTCGGTGCCTCCGTTCCCAGGGCGGGTCTCGACGCCGCCGCCCACCAGATGCTCGCCGCCAGCCGAGGGTGGACCGGCCAGACCGCAACGCCGACCCCGGGTCCGCAGGTGGCTCGGCCCGCTGTGCCCGCCGAGTCTCGCTCGGGGTTGACCAGGTAACTAGCGGTCGACCGGTGCATACACGCGTGCGTTCCTCACAGGGGCGGATCGATGCCGCCAGTCAGCCGGGAGGCTTCAGCCTCGGCCGGATGAGCGGCTGGGCTGGTGGTCATGGGGGAGTTCGCCAGAAACGTCGTGAAGTCGTCCCCCGCGTCGGGTACGTGGGGCTCCGGGGCCGGCTGATGGCTAGTGGTGCAGGCCGGCAGGCTCAGGCGCGGCGTCAGCGCGTGGAGGGTGTTGATCCAGTCCGCCTCGCCGAGTTCCCGCCCGGGCCCTTCTGCCCCGGCGTAGGTACGGACCCAGCCCACGTACAGCGCGGTCAGGTGCTCGACGACCGGCGGGTGCCGGTACCAGCAGGCCGGGATGTTGTTGTGGAGCCCGAAGGTGTCGCGCAGCCAGCCGACCCACCGGGCGAGCTCGCGCAGTCGCTGGCGACGGTCGGCCGGCTCCATGGCCGCCCAGACCCAGCGCCTCGGAGGGGCCTTCGCGGCGGGCTGGCCGGGCCACAGCGCGGCTGGGTTGAGGAAGTCGTCAGACACCGCTGCCCGCACCCTCCTTCTCCAGGGACACGGTGGCGCCGGCGTCCGGGACGTGGGTGAGGTAGCGCTTGATGTCCTTGTCGCGGAACGTCAAACGCATTTTGATCTTGATGGGGGGCAGGTTGGCGTACTGGGCGATCGCGGTGAAGTCTTCGAGCTGCTGCAGGGAGTGGATCGGGGCGAGATCGGTCTCGGTGGGCGAGGTGCTCGTTGAGGCGTTGCCGGAGCCGCGGCTGTGCGAGGTACGCAGCACCTCGGTACGTCCGTACAGGCCGGAGAAGTAGCGCAGGGTCTCGAGGTCGCCGCAGCCGGGCAGCAGCATGCGCAGCCCGGACGCGGACAGGACGGTGTTTGCCTTCTGCATGCCGAGGACTTCGCGGAGCTGGCTGAGGTCGTGCCACACGGTCAGCAGGACGATGCCCATGCCTCGGCCGGTGGTGAGGATGTTCGGCAGGCGCGGGTAGCGGAGCATGTTGCCGGCCTCGTCGACCAGGACGCCGAGCGCGGGTTCGAGCGGCTTGCCGGTGGTGTTGTACCGGACTTCGGCCCCGTGGATGACCGAGGCGATGATCGAGGTCAGCAGCGGTGCGAACCGGTCGGCGTCGGACTCGGACGCGATCAGACAGACGGTGCCGTTGCGGTCCAGGAGCTCCTCGACGGTGAAGTCGGTGCCGGACGACGTCTCGCGGACCTCCTCGTCGGCGTACACGCGGGCCAGGACGTTCAGGCTGAACTGGATGGAGCCGATGCCGTCTTCGTGCAGACGGAGCCACGGAGAGGCGTAGTCGTCGGCGACCTCCGTGTAGCCGTGCTGCAACAGGACCGCCTTGACGTGGTCGACGGCGTCCTTGCCCAGGCCGAGCCAGCGGCGCATCGCGGTGACGCCGCCGCCGGAGAGGTGGGCGGCCAGTAGGACGCCCTTCAGGACGCTCTTGGCCTGGTCGATCCAGGGTGCCGAGCGCTTGTCGTCCCCGCTGGACGCGGCTTCGGCCATCCAGCCTGCCATGCGGTCGGCGGCGCGGGCGTCGGTGCAGTAGTCCACTGGGGACCATCGGTGCGTGGTGCGCCCCGGGATGCCGGCGGGGGCGATGACCCAGACCGGCCCGAGGTGGCGGCGGCGGGCGTAGATGACGTCGAGGTCTGCGGCCTTGGTGGTGGTCACCACAACGGGACCGGTCCACTCGGCTGCGTTCGGCAGCAACAGCCCGGTCGTCTTCGCCGATCCCGGGGTGCCGAACGCGGTCGCGGAGATGTTGGGCCGTCCGGCCACGATCTTGTTGGTGTGCTTGCCGCGGCCGGCGGTGATGCGGTTGGTCCGGCGGGCCGGGTCGGCGTGGACGGAGAGCTTGCGCTCCACTTTGGCCCCGCCCCACTGGGCGCCGCCCACACTGCCGCGGCCGGTGAACGCAGAGACGACCTTCACGAGCGGCAGCTGGACGGTAACGACCAGGAGTGCGGCGAGCGTGTAGAAGAGCCACGCAGGCGGGGCCGGGTCGTAAACGCGGCCCGGGCCGCGGACGAGGGCGAGCAGGACCGTCTCAGGAACGGATGCGGTGCTGCGGGCCCAGCCGTGGCCGGTCAGCAGCGCGGCGAGCGGGGCGGCGAGCATCACCGACCCGCCGACGGTGAGGAGGGCGCCGGCCCCGTACGCGGCGAGCAGCGTGTTGTCATCGACTGAGGCTCCGCCTCCTGACCTGCCCACTTCAGATCACCATCCGCTCGTCGGTTTCGAAGAGCTGCTCTTCGGTGTGAGAGAGGACCAACTGGACGGCGTGGGAGCCGCCGCCGCGGCCGACCTTCCACAGGGCTCTGCCGCGTTGGCCGGCTCCCCATGAGCTGATGAGGTCGCATTCCGCGTCGGTCAGGCCGATCACCTCGCGGGTCAGCCGCAGGGGGCGGGTGTCCTGGGCGAGCTGGATGCGGGTCTCGCAGGAGCTGATGAGGTCCTTGGCGATGTTCACAGCCTCGGAGCCGGCGGCTCCCACGGATTCGAAGTCGCTCAGGCGGTGCGTGGCGAGGACCTGGATGGTGCCGGTCGCCCGGCTGAGCCTCAGGTCGGCGTCGATCTTCTTGACCATGGCGGCGCCGCCGGAGCGCATCTGCCGCCACAGCTCGTCGCGGACGACGATCCAGGGGCGGGCGCCGGGGCGGTCGATGGCGGACTGGGCCCAGGAACTGACGCAGGACAGAACCATGGCGACGGTCTCGTCGCCGTAGCCCTCCAGGGCGCTGATGTCGACGGACTGGATCGGAGCATCCCAGTCCAGACTGATCGAGGTCTGCTGGTCGAACAGGCCACCCAGGTGACCGGTCACCATCCCGCCGAGCGCGGAGCGGATGGACGCCATCTGCTCGCGGGCGAGCTGCACCTCGTTGTCGCGCACGCGCAATTCACGGGCCATGGCGGCGGTGGGGTCGCGCAGCTTGTCGTACACCAGCGGCAGGGTGGGGACAGAGAGAGTGGTCTGCCCGTACAGCTCGCCGGTGACCTCGCGGACCGCGACGTCGAGCGCTTCCTCCTCCTGGGGATCAAGTCCCCGGCGGAGCTGGAGCTCCAGCAGAGCTTTCAGCAGGGTCAGGCGGCGGCGGTGGATCTCCTGCAGCCGTGAGCGGAGTTCGGCCTGGTCGGTGATCCTTTCCAGGCCCTGCCCGAGCGGCCCGGCGTCGAGCGGGTTCAGCCGGCCACGCAGCCCGGGGCCGAGCCGTACGGGCTCGGCGCCGAGGTGACGGCACAGGGCGGCGTACTCGCCCTTGACGTCGCCGGCGATGAGCGTGCGGTGCCCGAAGGCCATGAGCCGGAAGGACAGGGCCTTGACGTGCGCGCTCTTCCCGGAGCCGGGGATGCCGGTCACCATCACGTTCGGGTTGGTGACCAGGCCCTCCTGCACCCAGACGGCCGGGTGGGCGCTGAACGCTTCCGTGGTCAGGGTGTTCTGGCCCATGAACGCGCCGACGGCCGGCAGCGAGGCGGCGTGCAGGAAGGGGTACGCGCCTGCGGCGTTGGCCGTGTCGGCCCGGACGACTTCAGAGCGGGGGATCGAGGCGGCGCGGCCGGCGTAGGGGTGCGGCCACCCCCTCTTGGGGGCGAGCCGCATGGACGCGTCGGGATCTTCGAGCATCCGTGCGCGGCGCTGCTCGCGGGCGGACGGGGCCGGGGGCGCGGCCATGGGCTCGCGGGCGGAGACGATCAGTGGCGCGCCGGACAGATCGGTGGAGTCGTCGCGGCGGCGGGTGCGCAGCAGGCCCATCAGAAGCCGATCCTCCGGTCCGGGAGTCCCTGGCCGAGGGGCAGTGCGGCGATGGCGAAGCCGACGTCCTGGCTGCCCCACATGCGGCGCAGTTCCAGACCGGCTGCGGAGGCGTCCGCGGTCAGTTCGGCGCACGCGGTCTCCAGCTCGTCGGCGTCGGTGACCGTAACGACGAGGACGGCCGTCATCCGCAGCACGCCCTGGCCCGCAGCCCGCGCCATGTCCTGGCGGCGTGCGGTCTCGACCTCGCGGCGCTCGTCCTCGGACTCGTCGCGACCGGTCTTGGCCCGGAAGTAGCGGGCGCTGGAACGCCGGGCTTTCTCCTTCGACAGCTCCTGGCGCGCGCGGCGCGGGCCCATAGGCTCGTAGACGATGCTCAGCGCCCGCCGGGCGTTCTGCTTGGGTCGCAGAAGCGGCTGCAGGAACGTGGCGTGCACTTCGGACTGCGGCCAGCCGCGGACCTGGTACGACACGGAATATGCGCCGTCGTGCTCGTACGCGCCCATGGTGGTGACGGCGTAGGCGGGGCCGGCGAGCTCCGGGGCGACACCGGCGGGGGTCCCCTGCCAGTCCGGCTGCTGTGCGGCGGCGGCGCGGGTGGCGAACTCGATCTGGCTGGTCGGCTCGTAGGCCGTGCGCAGCGTGCGAGCGACGCCGCGGGGGTTAAGCCACTCGACGACTTGCAGGCTGGCGGTACTCAAGGCGCCGTGCATGGTGCTGATCTCGCGTACCAGGACGGCGGCGGCGCCGATCTGTCCGCCGCCGGCGCCCTTGATGGCGAGGCGGGCGCGGCTGGCCGAGAGCGTCACCGCGAGATAGGTCTCGCGGGTGGTGGCGGCGGGCCCGGCACCTTCCATCAGTTCCGACAGTGCCTGTACGGCGGCCTGCGGCGCATCGGGGGACAGGTGACGGGTCGTCCACGACCGCAGCGCCGCTCCGTCGTCGGGCAGGCAGCGCTGGTGCACTGCGATCCGGGTGATCGGTGTGTCCTCGGTGCAGTAGGTGCGCAGGAAGCTGGCCCAGGTCGCGACGCGGCTGGCCTGCCGGTCGGTGTCGACCAGGGCGAGACCGGGGAAAGTGACCCGGGCGATGGCGGTGTAGGTGCCGGCGACCGGGTCGTGGACGACGCCCAGGTGGCCACCGAGTCCGTCCGGGGCCTCCAGGATCCGCAGGCGCGCCAGCACGCCCGGCAGGTCCATCGGCTGTTCGCCGGTGACCTGGGAGCGCGGAGCGTACGCCCCGGACATGAAGATGTTTTGCTTTCGAGCCACAGCGATCTGATGCCTTACTGCCAGGAGAATCCACTCGTCGGCGCTCAGTCCGAGCACTCGCCCGAAGGCGAGGACCAGGAGGAGCAGAGCGATCGGCAGGAAGAGGCCAGCGGCACTCCAACTGCCGAGGTTCAGGGGGATGATGGTGGCCACGGAGGCGGCGGCAACCATGGCGAAGCCGGGGCCGGACAGGTTGCCCATGAACCCGGACTTCTCGTTCTGCCAGCCGCCGTAGGTCACGGGCTGGGACGACATCGGATCAGTCCTCCTTCGCAGGTCGGGGTGCCGGCGGACGCGGGGAGGGCGGCACTTCCACGGGCCGCTGCGGCTCAGGTGCGGCTGGAGGATGACCGGGTTGGGCGCTGTGCGGCTCGGGGAAACCGGACCGACGGGCGATGACGACGTGCCGACCACCGGGCGAGCCGTGGTCGAGTCCGGCGTTCGCCGCGGTGTTGGCCATGCCGGACTCCAGCGCGTCCTTTCCGGCTGCGGCCACCTGCAGGGGGAGCGCGACCGTGCCGAGCACCTTCGTGCCGAACGAGCGGGCACCGGCCTTGCGGGCGCCAGCGGCGAAGCCGAGGTCGCCTGTGGGCGGGGCGGCCTGGCTGTTCTCGCGCTCCAGCGCGCGGGTGTATCCGCTGCCGCCCCCGACCGCTCCGGCTCCTCCGAGCTCGGGGCGGCCGCCGGTGGCCGAGGAGCCGGCTGTGCTGAGCAGGCCGGAGGCCATGGAGCTGCCGCCGCCATTGGTGGTGAAGGTCAGGAACTTGGCCAGGACGGACCAGGCGAGGCAGGCGAGCAGGAAGATCAGCAGCCCGACGATCATGTTCTGTACGCCGCGGCCTTCGGACATGGCGAAGAAGCCGATGCTGAAGACGAGGACGATCGCAGGCTTCATCAGGATGAGGCTGATGAGAGCGTTGCGGGCCCTCGGCCACCAGTCGGCGGTGGCGTCCAACATCTGGCCGGCCAGCACGATCGGCATGGATGCCACCAGGATCATGATTCCGGCCTGGCGGAGCAGGACCTCCAGCCACAGGGCGGCGATCGCGATGATGCAGACGATGCCGATGACGATGATGACGCCGACGGCGGACGCGGCCACTCCTTCGCCGGTGATCAGGGCGCCGCCGATGGTGGCGCCTCCGCCGCCTCCGGTGATCAGACCGCCGAACAGTTTGCCGAGCTGCTGCTGCAAGGCCTTGGTGGCATCGGCTTCGCGGGTGCCGCCGCCTTCGAAGCTGTAGTTGATGATCCAGGTGCTGATGGCGTCGGCAACGCCGAGCGCGGCCTGGGTTGCGGTCCAGTAGACCGAGGAGATCACCGCCCACTTGACCAGACCCACGATCGCGGTGGCGGCCGGCTCACCCTGGTGCGAGATGCTGACCTTGCCCCACTGAATCAGCAGCAGGAAGGTGGCGATGACCACGGACAGTGCCGTGGCGATGCCCCAGACCTTGCCGATGCCGGTGTTGTCCAGGTCGATAGTGGAGGCGCTGTCGAAAGCCTTCGCGAACTCTTCCAGCAGCCACACGACGGCCTTGCCGATGTAGCTGGCGGCCTCCTGCAGAGCGTCTGAGGCGAGCTCGGAGATCTTGCCGGCGACCCAGTCGAGCGGGCCGTCGGTCTCCAACGGGTACTTCGCGTAGGCCTTCTGGCTGCAGTCGAGGAACGCACCGCCCGTCTCGACGCACCCGCTGATCATCGTGTTGCGCTTCTCGAAGCCCTTCTGGAGCTTGGCCTTCTCCCGCCATTTGGCGAGCTGCCGCATCTCGAAGTCCCTGCGGTCGGCTTCCGGGCAGGACGGTGACGCGACGCCGTCGGGGCCCTCGCAGATGTCGATCGTCCCGGGCAGTTCGCCCGCCTCCGCCGGGCGGCAGCCTTCGACGTCGGGGTCGTCGATCAGGCAGTACTTGCCGTCGTTGTCGATACCCACGCTGTCGCCGGCCGCGGCCCACTCTTTCGGGATCGGGTCGGGCGGCCCGACGTCCGCGTGCGCGTGCGGGTTGTCGGCCATGGCCGCTGGAGCGGTGACCAGTCCTCCCGCCCAGCAGGACCATAAGGCGAGCAGCAGGCACACCACGCTGGCGTAGCGCCGCGCGGTGTGATCAGTCCTCATGGAGCACCTGCCACCAGCCGTCCTGCCACGCGTAGGGGGAATCGGGGTCGTAGGCGACGGGATAGGTCCGCTTCGCCCAGAGCTCCGGTTCGTTCGTGAGCTTCCAGGCCCCGTTCTGCCACTTCACGATCACGTCGGACGTCTCGTCCCGGAGCGGGTTCTTGTCCGCGCCCCCGTCGGGGCCTGTGGCGTACCGGTCATAGACGAACCAGATGTGCAGGACGTCACCGAGCGGCAGCCCCTCGGCTCGGATGGTCTTGGCGCGTACAGCCTTGACGCTGGTGGTGAAGGTCAGTCCGGCCGGGTTGCCACCGGAGGGTGGCAGGCCGACGCCTTCACGGAGCTTGCGGACCTCGCTGACCTTCTGGTCGACGTAACCGGAAGTATCGGGAGAGACGGCCGCCTCGAGCTGCTGTCGGGCCTTCTGGTCGTCCAGGAGGGCGTACTCCTCGGTGAAGTACACGGCCATGCTGATGGCGCCTTTGGTGTTGTGAGGGAAGCCGGTGGAGATGCCGTTTGCCTGCCCCGTCGGCGCGACGAGATGAAACGGCTTGGCCTTCGCCGGTGTCATGTCCTTGTTCCACAGGCCACTCGGGTGCGATGAGACTGGAGCGCTGGTTGTCGGCTTCGCCGCATGGGGCGCCTTGCCGTCCGCGGGTTCCAGCACGGAGACAGTGAAGACGACGCCGGTCGTGACGGCAGCGACAGCCAGAAGACCGATGCCGGCGAGGGTGAACTGGGCACGACGGGCGCTTCGGTCGTGGCTCGCCACCGGGCTCACTGCCCCTTGGCCAAGCCATAGAACGCCATGACGAGGGAGGCGGTCAGGCCGATTCCGCCAGCTCCGATCAGGGACCACAGAATGCTCTGCTTGCCCCGTGCGGCCAAGGGGGCGCGTTCGGTGTTGTGCCCCACTGCCACCAGGGCCCAGCCAATGAGTCCGCCGAGGACGGCACCGGCCAGGCCGAGACCGGCTGTCCACGCCAGGATGGTCTGAATCGGCGTGCTGACGTTGCTCGGCAGCGACGGGGTGAAGGCCGGCACGGGGCCGTCTGCAGGAACACGGAAGTGAGGGTCAGTAAGGGTGGCCATCACGTGCAGGAGTTGACTCATCGTCAATGCCTTGTCAGGTAGCGAGCGACGGGGTGAGACAGCGCCGCCGGGACTGGGGCTGCCGGCAGCGGCGTTCCCCACGTGCCGTGGGCGGTGTCGAGTACGGCCTTAGCGATTCGGTCGGCGGCCTGCCGCGTTGTGCTCTGGGTTCGCAGCGGCTCGCGCAGTCCGTGTGCGCGGATCTGGGTGTCGAAGGGCAGGTGCACAACGGCCGCGGCTCGCGAGGCGAGCATGGCGCCAGCGGCCCGCACGGCTGGAGCCGGGCGACCATCGGAGAGGCCCACCAGGACCACGACCATCCGCTGCAGCGGCAGGCCCTCGGCGTGTAGGGCCATGGTCGCCTGCTGGAGGGCCTGGACGCCGGTGGCGGTAGCCGCGGCGCACAGGAGGGGAACCGAGTACAGCAGTTCGCACCAGCCCCTGGTCTGTCCCTGCCGCTGCTCGTATCGAGCGGCGAGCACGTCGTGCGCGACGGGATGAACGGTGTCCGCGATGACGGCCTGCCAGCCCCCGATCGCGGCGAGCTGATACCAGGCGGCCGGCGGCTCAGGCAGAAACAGTGGCGGTGCGTGCCACTCTCGGGTGTCCGTAAGGACCTGCCACCGGCCGCCCGGGCTGTGCCGGTGCACGCTGGCCGCGAGGACAGCGGAGCGCGTCAGGGGCCGATCGGGCGCAAGCGCGGCCAGTCCGCTGCTCTCGGGAGCGGAGCCGTACTCGGGCCAGGGAGAGGTGAGGCGCGGGGCCGTATCCAGCACCACCGTCCGAGCGAACGCTGCGAATTCGCCCGCGAGCAGAGCAGCAACCGTGGTTCTGCCGCTGCCGCCAGTCGCCGCCATCACCGGCAGAACCACGCGCGCCGGCTCAGGTAACTGAGGTCGGATTGCAGGTGCTTTCCTCACCGTACCCCTAACGCCATACACGATATTTGCGTCCGCGAAGTAACGCCGTCTGCAGTTCCCTGTGCAGCAAGGGTGGATCATTGCACATCACGCAGGCCCCCCTTGAAGTGAAGATATGAAAGTCCTACTGGCTTGGGTTGATGGCATAGGGTTACGACTCGTCACTGCCAACCACTCAGGGGTGGCAGCGACGAGGGGCACGCTTCCAGTGTGCAAATCCGATGCGGCACGGGGGTGACGTGAGGCTCAGAGGCCTAATCGCACCAGTGGGATTAGCCCTGGTGATGACTCCGCTCGCCCTAGGGGTGGCCGTCGTGATGCTGATCGCGACGTTCAACGACTCCGAGGACGGAACCGATATCTCGCCGATCGGCGCCGGCCTGAAGGTCGGACCGGGCGCCGTACCAGCGCAGTACGTTCAGATGATCACGGATGCCGCCGCAGCATGCGACCAAGGCCTGACGCCGCAGGTCCTGGCGGCACAGCTCAAGCGCGAGTCGGGTTTCAACCCGACAGCCACCAGCTCCGCAGGCGCGATGGGTATCGCGCAGTTCCTGCCCGGCACCTGGGCCACCGAGGGCATCGACGGAAATGGTGACGGCACGAAGGACGTCTGGAACCCCGCCGATGCCATCCCTTCCCAGGGCAGCCTGATGTGCAAGCTGCTACGCACCGCCAAGAACCACCCCGGCTACAAGGGCAGCCCGATCGAGCTCGCACTTGCTGGCTACAACGCGGGCTGGAGGCGCGTGGACCAGTTCCGCGGCGTGCCGCCGATCTGGTGGGCGCGCAAGCCAGGCCAGAAGGAAGGGGAGACCTACCGCTACGTCAAGGTCATCATGCAGATGAGCATCGAGCTCACTGCCGAGGCTCCAGGCGGTGCCATCCCGCTTCCAGCCGGGTACGAACTCCCCTCGGACACCCCGCGCGAGATCAAGACCTCCGTTGCCTGGGCCCTGCGGGCTAGAGGCGGCTGGTACCAGTGGGGCGGCATGTGCACCAACCCCCACAGCATCAACCCCGTTGAGCGGTGCGACTGCTCCTCGCTGATGCAGCAGGCCTACAAGGCCGCCGGAATCACCATCCCCCGCGTCACGTACGACCAGGTCAACACCGGCCGCCAAGTCCACATGGACGCCCCCAAGCCCGGCGATCTCGTCTTCAACGCCGGCTCGGACGGCTCGGACGCCCGCCCGGGCCACGTCGGCATGTACATCGGCCACGACATGATCGTCGAAGCGCCGCGCACCGGCGTCCAGACCCGCGTCGTCAGCTACCGCGCCTGGCGTACCTCCACGAGCGCTGTCACCCGCATCACCGAAGTCCGCCGGGTCGTGGACTGGTGATGCCACGTTCAACACCGGAGACCACCATGCCCACCGAACCGCTCTACCGCCCCTGGGGCACGCCCACCGCCGACTTCTGGCAGACCGACATTGCCATCGAGAGTGACGACACCCCTCCCACCGGCCACGGCGAGAGCATCCGCGAACGCCTGGCCCGCGTCGCTGCCACGGCCGCAGGCGGGAACCTCGACGACGCCATAATCCTCGCCGAACAGATCGACAACGACGCGACCGCCGAGCACGGAGAGAGTGATCGCAACACCATCGAAGCACGCGAAGTCAGGGGATACCTGGCTCACCTGATGGGAGACCAGAGAGCGGCAGTGGGCTTCTACCTGCACTCACTGCAGCTTCGTGCCAACGTCCAAGGCGTGGACCACCCGGACACAGCCGAAGCCGCCCGCCGTGCGTACAGCCTGTGGTGCTCCGTCCCCGACGGGCTCGAATCCCAACGCCTCGGCGGCGAACTGCTTGCTACGGTGACCGACGTCCTCGGGGCCGACTCGACCGTAGCCGCCCACACACGCGACCGGCTCACCAGAGCCCAGGACCAGCCCCTTCCTGCCGCAGCGACCACAGCGCCCAGAGGTTGGCTGCGCTCCTTCGCCAATCAGCTTCCGTAAGCGCGCCGGCACAGACGCGAGACTTGATCGGTCGGCCTCTCGGCATGTCGACGGCTCCGGGTCTTGGGCGGGATGGACCCGGGGCCTCGACGCGTCACGGGGGGGGCGGGCGTCGCCGGGGCGGAATCTGTAGGCGGGCGGGCAGAGCCGAGTGGCGGGGTGCTGGGGACGGCAGCGAAGCCAGTGACGGCGAGGAGGAGCGCGCCGCCGGGGACGGTGCGCCGGCGGTGGATGGCTCCGCGAATCGCGGAGCTGCCCCGGGGCGGCGGGTGCGGCTGGCGGACGGTGGGCCTGCGACCTGCTGCACTTCATCCCCGACGCCGAGCGCCTGGCCGCCGCGTTCTGGCCCGGCGACCTCGCCCTGTTCCTCTCGAGGCGCGACCCGGCGACGGAGCCCGGTACACCGTCGTCGGCTCACCCGCCCTGACCACCCACGCCCCCGGCCCCCTCGGTGCTCTCGCCCTTGCGGTACCCGGACTGCTCGCGGCCACCACCGTCAGCATCTCCGGCGACGCCGGTCCCACCGACCGCGGGCCCGCCATCACAAAGGGGGGTGCGACGTTCCCCAGGCATGGCACCCTGCCTGGATGGGGCATTACTCATATCTGGTTGCTGGCGACTGCCAGTTCCTCTACGCCCGCGATCACTACGACGCGGAACTGGCAGCGCTCTTCATCGAGACCGACCGCAAGTTCATCGGCGCTGACGGCGGCGAGGTCATCCCTGGCGACGAGGGGCCCGAGAGCGAGTACGCGCTCGGGTACTACACCACCGCCCGGGCGTTGCGGCAGCGTCTCAACACGCAGGGGTTCACCTCGCGTCGTGCCGTTGCCAGCCTGGGAGAGGGCATCGAAGAGTGGCGCAAGCGCTATGAAAGCGAGGAACAGAGGCAACCGCGGGAACGGCTGGCGCAGGGCGACTCGGTGTGGGAGACCGTCCGGCCCCCGCGCGAGCCCAACGAACTACTCGCCGCCATCGGCGAGGCGATCCGACCGCGCCGGTCGGCTGAATCGTTCGCCACATTGCAGGAGTACCTCCAGTACGAGAATCAGTTCACCGAGACCGTCAGTGACGTCGAGGAGCTCCGCTGGTTCGTTGAGGGACGCAGCCTGATACGGCTGATCACCGACCAGGCCCTCGACGACACGCGGGTCGGGCTGAACCTCGGAGAGTTGACTGGCTGCTGCGTGCACCTCGACACGACGCAGCCCATCGCAGGACACACACGCGAGAGCCAGCTCGCAGCCCTGCCAGATAATGCCCCGCTGATCGTGCTCACTGAGGGAAGCACCGACTCCCGCCTTCTCACCGAGGCTATGCACATCACGCATCCGCACCTCGTGGGCTTCGTCCGCTTCATCGACTACGCCGGAAGGAAGGCCCAGGGCGGTGTGGGCATGCTCGTGAACCTTGTGAACGCGTTCATCGCGGCCGGCGTCGCCCATCGTTTCGTGGCCATCGCCGACAACGACGCCGGCGGGCATGAGGCGTTCGCCAAGCTGAAGAAGCAGGGACTTCCTGAAGGCTGCAAAGCCTTGCACTACCCGGACTTGCCCCTGCTGGCCAGTTACCCCACGACCGCCGATTCAGCGTCCTCAACCATTTCGATGACAGACGTGAACGGTGTTGCCGGTTCCCTGGAGATGTACCTCGGCAAAGACGTATTGACCACCGACGGCACCCTCATGCCAGTCCACTTGGGGAACTTCATCCCCACCGTGCAGCGACACCAGGGGGCGCTTTCGAAGACACACAAGGGTCTGGTGCACAAGGCGTTCGAGGCGAAGATCAGGACAGCCCAACGCGAGCAGCACAGCGGCACCGGCGACTGGAGCGGCGTGCACGCCATCATCGAGAGCATCGTCCACGCCTTCGACTGAACGACCCTCTCGTTGGCATTCAACCTAGTCGCCCCAGATCAGGACCCTGCACACGACTCACTTCGCTGTCCAAGGACAGTCAGCATCGGCATACGCCGAGGCAGTGATCGCATACGCCGGTCAGGTCGTGCTGGCGTGCAGTGCACGGCGCGGCGCAGGGGTTTCCGCCATCGCGGGCGCGGTCCATTTGTACGTCCTTCGGGCTGTATAGGCCCCTGCCGCCACAGAGGTAGTAGCCGTTGTCGGCGGCGAACATGCGGACGGAGGAGACCTGAAGGGTCTTGCCCTTGTCCGGCCCTCTGGTGATGGTCAGCCAGTCGCCCGCTTTGTGCATTGACATCGGTTGTCTCCTTGGGAGGCGGGCGGGGAACACGTCGAGCTCCCCGGTGTGCTTCGCCCATGATGATGAGCGGGAGCTCGCCGGTGGCAGTCCTCGAACCGGGACTGCCAGCCGTGGCGGACGGCGACGGCCCGGCCCTCCCGCTGGTAGCTGGGAGGGCCGGGCGGTACGCCGCAGGCGCGTGTGGGTGCGGACGTACGAGGGCGGCCCGGCTCCCCCCCGCTAAGGATTGGGGGAACCAGGCCGCTGCACTGCATCGTCAGATGACGAAGCGCGCGTCCTGAATGGCGGTGATGAGGGCGGTGAAAGCCGTCGCGTCGAAGACGATGGCAGGGCCGTCTGGGTTCTTCGAATCGCGAACAGCGAAACCGCCCCAGGACGGCACGTCGGCGATCTCGACGCACTGACTTTCTCCACCGCCGGAGTACGACGACTTCCGCCACTGGACTGGCCCCAAGTCGGGAGCGTTAAGGCCGGTCTTGCTAGCCACGGGCGTTTCCTTCCATGTAGCTCTGGATCTTTTGCCGGGATTCTTCGGCGGGGAGGGCAGCTTCCAGGACGGCGTCGAACGCCTCCTTGAACGCTGCGACATCCTCCGGTTCCTCCAGGAACATCCCACCCCGCAGGTGATCGACCGTCACCAGGGCGGGCCAGGGGCGCCGGAAGTCCATGATCGTCATGTTGCTGGTGAGGCCCGGATGCGGGGGTGCGTCCAGGGGCATGACGCGGATGGTGATGTTGTCGCGCTTGGAGATCTCGAGCAGGCTGCGGAGCTGGTCTCGCATCACGTCGGCCGCGACGGTGCTGACGCGCGGGTAGAGAGCGGACTCGTCGATGACTGTCTCCAGTACGACGGGGTTCTCGGCCCGGGTGAGGACCGACTTCCTCGCCTGTCGCACCTGCACCAAGGAGTCGGCGTGCTTGCGGACAGACTCGCTGGGAGAGCTGAAGATCGCGGCATGGGCGTAGGCCGGCGTCTGCAGGAGGGCGTGGATGAGCTGGGGGAAGTAGGCGCGTATCGTCAGCGCGATCGACTCCAGCGCGATGGAGTCGGCGTAGGGCCGGGGAAGGATGTCGTCGAACGCCGTCCACCACGGTCGCGGTCCGCCTTCCGCAGCCTCGGCGAGCTCTGCGATGACCTCGTTGTCCGCGACTCCATACGCCGTCAGTAGCTTCTCGAGCTCCGTGGCCTTGATGAGGTACTGCCCTGTCTCAACCCGCGAAAGACGCGTGCTCTCCCAGCCGAGGTACGAGGCAGCCTGCGCGAGGGTGACGCCCGCCTGCTTGCGGAACTGGCGGAGCAAACCCCCAAGTCGCCGCCGTATGACCGGCGGTGTCGTCTGAGTAGTGGCCATACGCGGAGTCTTTCACAACATTGCAACTTGCAGGAGGGGCACGGCAGTTCGAAGCTGCGGATCGCGACCGCAATATTGCGGATGCCCCACAAGTAGGAGCATGCTGGGCGCAGGCCGGATGACCGTTCATCAGGTTCCATCCGCGTGCGTACGCACGGTCACGCCACTGAACCGCCGGGTCTGAGCAGGGCCCGGCACGGCGGCCTCCGTCTCCGTCCCCCGTCGGGGGCGGGGCCGCCACTCCCCAGCCGCAGATCCTCACAACGCCGAGGCCGACATGACGACGAGCCAGAGCAACACCCCTCTCAGCACCAGGCGCCGTCCCGGCAGCGCCTTCGCCGCCGCGCACGGGCCCTCCGCCCGCTGGACCACCGACACCTGCGCCCTGTACGTGGAGCTGTTCTCCACACCGCCGATACAGCGCACCCCCGCGCTCCGAAAGGCCACCAGGTGATCGGCGCAAGGGCCGGCGTGGTCGAAGACGCGTCCGCAGCCCACCCCAGCTACCGCGCGAACCACGTCGCCCGGGACACGGCTCCGGCGAGCGCCCGGCACGGCGTCGCGTGCACCCTCCGGGCCTGGGGCCTGGAGCACCTGGCCGACACGGCCGAGCTCCTGGTCTCCGAGTTGGTCACCAACGCCGTCACGCACACGGGCTCGCGCACCATCGGTGTGGCCGTCACGCGTCCCGTCGAGACGACCGTGCGCATCATGGTGCTGGACACCGACCGGACCGAGATGCCCCCGCCGGCCGCGCCGGGCGCCGACGAGGAGTCCGGCCGCGGCCTGGTCCTCGTCGGTGCCCTCTCCGACCGGTGGGGCGTCGAACGGGTCACGACCGGCAAGCGCGTCTGGTGCGAGCTGAACGTCAAGAAGGTGCGCCCGTGACCGCCCGCCGCCGCGAGAACGCGGAGCCCGTCACCCCGGACCTGCACGACCAGTGGGCCGCCGCCCGGCTCGACTCGTCCCTGGAGGAGCTGGCCGACCTGATCGGCGCGATCTTCACCGTCGAGGACGACGCGCCCCGCCCCGACGCCCCGCCGGCGGTGAACCCGTGACCGGCACCTACCCGATGGGATTACCGACCTTCCGTCTCGCCGCCCTCAACGTCCCACCCTTCGGCGGACCCGCAGACGGCACGGCCACAATTCACTGCGAGGCGTGGGCCGGTACCCCGATCGAACCGTACCTCTGGCTCCTGTCGCGTGACGGGGCCCCGACACCGTGGGGCGCCGTGCGGCGCCTGACCGCGGCGGCCGAGCACCTCGCCGACCGGCTCGACGAGGACCCCGACGACGCCCGGCCCTTCCCGGGCGGCACCCTGCGCCGCTGGGTCGAGGACCGGTGCGGGCTCGAGGACGTCGCGGAGCGCCTCGCCCGAGGCGCGTACGTCCCGGAGGCTGTGAGCGTCATCGGCCCGGGGCACGTCCTCTACACCCTGACCGCGATGCCCTCGGGCACGTGCGTCTGCCGCGAGCCCCGGTCGCTCTCCGGCCGGACGGACCCGTTGGCCGCCGCGGCCCCGAGCAGGTGGTCCGCGTGATGCCCCCGGTGGCGGCCGACGTGCTCGCGATGGCGGCCGAGCAGGTGATCGCGGCGGCACAGACCGCGTGGCCGGGCGCCGAGGTCGTCCCGGGCCCGGTGACGCCGAGCGTCACCAGCTACGTGCAGCGCCTCAGCGTCGACGGCCGGGACGTGTACGCGAAGACCTCCGTCTGCGGGGTCTCGCTGGTGTCGGTGCTGCGTGGCGCGTGCGGCGATCTGGAGACCGTGCGCGCCCGGCAGGCGGCCTACCTGGTCTCGCCCGGCTCGATCACTGCCCGCGAGGCCGTCCAACTGCGCACCCTGGCCGGCCCCGCCCGGCTCGGGACGGTGACGCTCGCGGGGCACGCCCGAGGCGTGCTGTTCACCGAGCCGGTGACGGGCCCGACGCTCACCGAGCTGATCGAGGCCGAGCCCGGCCGCACGCGCGAGCTGCTCGGCCTGGTCGTACGAGACGTCGCTGAAGGACTCGCCCGCCGGGGCGTCGCCGAGGCCGTCCAGGGCGCGTCGATCCGCGAGCGCGGCATCTCCGGGACGTTCGCCCGCAAGTTCAACGGCCTGAGCGGCGGCCTCTACCTGCGGCAGACCGGTCAGGGCGAGACCCTCAGCACGGTCGTGACCCGGCTGCGCCGGGCCCGCCGCGTTCCTTCCGCCCCGGCCGGGACGGTCGTCTTCGGCGACCTCAAGCCGGAGCACGCCGCCTTCCCCGTGGACGGCGGCCGGCCGGTCTACCTCGACCCGGGCCTGATGCGCGGCAACGAGGTCGCGGACACGGCCAAGCTGGTCTCCCGCCTGGTGCTCGGACTGGTCGCCCGCGGCCCGGCCGCCGCCGGCGTGGTGCTGTGCGGGGTCGACTCGTTCGTCCGGGCTTCAGCCCGGCGCCTCCCGGCCGAGCAGCGGTCCGGGTGGCTGCGCGAGCTCGTCGTCCTGGTCCTCATGGACAGCCTCAACATCCTGTCCACCTACCTGACCGCCCCGGCCGATCTGCCCCTGTCCGCACACGCGGCCGGAGTGAGAGACCGCGCCCGGCACGTCGCAGACCTCCTCGACCGCGCCACGGCCCCGCTCGCCGGCACCGAGGACGGGGCGACCTGGTGGCGCCTGTATCTGACCCGCGCACGAGAGGCAGCAGCCGCATGAGGATCGGACTGATCGGAGCCGGAGCGGTCGGGCAGAGTGTCGGCGCGCTCCTCGTCGCCGGCGGCTGGTGCCGCGAGCTGTTCGTCGCGTCCGGTTCGCAGGCCAGCGCCCACGGCCTCGCCGCCGACCTGGAGGACCTCACCCAGGTCACCGGCTCCGCCATGCGGGTCACGGTCACCACCCCCAAGGCCATGGGAGCCTGCGACGCCGTCGTGCTCTCTCCCCGGGCCCACTTCACCAACACCGCCGTCCGGGACGTGCGGATGGCCGGGCTCATCGCCAACACCGCGCTCATCGTCCACCTCGCCCGGCAGCTCACCGGCTACACCGGCGTCGCCGTCATGGTCACCAACCCCGTCGACGTCCTCGCCCGTGTCTTCGCCGAACGCTCCGGCTGCGCGCGGGTGGTCGGGATCGGCGCGGCGACCGACACCGCCCGCTACCGCCTCACCCTCGCCCGCCACCTCGGCGTGCCCGCCGCGGCGGTCCGCGGACACGTGATCGGCGAGCACGGGGACGCGGCCGTGATCTGCGCGTCCACCACCACCGTCCACGGCGAGCCCGTCACCGTCCCCGTGCAGCGGGTACGCGACGAACTCGCCGCCCGGCCCCGCCGGATCAGCGACGGCATCGGCCGCACCCGCCTGGGGCCCGCCGGCGCCGTCCTGGACGCCCTCACCCACAGCCTCGGCCTGGCCGACGGAGTAACCGAGGTGTCCGTCCGCCAGGAGACGGGCGTGTGGCTCGGGATGCCCGTGCACTACACCGACGGAATCCCGACCCTGTGCCCGCCGCCGCTCGACGACTCCGAGTCCGCCCAGCTCGACGCGGCCACGGAGAAGCTCCACACCGCCTACCGACTCACCGAGGAGATCTGACCCGCATGGGTTCCGTACGCATCACCACCGCCGACGGTCAGGCCGTCACCGTCACCAGCACGACCGACACCGTCCCCGACTGGGCCACCCGCTACCTCGGCGGCTGGTGGAGCGCCGCGCCCACCACCGACACCGACGGACCGACGGTCTCCGCCGACCTCGACGAGGCCGAACTCCTGGCCCTGGCCAGCGTCGTCGAGCAGGGCGACGCAGAGACGGTCGAGTACGCCGGGGCCGACCTCCTCGTCGTCCGCGACGGCAGCCTCGTCACCGCCGTCTCGGCCGACCGCTCCCTCGCCTACCGCTGGGACGAGGACTGGCGCCTCCTGCGGATCGTCGGCACCGACGAGACCGAGCTCGCCACCGCCTCCGCCCGACTCGCCCGCGAACTCGTCCGCGCCCAGCTCCTCGCCGACGGCTGGGCCATCCTCCACGCCTCCGCCGTCACCAGCCCGGACGGCGCCACGATTCTCACCCTCGGCGACAAGGGCGCGGGCAAGACCACCACCGCCCTCACCCTCGCCCGCGCCGGCTGGCACCTGCTCGCCAACGACCGGGTGTTCGCCCGGGTGGAAGACGGCATCGTGCGGGTCCTGCCCTGGCCGTCGGCCGCCGCGTTCGGCTTCGGTCTCCTCGACGCGCTCGACCTCTTCGAGACCGTCCGCACCCGCCTGGCCTCCGGCGAACAGATGCACCCCACCCAGCACCAGAGCGTGACCGACGCCCTCCTCGCCGGACGTCGCGAACCCCTGTGGAAGAAGTCCGGCAAGGAGTTGAAGCCGCAGTTCTGGCCCGACCAGCTCGTGAGCTGGCTGTCCATGCCGCTCGCCACCGAAGGCCACGCGGTCGGCGTCCTCTACCCGCAGATCATCGCCGGCGCCGCACCGCGCCTCACCGACAACGAGCGCGGCGTCCAGGACGGCGACTTCTTCGACGAGACGACCGAGGACCGCTACCCCGACGTCTTCGGCCTCCTGCCCGGCCCCAGCGACCGCAGCGTCCTGCGCGAGCACCTCGACGCCCTGTCCCACCAGGGACTCGTCATGAACCACGACTCCGCCGCGAACGCCGTCCTCCTCAAGGAGGCCGTGGCCCGCCTCGGCGCCTGACCGTCAGGTCGACCGGTTCGAAGGCGGACCGACCAGTGGGCGCGGCCGACCCTTCCGGTTCCTGGCCGGCCGCGCCCACGACCTCGCCCGAACCTCACCGCTGCCCGCCGCAGGGCACGTCAGCCGGGCCCGCCCGGCACCACGCACCGCAGGGGTTACGGGGCCGTCCCGACTCCGGTGTCAGGGTTCGCCGCCACCCTGCGCTCGAACCCTGACATCGAGTTCGTTCCACATCGTTGCTGCTCAGAGAGAGGGATCGGAAGGCTATGACCGTGAATGTTCGCCAGACCGAGGGGACGAGTGACATGCGTCGTTTACCGCAGTGGCGGGTGACGGTGAACTCCCGCTGTAAGAGGTCCTGCTTCTACTGCCGGCCCTCGGGCGAGGCCGTGGCCACGGAGTCCGGCACGGACCTGGACCCGGACCGGCTGCTCGCGGTCGCGGCCGCGGTGAAGGCCCAGGGGGTCGACTCGGTCAAGCTGACCGGGGGAGACCCGGCCCTGTACGGGCCGCTCGTCGACGTCGTCCGCCGCCTGCGCGAGGAGGCCGGCATGCGCGAGGTCGAGGTCATCTCCCGGCACCCGCGGATCGGCGAGCTCGCGCCCGCGCTCGCGGAGGCGGGCGTCACCCAGTTCAACGTCTCGCTCGACACCCTGGACCCGGACCTGCACCGCGAGATCTGCGGCCCGGACGACCACGCCGAGGTCCTCGACGCGATCCGGGCCTGCGTGGCGACCGGACTGCCGGTCAAGGTGAACGTGGTGGTGATGTCCGGGATCAACACCCCGGAGATCGAGCCCCTGATCGGCTGGTGCGAGGAGGCCGGGGTCGACAGCGTGAAGCTGCTCGACATCATCAAGGACCTCGGCGAGGGCGCGGAGAGCTACGAGCGGCGCCTGCAGATCAAGCGGAAGATGAACCTGCCCGACCTGTACGTCCCGCTGGAGAACCTGGCCGAGGGGCTCCGGAAGCGCGCCGTGGCCGAGCAGGTCGTCCAGCAGGGCGGCCTGGGGCACCCGATGACGGTGTTCACGATGCCGTCGGGGACGAAGGTCGTCGTCAAGGACTCCACGGCCGGCGCCTGGTACGGAGCGGTGTGCCGGGGCTGCCCCCTCTTCCCCTGCCACGACGCGCTGATGGCCCTGCGGCTCACCGCGGACGCCCGGCTGCAGTTCTGCCTGCTGCGCGAGGACGTGACCGTCGACCTCGCCCCGCTCCTGGACGCCGGCGACACCAAGGGCGTCGCGGCCCACGTCGAGGCGGCCTTCGAGATGTACGCGGCCGCCGACTTCCGCAAGCACGCGGAGCCGACGGAGCTGGCGGGGGTGAGCCGGTGAGCACGTTCCTCGGCCTGCCCGGCCTGACCCAGACGCCGCCCGCGGCCGGGACCTCGCCGTGCGCCGTCACCGAGCCGGTCGAGGGCCGGCCCACGGTGCTCCTCGCGTACCCGAAGATCGACCACGAGAAGGACTACGTCTACCACTGGATGCCGTTCTCGCTGCTCACGCTCGCCAAGCCGCTGCTCGAGAGCGGCCTGGTGAACGTCGTCCTCTTCGACGGCAACCAGCGCGACGCCCAGGCGTGGGAGAGCTTCCTCGACGAGCACCTGGACTCGGCGGTGTGCATCGGGGTGAGCATCATGACCGGTGGTGGCCAGATCGGCCACGCCCTGGACCTGGTCCGGGCGGCGAAGAAGCGGGCCTTCTGCCCGCCGGTGGTGTTCGGCGGCCCGCACGTCAACGTGCTCGCGGAGCAGACCGCTGCCGACCCGCTCGTGGACGCGGTCCTGACCGGGCCCGGGCAGAACTCGATGCTGCAGTACGTCCAGTCGCTCCTCGGCCGCACCCCGCGCCGGCTGGTCCCGGGCCTGCGGATCGACGACGGCACCACGGTCTTCGAGGGCAAGCCGAACCCGCCCCGGACCCAGAACCTCGGCGCGTACCCGTGGTCGCTGCTGAACGTCGCCGACTACATCCGCGACGACCCCACGGTGGCGTCCCGGACCCTGAACTACGTCTCCAGCCAGGGCTGCGTCTACAAGTGCGACTTCTGCTACGAGAAGATCTACAAGCGCAAGTACTCGGCGATGCTCGCCGGCCCGCTCCTCGACGACATCGCCGACCTCAAGCAGCGGTTCGCGATCGACGGCGTGAAGTTCTACGACGCCGACTTCTTCGTGAACCTGCAGCGAGCGATGGCGTTCTGCGACGGTCTGATCGACCGCGGGCTGGACCTGCGGTGGGCGGCCAGCATCAACCCGAACGACATCCTCAAGGCCCGCAGGAAGGGCCTGCCGCTGCTGGAGCGGATCGCCGAGAGCGGCTGCTCCCGCCTGCTGATGGGCGTGGAGTCGGGCAACGACCGGGTACTGAACGAGATCGTCAAGAAGGAGATCACCCGCGCGGAGATCCTCGACGTCGCTGCCGACATCGCCGCCAACAACATCCTCGGCTCCTACACCTTCATCGTCGGCTTCCCGGGGGAGACCGACGCAGAGGTGGAGGACACCTACACCCTGATCGAGGAACTGCGTCAGCTCGACCCCGTACCGGAGACCCGCGTGCACCTGTTCGCCCCCTACCCGGGGGTGGGGGAGCTGTGGGACAAGGCGGTCGAGCTGGGCTTCGAGCCGCCCGACTCCCTCGAGGGCTGGTCGAACTTCGACTACTACACCAGCCTGACGCCGTGGACCTCCGCCGCCACCGCGGCCCGGGCCCGCCAGCAGACCCAGATGCGCCTCGCGCCCACGTCCTGACCCCGCTCGTCGTTGTACGGCCGGGCGCCCGCGCGCGCCCGGCCGTACAGCGCTCCACGTCAACCAAGGAGAACCGTGTCCCCCGATCGCCCACTGCCCCGTCCGCTCGCCCAGGGCGACTGGATCGGGGTGGTCACCCTGTCGGCCCCGGAGCCGGCCCTGCACCCCGAGCCGTTCGCCCGCGGGCTGGACACCCTGAAAAGCCTCGGGTTCCACACCCAGGTCGCCGGGCACGCCGCCGGCCAGCACGGCTACCGCGCCGGTACCGAGTCCGAGCTGCTGCACGACTTCCACGCCATGGTCGCCGACCCCGGCATCGACGCGATCGTGGTCGCCGGCGGCGGCAAGAACGCCAACCGGCTCCTGCGCGGCCTCAACTTCACGCTGCTCGCCGCGCACCCGAAGCCGATCGTCGGCGTCAGCGACCCGACCGTGCTGCTGAACGCGATCACGGAGTGCACCGGCATGCCGACCATCCACGGCCCATCGGTCGTCTGGGACTTCGGCGCCGCCGACAGCCCCCAGTCGACCCTGGACCACTTCACCGCCGTCCTGACCGGCGACCCGGCAGCCCTGCAGATCAACGCGCCCCTGGACTTCGCCCGCCCCGGCACCGCCCAAGGCCGGCTGATCGCCGGCTGCCTGTCCTCGCTGCGCTGCCTGCTCGGCACCCCGTACGAGCCGATCTGGGACGGCGCCGTCCTCGTCTGGGAGGACGCCTTCAAGAGCGTCGACGTCCTCGACCAGACGCTGACGCACTTCCGCGACCGCGGCGTCCTGGACCGGATCGCCGGCATGGTCGTCGGCGACCTCGTCGGCTGCGACCCGGCCGGCGACTGGGGCGTACGAGACATGGTGATGGACCTGTGCGCCGAGTACGCCTTCCCGATCGCCTTCGGCCTGCCCTTCGGCCACACCCCGCTCAAGCACACCCTGCCCATCGGCACCGACGTCGTCCTCGACCCGGACGCCGAGCACGCCCTGACCCTGTCCCCGATCTGGACCCGGCCCGCCGCGTCCCTGCCCGGAGGTACCCGATGACCCTCGCCCAGCCCGAGGCCCGCCTCTACGGCACCTTCCTGCGCGACAACCCCGAGGAGAAGAAGCTCCTGCAGCGCCGGGCCCGCATGGTCCGCGCCCTGCGCGAACACCTCCACGGCCTGTCGTTCACCGAGGTGTCCACGCCGCTGCTGTGCCGCGCCCGCGAGAGCGCCCCCATCCCGCAGTTCGACACCACCAACCCGCTCACCGGCGAGCACTACCACCTGCGCCACTCCGCCCAGGACCACCTGCGGCGCCTGGCCATCGCCTTCGACCGCGTCTACGACCTGGGCAAGATGGTCCGCGCCGAACGCGAGGACGACCGCCGCGCGATCGAGTTCACCATGTGCCAGGCCGCCGCCCGCGACCTCAGCCTCTCCCAGGGCATCAGCCTGCTCACCGGCCTGATCCAGCACGCCGTCCTGTCCGCCTACGGCCGCCTCCAGACCCCCGGCATCGACTGGTCCCACATCCGCATCCAGTCCTTCCACGACGCCGCCGGCGAAGCCCTCCACACGGATGGCCCGCCGGCCGACCAGGACCTCGCCGACGGCGCCCGCAAGTGGCTCACCAGCAACAACCACCGCGCCGGGGCCACCGACTGGGAGGTGCTGGAGGACTTCATGAAGCACGCCATCGAGCCCGGCCTGACCACCCCGACCGTGCTGACCGCCTTCCCCCACCCGCTGCGGCACAACAGCCGGATCGACGAGGCCACCGGCCGGGCCGAGCGGTTCTCCCTCATCGCCGGCGGCATCGAGTGCGCCGACGGCGGCCTCAAGCTCCGCCGCTCCGCGGACTACCGGCCGATGGTCGAGGCCAACATCGCCCTGCGCACCGAGCTGCACGGCATCACCGGCGACCGCGGCCCGGTCGACTTCTTCGACGACCTCGACGCCGCCGGCCCGGCCGACGTCTTCACCTTCGGCCTCGGCGTCGACCGGCTCCTCGCCCTGTGCGCCGAGCGCAGCATCCACACCGTCGTCCCCTTCCCCTTCCGCTGACCCACACGAGAGGCTCGCCCCCTGATGTCCGCAACGATGCGCGCGATCGTGATCACCGAGAGCCTGACCGACGGCCAGGTACCCCAGGCACCCGGAGTGAGCGAGATCCGCCGCTACCGACACCTCCTCGACGACCACACCCCCATCGAGATCGTCGAGCTCACCGTCCCGGCCGACCAGGCGCCCGCGTACGCGCACCAGCTCGCCGACGCCCTGCTGCCCCGGCTGTACTACGCCCACCTGATCGACGAGCAGCAGATGCTCGTCGCCTTCCCCCACACCGTCGTCCGCATCCGCCGCGGCGGCGAGCGGGCGATCGCGCTCGCCCAGAGCGTCGGCGCGCTCGTCGGCATCCCCGCCGAACAGATGCGGTTCGCCGAGATGTGGGACACCGACCACCCCGACGCCCCCGCCCACGCCGAGGCCGAGCGTTCGTGACCGCCACCGAGGAGAAGACCGGCCCCGCGCCGCTGGCCGTCGTCACCGGCGCCAGCGGCGCGGTCGGCCGCGCCATCGCCACCCGGCTCACCGACTCCGGCTGGCAGGTGATCGCCACCTACCGCACCACCGCCCCCGGCCCGGACGCGCCGCCCGCCACGTGGGTGCACTACGACTCCGCCGAGCCGAGGACCGCCATCGCGCTGCACAACGCGGTCACCCGCGCGGCAGGGCCGCTGCGCGCCGTCTTCGCCTGCGTCGGGGCCCCGTCGTCCAAGAAGCCGGTCGCCGACACCGCGGCCGCGGAGTTCACGGCCGTCTACCAGGCCAACGTGCTCAGCCTCGTGCACACCTGGCACGCGCTCGCCGACCGCGCCCGCACCGACCGCGCCTCCGTCGTCGTCCTCGGCTCCGACGCCGGCCGCGCCGCCCGCGCGAACAACGGCCCCTACAGCGCCGCGAAGGCCGCCCTGGAGAGCCTGGTGGTCACCCTCGCCAAGGAGGAACAGCTCCACGGCGTACGGGTCAACCTGCTCGCCCCGTCCCTGATCGACTCGCCCCTCGCCCACCACGTCATGGCACTCAAGGGCGTCACCGACCCCGACGCCTACTACGCCCAGCTCCCCTGGGGCCGGCCCCTCACCCTGGACGAGGTCGCCGCCGCGTGCATCGACCTGGCGGCCGGCCCGCAGTGGGCGTACACCACCGGCCACGTCTACCCGCTCGGGGCGGTGAGCTGATGGTCAATGCCGTCGTGGCACGCCAACTGGGCATCGTGCACCAGCTCCGCAGCCGCGCCAGCGTGCCCGCGCAGGAACTCGCCAAGCGGTATGGCGTGACCGAACGCACCATCTACCGCGACATGGCCACCCTCGCGGCCGCCGGCATCCCCGTCCAGGCCACGCCCGGCAAGACCGGCGGCTACCGCCTCGGCCCCGACACCGCCCTCGACCCGCTGACCATCGACTCCGACCACGCCCTGCGCCTGTACGTGCTCGGCTTCGTCGAACCCGACACGGCAGGCCCCGACCGGGCCCGCGCCGCAGGCGTCAGCGACACCGTCCAGGACGTCGTCCGCCGCCTGGCCCGGCGCATCCACTTCGACACCGCCGACTGGTACTGGCGCGACGAAGGCTCCGGGCACCTGCCCGTCCTGCGCACCGCGATGCTCACCGGGATCGTCCTGGACGCCGCCTGGCGCACGAAGACCGGCGAGCAGGCCACCGCCCTGCTCAAGCCCTATGGAGCCGTGTGGAAGGCCGGTGAGTGGCACATGGTCGCCGCCCCCGCCACCGGCGGCGCCCCCGATCGGTTCCGGCTCAACTTCGTCGACCGGCTCCAGCTCACCGACCTCACCTTCGCCTACCCCGAGGACTTCACCGTCCGCACCTGGTGGGACACCGAGATGGAGGACTACGGCAAGGGCGACGTCCGCGTCACCCTCGACGTCGCCCCGGCGGCCCGGGACGAACTGCTGCGCCTGAGCCTGAAGTCCACCTCCCAGGTCCACGAGCACGACGACGGATCGCTCACCATCCACCTCTTCGTCGACCGCTGGGAGTGGCTCATCCCCCTGGTCACCAGCTACGGGCCCGACGTCATCCCCACCGAACCCGCCGAGCTCCGCCACGCCATCGCCGACCGGCTCCGCCGCACCCTCGCCGCGTACGACGACACCGCCGCCGGCCCGGCCCCGCCGCCCGCGCCGCTCAACGACGACTCCCGCCTGCGATCCACCCACGGCCGACACCCCGGAGCCTGACGATGCCCACGATCCGCCGTCTCGAGCACGCCGACACCCTGCCGCTGCCCGTCACCGGCTCCGGCCCCTTCGACTTCCGCCACACCTTCTGGAAGCCCAGCCACTACCCGACCGCCCTCGAGGCCCACACCGCCGACCGATCGTGGCGCACCTTCCGGATCGACGACCTCGTCCTCGGCGTCGCCGTACGCCAGGAGGACGACCGCACGCTCGTCGCCGACGTCCACACCGACGGCGAGTACAAGCCCGAGCACCGCGACCGCCTCCGACGCCGCCTGATCGCCTCCTACGGCCTCGACGAGGACCTCGCCGCCTTCCACGACCTCGCCACCGGCGTCCCACTGATGAACGCCCCCCTCGCCGCCCTGGCCGGCATGCGGCAGTCCTGCCCCGAGGACTTCTTCGAGATCTCCGTCATCGCCACGCTCCTGCAGAACACCACCATCGCCCGCAGCGAGCAGATGACCCGCAGCCTCCTGACCAACTACGGCCACCTCGTCCACTTCGACGGCATCACCCTGCGGGCCTGGTTCACCCCCGCCGAGATCGCCGACATCCCCGCCGCGACGTTCCGCGCCGTCGACCGCCTCGGCTACCGCGACAAGTACCTCGTCGCCCTCGCCGCCTTCTTCCGCGACCACACCTCCGAGGAGGTCGCCGCCATGCCCAACCGCGCGGAAGTCCTCCAGCAGATCAAGGGCGTCGGCCCCGTCACCGCGGCCGTCTTCAACTCCCACGCCTCCCGAGACCCCTCCGACTACCCCGTCGACGTCTGGAGCCGGCGGATCTACTCGCAGCTCCTGTTCGGCACCGACGACCAGGACGAGAAGACGATCCGCACCCGCATGAGCGAGCTGTTCGACGGCCACGCCGGCACCGCCGCCCTCTACCTCCTGGAGCACCAGTTCGTCGGCGCCCCCGTCGCCCCCCTGCTGACCCCTGACGCCATCAACACCTGGAACCAGGCCCTGGAGGAGACGACCAGATGACCCGCGGCATCGTCCTGCACGACCCCACCGGAACCCTCACGGCCGACATCCCGCTCGACAGGGACCGCCTCGAGGAGCTGGCCACCACGGTGCTGGGCTGGCGGCAGACCGCCCCCGAGCCGAAAGGCACCAACGATGCGGCCCTCCAACTGACCGGCTACGCCCAGCTCCTCATCGGGGAGGTCAGCAAGGCCCTCCAGTGCCTCCCCGCCGATCACCCGGTACGGGCACGCGGCGCGATCACCCGCGAGGAGGCCGTCCGCCGTCTCCCGGCACTGCGACGCCGAGGCGGCGGCCTGGTCCGCGCTCAGAAGGCAGCCCACCTCATCCAGGCACTCCACGGAGCACTGGACGCCGCGCACTTCGGCAGCGCTCAGCGCGCAGACCAGGGCGTTCCCGAGCTCCGCCGCTACCGGGAACGCGCCCTCACGGCTGGTCAGGCGTGGCGAGCCCACCGTCGCGAGTAGCCGCAGTAGGGCGGCGGTCGCCGGGCACCGGCCGGGGCGCCCCCGCGCCAGCGGCGTACGCGGGCGCATCCCGCAGAGCCGTCGGTGAGCGGTCGTCAGGACGGGCTGGTGAACGAGGTGGTGCGCGGTGGCGCGGGCCTGGCGACCAAACCTTGACGTTGTGTGATTTGGATCACTCGTTCGGACGTGTTCGCAGGTAGCGGGCACTCTGCGTAACCGGATCGGCACCTTCCGGAGAGAACGTGCGTCGCAGGAGTAACCCTGACGGGGTCCCGTATCGGTGAGTAGGGGTGAGAACACGCTGTGTTCTGTCCTCGGGTGCAAGGACGCGACCGGGGACTCCAACTGCTTGATGAAGGAGGCTTCGTGGAGCTCCACTGGGCCTGGTACGCGCTGGCCATAGTCGGCGCCTACCGGATGATCGCGGTGTGCTTCGAAGC